>NZ_WWHX01000960.1 GCF_009862125.1 Streptomyces sp. SID5910
CGCTGCTGCTCGCCGTCGCGGCCGTGGCCGTCCGCCGGACCCCGGCGGTGCGCCGCCCGGCCCCGGCGGCCCGCCGCACCACGGGCGCCCGCGAGCGGATCCTCACGCACTCCCTGGGACGGCGCGGGCCACCGCTGTCGCCCGCTCTCGTGTGACCCCTCGGTCACCGAGCGCCGACAGCCAGCCCCAGAACCCATTCCGCACACCCCCGTGTGCGCGTCCCCGGAGAGAACACCACCATGAGCAAGCGGAACAGCCAGGCGGCGAAGACGGCGGCCCGTGAGCGCCTGCGCGAGGAGCGCGAGCGCCAGGCCAAGCGCGACAAGGCCAAGCGGCAGGCCATCGTGGCCGGCTCCGTCGTCGGCATCCTGGCGATAGCCGGCGGCATCAGCTACGCCGTCGTGCAGATGAACAAGCCCACCGGGTGGGAGAAGGCCGCCGAGGCGAAGGTGGTGGCCCCGGCCAACACCTCCGGCAAGGACGGCACCACCATCGTGGCGGGCGACTCAAAGACGGACAACGTGATCCACCTCTACGAGGACCCGCGCTGCCCGGCCTGCGCCTCCCTGGAGCAGAACCTCGGCGAGACCATCAACAAGGGCATGGAGGACGGCGACTACAAGCTGTCCTTCACGATCGGCACCTTCCTCGACGGCAACCTCAGCGGCGAGGGCTCGAAGAACGCCCTCAGCGCGCTCGGCGCCGCGCTGAACGTCGGCACGGACGCGTTCCTCGACTACAAGACCGCGCTGTACTCCGCCGAGTACCACCCGGAGGAGACGTCCGACGACTTCGCGAAGGACGACTACCTGATCAAGGTGGCGAACACGGTCGACGCCCTGAAGAACAACAAGAAGTTCCAGGACGCCGTGAAGCAGGGCACCTACGACGCGTGGGCGATGCGCATGAGCAAGTCCTTCGACGACTCCGAGGGCGTCCGGTCGACCCCGACCATCAAGATCAACGACAAGGTGATCGAGAACCCGAGCACGGCCGACGACTGGCAGAAGGCGCTCAAGGACGCGGGCGTCTCCAAGTAACCCGGGGAACCGGGCAGTCGACGAGCGGGCGAACTTTTGCGAGTTCGCCCGCTCGCGCGCATACCGATCAGTAACCTGATCGGCCGTGACCAGTCGACACAGATCATCCGATGAGACCCTTCCCTCGACAGCCGAGCGCGCCGGTTCCCGCGCGCCCAGCCGCCGGGCGGTCGTCAAGGCCGCGGCGGCCGGAGCCGTCCTCGCCGCGCCGCTCGCCGCCGCGCTGCCCGCCGGTGCCGCCGACGCGGCCCCCGCCTTCCTGCACGGCGTCGCCTCCGGCGACCCGCTGCCCGACGGCGTCCTGCTGTGGACCCGGGTGACACCGGTGCCCGAGGCCGTACCCGGTTCCGGCATCGGCCCGGACACCGAGGTGAGCTGGGTCGTCGCCACCGACAAGGCGCTCACGAACATCGTCGCCAAGGGGTCCCTCACCGCGACCGCCGCCTCCGACCACACGGTCAAGGCCGACATCCGGGGCCTCGCCCCCGCCACGGACTACTGGTACCGCTTCTCCGCGGGCCCCACCGACTCCGCCGTCGCCCGCACCCGGACCGCCCCCGCGGCCGACGCGGCCGTCACGGGCCTGCGCTTCGGCGTGGTCTCCTGCGCCAACTGGGAGGCCGGCCACTTCTCCTCGTACCGGCATCTCGCGGCGCGCGGCGACCTGGACGCCTGGCTGCACCTGGGCGACTACATCTACGAGTACGGCACCGGCGAGTACGGCACCCGCGACACCGTCGTACGGCAGCACGCGCCCACCCACGAGATCGTCACCCTCGCCGACTACCGGACCCGGCACGGCCGGTACAAGACCGACCCCGACCTGCGGGCGCTGCACGCGGTGGCGCCCGTGGTGGCCATCTGGGACGACCACGAGTTCGCCAACGACACCTGGTCGGGCGGCGCCGAGAACCACACCGAGGGCGCCGAGGGCGCCTGGACGGCGCGTCAGGCCGCCGCGAAGCAGGCCTACTTCGAGTGGATGCCGGTACGCCCGGCGATCGCCGGCACCACCTACCGCCGGCTGCGCTTCGGCAAGCTCGTCGACCTGTCGCTCCTCGACCTGCGCTCGTTCCGCTCGCAGCAGGTGGCCCTCGGCAACGGCGACGTCGACGACCCGGACCGCACCCTGACCGGCCGCGCCCAGCTCGACTGGCTCAAGACCGGCCTGAAGGCCTCCGACACGGCCTGGCGGCTGGTCGGCAACCCGGTGATGATGTCGCCGTTCGCGGTCGGCTCGCTCCCCGCCGAGCTGCTGAGGCCGCTCGCCGAACTGCTCGGCCTGCCGAGGGAGGGCCTCGCCCTCAACACCGACCAGTGGGACGGCTACACCGACGACCGCCGCGAACTGCTGGCCCACCTGCGCGCCAACGCGATCCGCAACACCGTGTTCCTCACCGGCGACATCCACATGGCGTGGGCCAACGACGTGCCGTACAACGCCGCCACGTACCCGCTGTCCGGCTCGGCGGCCACCGAGTTCGTCGTCACCTCGGTGACCTCCGACAACCTCGACGACATCGTCAAGGTGCCCGAGGGCACCGTGTCGGCCGTCGCCGCGCCGGTCATCCGGGCCGCCAACCGGCACGTCCACTGGGTCGACACCGACCGGCACGGCTACGGCGTCCTCGACGTCACCGCCGAGCGGGCGCAGATGGACTACTACGTCGTCTCCGACCGCACCGACCCGCAGGCCCGCTCCACGTGGGCGCGCTCCTACCGCACGCGCAGCGGCACGCAGCGCGTCGAGCGGGTCTACTCCCCCGTCTGAGGCGCGTCCGCGTCCTCCCGCCCCAGCGAGTCGAGGAAGCCGAGCGCCACCCGCCAGGTGGCCTCGGCCGCCTCCTCGTCGTAGTCCGGCGAGTCGGGGTCGGTGTAGAGGTGTCCCGCGCCCGCGTACCGGTACACCTCGACGTCGGCGCCGGCCCGGCCCATCTGGAGGTACCAGGCGCTGAGCCAGTCGTCCGTCTCGAACGGGTCCGGCTCGGCGACGTGCAGCTGCACCGGCAGGTCGTCCACCGACGCGTTGGCGGCGATGTCCGAGGTGCCGTGCAGGAGCAGCAGCCCGCGGGCCCGGTGATCGCCGAGGGCGAGGGTCTGGGCGACGGAGGCGCCGAGCGAGAACCCGGCGTACACCAGCCCGCGCTCCGAGTAGGGCGCGGCGGCCAGCACGGCCCGCTTCAGCAGCTCCTCCCGGCCCGCCTCGTCCTGGTACGCCATGCCCTCCTCGACCGTGCCGAACGTCCGCCCCTCGAAGAGGTCCGGGGTCCAGACCTGGTGCCCGGCGTCGCGCAGGCGGTCGGCGGCCTGCCGCACCGCGGGCCTCAGGCCGTGGGTCGAGTGAAAGAGCACGATGTTCATGAGGCCATGGTGCCAGCCGGGTGTGACAGCGCGACGGGCGGCGGCGCCCGGGGCGGGACACAGGTCACAGGTTCACGTCCGGCCGCTCCGGTTACGTTCGAGGGATGGAGACCATACTCCGCCCACTGATCGTGGTCGGCGGCTCCGTCCTGCTGACCCTGGTCATCGGATGGGCCACCGACCTGCTGCTGCGCAAGGCCGACGGACGGCACCCCGAGACGCCCCTGTGGGGGCTGCTGCGCCGCGCCCGCATCCCCTACCAGGTAGCGCTGTGCACGGCGCTGCTGAGAGGGACCTACGTGGAGGCCCGGGTGTTCCCGGAGCACCACGAGGGGGTCGGCCGCACGCTGACGCTGGTGCTGATCGGCTCGGCGGCCTGGCTGGTGATCCGGATCGCCGGGGCCGTCGTCGAGACGTCGTACTCCCGCTACGCGCACGCCCACGCCCAGCGCGACCCCGCCCGGGTGCGGCGGGTGCGCACCCAGGTGTCGCTGATCAGGCGGGTGGTCTCCGCGGTCGTCGGCGTCGTCGCCGTGTCGTCGATGCTGCTGACGTTCCCGGCGATGCGCACGGCGGGCGCCTCCCTGCTGGCCTCGGCCGGCATCCTCGGCATCGTCGCCGGTGTCGCCGCCCAGTCCACCCTGGGCAACCTGTTCGCGGGGCTTCAGATCGCCTTCGGCGACATGGTGCGCATCGGCGACACGGTCGTGGTGAACGGCGAGTGGGGCACCGTCGAGGAGATCACGCTGACGTTCCTGACCGTGCGCACCTGGGACGAGCGCCGGATCACGATGCCGGTGTCGTACTTCACGTCCAAACCGTTCGAGAACTGGTCGCGGGGCACCCCGCAGATGACCGGCGTCGTCTACTGGCACCTCGACCACACCGCCCCGCTGGACGCGATGCGCGAGCGGCTGCGGGACATCCTGCGCGGCTGCCCGGCCTGGGACGGGCGGGCGTACAACCTGACCGTCACGGACACCACCCCGAACACCATGCAGGTGCGGGCGCTGGTGACGGCCAAGGACGCGGACGACATCTGGACGGTGCGGGTCGAGGTGCGCGAGCAGATGATCCGCTGGCTGACCGACGAGCACCCGTACGCCCTGCCCCGCGTCAACACCTCGGACGCGGACCGGCGCCCCGGCCACGACGGCTTCCCGCACGCCCGGCGCTCACCGGACGGGGAGGTCCGCCGCTTCCCGCACCAGTCGCGCAAGTCCCTGTGACCCGGGGGCGCCGCCCGGGCGGCCCGGTCAGCGCAGGCTGCGGACGTCCAGGTGGCGCAGCACCCGGTCGACGATCTCCGGGTCGGCTCCGGCCTCGCTGCGTGCCGCCAGCACCTCGTGGCGGGCGGCGCTGAGCATCTCGCCCTGGATGCGGCGGATCCGCTTCAGCCGCCGGGCCCGCTGGAGCTGCGCCTCGCGCCGTTCCTCGTCGCCGATGTCCGGGCTGATCCGTATGCCGATGTCGAAGGCCCGCCGCAGCATCTGCTCGGACAGCTCCTCGGGCAGGTCCTCGACGGCCTCGATCTCCTTGAGCCGCTGCTTGGCCGCCTTCGCCGCGCGCACGGCGAGCGCCTTCTCGTAGTCCTGCTCGCGCTCGGTGTTCGACCGCACCCCGAGCCTGCCCACCAGCCAGGGCAGGGTCAGGCCCTGGAGCAGCAGCGTCACCATGATCACCCCGAAGGCGATGAAGACGATCTCCTCCCGGTTCGGGAAGGGGGAGCCGTCCGCCGTCTCCAGCGGGATGGCGAGGGCCAGCGCCACCGAGGCGACGCCGCGCATCCCGGACCACCACATGACGACGGTCTCCCGCCAGCTGGTCGGGATGTCCTCGTCGTGGTCGCGCCGGGCGTGCAGCCGCTGCGTCAGCCAGGTGGCCGGCAGCAGCCACGCCAGCCGGACGAGGATCACCACGCCGGCGACCGCCCCGGCCCAGCCCAGCAGCTCGGTCCACCGCCCGGAGGCCGTCTGGAGGGCGTTGTGCAGCTCCAGCCCGATCAGGCCGAAGGCGACGCCGGTGACGAGGGTGTCGACGACGTCCCAGACGGTGTGGCCGGCGAGCCGGGTCATCACGTCGTCGGCGCCGACGGCGTACTCGGCGAGGAACATGGCGGTGGTGAGCACGGCGAGGACGCCGGAGCCGTGGAGTTCCTCGGCCAGCACGTAGGACAGGTAGGGCACGAGCAGGGTCAGCCCGATCTGCAGGGTGGCGTCACCGAGCACGTCCAGGAGCTTGTTGGCGGCCCAGCCCAGCGCGAGGCCCACCGCGACGGCGACGACGGCGGACAGCACCAGGTCGAGCCCGGCCTGCCAGGGCGAGAACGAACCGCTGACGGCCGCGGCGATGGCCACGTGGTAGAGGACGATGGCCGTCACGTCGTTGAAGAGGCCCTCGCCCTCCAGGATGGACACCAGGCGCCGCGGCAGTCCCAGCCGGCCCGCGACGGCGGTCGCCGCCACGGGGTCGGGCGGTGCCACGAGCGCGCCGAGCGCGAAGGCGGCGGCGACCGGCAGGCCCGGCACGATCGCGTGGGCCACGGTGGCCACACAGGCCGTGGTGACGAAGACCAGCGCGACGGCCAGCAGGAAGATGGGGCGTTTGTTGGCCGCGAACTGCCGCCAGGAGGTGCGCCGCACGGCCGCGTACAGCAGCGGCGGAAGCAGCGCGGGCAGGATGAGTTCCGGCGGGATGTCGACGTTGGGCACGAAGTCGAGCAGCGCCAGGACGATGCCGAGGACCGTCATCAGGACGGGCGCCGGAAGCCCGAGCCGGTCCCCGACGGGGACGCTCAGCAGGGCCCCGAGCAGCAGCATGAACAACAGGGCCAACTGATCCACGGTCACCGCTCCGGTGGGGTCTGGGCGTTCACACGGCGAGCCTCAAGCCTGCCATGCCACCGGCCCCACCAGCCGGTCCGGCTCGGCTCCTACAGGACGCGCCGCATCGCCCGGTGGGGTATCCCCGCGTCGGGGAACTCCGGTCCGTAGGCCTGGTACCCCAGCCGCTCGTAGAAACCCAGGGCGTGCGTCTGCGCGTGCAGGTCGACGGCGGTGAGTCCCCGCGCGCGTGCCGTGTCCTCGACGGCGCGCACCAGCGCGGCCCCGACGCCCAGTCCGCGGGCGTCCCGGACGACGGCGAGCCGTCCGAGGGACCCGACGGCCGGGTCCCCGTCGCCGTTCTTCGCCGCGGCGGCCGCGCCGTGCAGCAGCCGCGAGGTGCCGAGCGGCACGCCGTCCTCCCGGACCGCGAGGACGTGCACGGCGCCGGCGTCGTACGCGTCGTACTCGATGTCCTCCGGGACCTTCTGCTCGGCGACGAAGACGTCCTTGCGCACCGCGAAGCACGCCTCCCGGTCGGCCGGGTCGTCGGCGACGCGCACCTGGTAGGCGGGGGTGCTCATACGTAGGTCTCCTCGCGGACCCGGTCCAGGGCCTGCTGGAGGTCCGCCGGGTAGTCGCTGGCGAACTCGGCCCAGTCGCCGGTGCCGGGGTGCTCGAAGCCGAGCCGTACGGCGTGCAGCCACTGGCGGGTCAGGCCCAGCCGCTTGGCGAGGGTCGGGTCGGCGCCGTAGGTGAGGTCACCGACGCAGGGGTGGCGGTGGGCGGCCATGTGGACGCGGATCTGGTGGGTGCGGCCGGTCTCCAGCTTCACGTCGAGCAGGGACGCGGCGCGGAACGCCTCGATCAGGTCGTAGTGCGTGACGGAGGGCTTGCCCTCGGCGGTGACCGCCCACTTGTAGTCGTGCTGGGGGTGGCGGCCGATGGGGGCGTCGATGGTGCCGCTGGTCGGGTCGGGGTGGCCCTGCACGAGCGTGTGGTAGCGCTTGTCGACCGTGCGCTCCTTGAACTGGCGCTTGAGCGAGGTGTACGCCCGCTCCGACTTCGCCACCACCATCAGGCCCGAGGTGCCCACGTCGAGGCGGTGCACGATGCCCTGGCGCTCGGCGGCGCCGGAGGTGGAGATGCGGTACCCGGCGGCGGCGAGGCCCCCGATGACGGTCGGGCCGTTCCAGCCCGGGGACGGGTGGGCGGCGACGCCGACCGGCTTGACGATGACGACCACGTCCTCGTCGTCGTGCACGATCTCCATGCCCTCGACGGGCTCGGCGACGATCTGCACCGGCGCGGGCGCCTGCGGCATCTCGACTTCCAGCCAGGCGCCGCCGTGGACGCGCTCGGACTTGCCGACCACCGATCCGTCGACCTGCACCTTGCCCGCCGCGGCGAGCTCCGCGGCCTTGGTACGGGAGAAGCCGAACATGCGGGAGATGGCGGCGTCGACGCGCTCGCCCTCCAGGCCGTCGGGCACGGGCAGGGTACGGATCTCGGGAAGCGTGCTCACCCGTCGAGTATGCCGGACGGGGCGGACACTCCCGCACGCCCGTCCGGCACGGGGCGCTCAGTCCCGGTGGACGGTCCCGTCCGGGTCCAGGCCGCGGAAGGAGAGGAGCACGATCAGGATGCCGCCGCAGACGATCGCCGAGTCGGCGAGGTTGAACACGGCGAAGTGCTTGGGGGCGATGAAGTCCACGACCGCGCCCTCGAAGACGCCGGGCGAGCGGAAGATCCGGTCGGTGAGGTTGCCGAGCGCCCCGCCGAGCAGCAGGCCGAGCGCGATCGCCCACGGCAGGCTGTACAGCTTGCGCGCGAGGCGGGCGATCACGACGATGACGGCGGCCGCGATCACCGTGAAGATGACGGTGAAGGCCTCGCCGAAGCCGAAGGCCGCGCCCGCGTTGCGGATCGCCGCGAACCGCAGCCAGTCCCCGACGACCTCCACGGGCTCGTGGTGCTCCAGCTTGGCGACCACCAGCATCTTGCTGCCCAGGTCGAGCAGGTACGCGAACACGGCGACCGCGAACAGCACGGCGATCCGGCGCCTGCCCCGGGGGCGCTCCGGCGGCCGTGCCTGCTCGGCGTCGGACCGCTCCTGCCCGTCCCCCGCCGCGTCCGGGGTGTCCGGCGTACCGATGATGCGCTCCGCCTCTGCCACGTGAGTCCCTCAGCCTAGGTACCTGACTGAGGACGAGGGTACGGCACGCCCCGGCCCCGGCCGCGGCTCAGTACCGGCGTTCCTGCTTCTGCTTGCACTCGACGCACAGGGTGGCCCGCGGGAAGGCCTGCATGCGCGCCTTCCCGATGGGCTCGCCGCAGTTCTCGCACAGGCCGTAGGTGCCCGCGTCGAGGCGTTCGAGGGCGCGCTCGGTCTGGGTGAGCACGTCGCGCGCGGTGGCGGCCAGCGCCAGTTCGTGCTCGCGCGTGATGTTCTTGGTGCCGGTGTCCGCCTCGTCGTCGCCGGCGCCGTCCCCGGAGTCCCGCATCAGGCCCTGAAGGGACCGCTCCGACTGGTCGATCTCGGTGCGCAGCCGGTCCGCCTCGGACTGGAGTTCCCCGCGGGCCTCCTCGACCTCCGCCGGGGTCCAGGGGTCCTCGCCGGGGCGTACCGCGAGGTCGCCGGGCTCTGCGGCGACGCCGCGCGCCTTCGGAACCGCGGACTTGGCCGCCGTGGCCGTGCCAGGAGTCTTCTTCGCAACCACCGTCGTGGCTCCCGTCTGCTCCGCGGCCTCGGCCGCGCCCGCCTGCTTCGCCGTGCTCTTCTTGGCCGTGCTCTTCTTCACCGGGCTCTTCTTCGCCGCGGCCTTCTTCGCGGTGCTCTTCGCCGACGCGGTCTTCTTCTCCGCGGCCGTCGCCCGCTTGGCCGTCGTCTTCCCGGCAGCGGACTTCGGCGCAGTCGCCTCCGACTGCTCTACGGCGGTCTTCTTCGCCACCATGGCCGCGGCCCCTTCACATATTGTGATCTTGCTCGCGAATCGTGCTGGGACGATAAATCGACTCGGGTCCCGCGGCAACGGGGCACGCCGCCCGGTCCACCGCCCACCACGCGCCGCGTGTCGAGCATGCATGCGTTGTGCCCAGCTCCCCGCCGGGTAATCCGCCGGTCCCGCTCCCGGCCGGGCCCGCCGGGGGCCGGACGCCGGAGCCCGGCATTCGGGTCAGTCCCGTCCGCCGCTAAACCGGTCGGCCGCCGTCCGCGCGGCGCCGTACACTGGGCGGAGCGAAAAGCGTGGATGGGGACGAGTAGCGGCGTACGCAGCCCAGAGCGACCCGGGGACGGTGTGAGCCCGGGGGCGAGCGCGACGCGAAGATCACCCCGGAGCCGCCGGAAGAAAGCGGTGACCGAGAGGTCACGGCGAGTAGACCCGGTTCGCGACCCCAATGAGGGGGCTCACCGGCGCACACGACGCACCGGGAAGCCAAGGAGGGTGGTACCGCGGGAGCCTCGCTCTCGTCCCTCCGACGGAAGGCAGCACGTCCGCCGGAGGAAGCTCGTTGAATACGCAGCCGCAGTACCGCCAGGTGCCCGCCCAGGTCGACCTGCCCGCGCTCGAACACGCGGTGCTCGACTTCTGGCGTGAGCAGAAGATCTTCGCCAAGAGCCTGGAGCAGTCCGAGGGCCGCCCCGAGTGGGTGTTCTACGAGGGCCCGCCCACCGCCAACGGCATGCCCGGAGCGCACCACATCGAGGCGCGCGTCTTCAAGGACGTCTTCCCCCGCTTCCGCACCATGCGCGGGTACCACGTGGGCCGCAAGGCCGGCTGGGACTGCCACGGTCTGCCGGTCGAGCTGGCGGTGGAGAAGGAGCTGGGCTTCTCCGGCAAGCAGGACATCGAGGCGTACGGCATCGCCGAGTTCAACGCCAGGTGCCGCGAGTCCGTGACCCGGCACACCGACGCCTTCGCCGAGCTCACGACCCGCATGGGCTACTGGGTCGACCTCGACGACGCCTACCGGACGATGGACCCGGAGTACGTCGAGTCGGTGTGGTGGTCGCTGAAGGAGATCTTCGGCAAGGGCCTGCTGGTCCAGGACTACCGCGTCGCCCCCTGGTGCCCCCGCTGCGGCACCGGCCTGTCCGACCACGAGCTGGCGCAGGGCTACGAGACGGTCGTCGACCCCTCCGTCTACGTCCGCTTCCCGCTGACCTCCGGCCCGCTGGCCGGCGAGGCCGCGCTGCTGGTCTGGACGACCACCCCCTGGACGCTGGTCTCCAACACCGCGGTCGCCGCGCACCCCGGCGTCACCTACGTCGTCGCGACGAACGGCGAGGAGAAGCTGGTCGTCGCCGAGCCGCTGGTGGAGAAGGCCCTCGGCGAGGGCTGGGAGACCACCGGCCAGACCTTCACCGGCGCGGAGATGGAGCGCTGGACGTACCAGCGCCCCTTCGAGCTGGTCGAGTTCCCGGAGCCCGCGCACTACGTGGTGAACGCGGACTACGTGACCACGGAGGACGGCACCGGCCTCGTCCACCAGTCCCCCGCCTTCGGTGAGGACGACCTCAAGGTCTGCCGCTCCTACGGCCTGCCGGTCGTCAACCCGGTCCGCCCGGACGGCACCTTCGAGGAGGACCTCCCGCTGGTCGGCGGCGTCTTCTTCAAGAAGGCCGACGAGCAGCTCACCGAGGACCTGGACGCCCGCGGCCTGCTCTTCCAGCACCTCCCGTACGAGCACAGCTACCCGCACTGCTGGCGCTGCCACACCGCGCTGCTCTACTACGCGCAGCCGTCCTGGTACATCCGCACCACGGCGATCAAGGACCGTCTCCTCCAGGAGAACGAGAAGACCAACTGGTTCCCGGACTCGGTCAAGCACGGCCGGTACGGCGACTGGCTGAACAACAACATCGACTGGGCGCTGTCCCGCAACCGCTACTGGGGCACCCCGCTGCCGATCTGGCGCTGCGAGGACGATCACCTCACCGTCGTCGGCTCGCGCGCCGAGCTGTCCGAGCTGACCGGCACCGACCAGTCCGCGCTCGACCCGCACCGCCCGTACATCGACGACGTGACCTTCACCTGCACCCACGAGGGCTGCTCCCTCGAAGCGGTGCGCGTGCCCGAGGTCATCGACGCCTGGTACGACTCGGGTTCGATGCCGTTCGCGCAGTGGGGCTACCCGTACAAGAACAAGGAACTCTTCGAGTCCCGCTACCCGGCCCAGTTCATCAGCGAGGCCATCGACCAGACCCGCGGCTGGTTCTACACGCTGATGGCGATCGGCACCCTGGTCTTCGACGAGTCCTCGTACGAGAACGTGGTCTGCCTCGGCCACATCCTCGCCGAGGACGGCCGCAAGATGTCCAAGCACCTGGGCAACATCCTCCAGCCGATCCCGCTGATGGACCAGCACGGCGCCGACGCCGTGCGCTGGTTCATGGCGGCCGGCGGCTCCCCGTGGGCGGCCCGCCGCGTCGGCCACGGCACCATCCAGGAGGTCGTCCGCAAGACGCTCCTCACCTACTGGAACACGGTCGCCTTCCAGGCCCTGTACGCCCGCACCTCCGGCTGGGCGCCGAGCGAGGCCGACCCGGCCCCGGCCGAGCGCCCGGTGCTGGACCGCTGGCTGCTGTCCGAACTGCACGCGCTCACCGACCAGGTGACGCAGGCCCTGGAGAGCTACGACACCCAGCGCGCCGGCAAGCTGCTGTCCGCGTTCGTCGACGACCTGTCCAACTGGTACGTCCGCCGCTCGCGCCGCCGCTTCTGGCAGGGCGACAAGGCCGCGCTGCGCACGCTGCACGAGGTCGTCGAGACGGTCACCCGGCTCATGGCCCCGCTGACCCCGTTCATCACGGAGCGGGTCTGGCAGGACCTGGTCGTGCCGGTCACCCCGGGCGCCCCGGAGTCGGTGCACCTGTCCTCCTGGCCGGAGGCCGACCTGTCGGCGATCGACCCGGAGCTGTCGAAGCAGATGGTGCTGGTGCGCCGCCTGGTCGAACTGGGCCGCGCCACGCGCGCGGAGTCGGGCGTCAAGACGCGGCAGCCGCTGCGCCGCGCGCTGATCGCCGCGTCGGGCTTCGACACCCTCTCCCCCGAACTGCACGCGCAGATCACGGAGGAGCTGAACGTCGAGTCCCTCGCGTCGCTGAGCGAGGTCGGCGGCTCCCTGGTCGACACGACGGCGAAGGCCAACTTCCGTGCGCTGGGCAAGCGGTTCGGCAAGCGCGTCCAGGACGTCGCCAAGGCGGTCGCCGCCGCGGACGCCGCCGCGCTGTCCCTCGCGCTGCGCGAGGGCACGGCGTCGGTCGAGATCGACGGGGAGACGGTCGCCCTCGCTCCCGACGAGGTGATCATCACGGAGACGCCGCGCGAGGGCTGGTCGGTCGCCTCCGACTCGGGTGCGACGGTCGCCCTCGACCTGGAGATCACGGAGGAGCTGCGCCGTGCGGGCCTGGCCCGTGACGCGATCCGCCTGATCCAGGAGGCCCGCAAGAACAGCGGCCTGGACGTCGCCGACCGCATCGCGCTGCGCTGGACGGCCACGGACCCGGCGACGGCCGCCGCGCTCACGGAGCACGCCGGCCTGATCGCCGACGAGGTCCTCGCAACGGACTTCGCCCAGACCGAGGCAGACGACACGTACGGCACCCCGTTCACGGACGAGGGCCTGACCCTCACCTTCCGCCTGCGCAAGCAGTAAGAAGCACAGCAAAGGCCCGGCCCCTCAACCAGAGGGAGCCGGGCCTTTCGTCGTACCGTCGCCCTAGCTGCGGGCAATCGTGCCGCTGGGGCGGCACGGGTGGGCGCAGCGGCACCCCGCAACGCCGGGCCGCGACACCCACCCCCGGCCCACCCCAACACCCCGCACCAACAACCCGCGCAGACAACAAGGGCGGGCCCCGGGTAAGAAACCCGGGGCCCGCCCTGAACGCCGCCAGAGGCTACGCCGTACTACAACTCAGTTGTCGTCCTCATCGATCAGGAACCCCCGCATAGGCGAAGGCGCCTGCCCCATCGGCGACGGCCCCTGCGGCCGCACCGGCGCCATCGGCTGGGTCATCGCCGGCGACATCTGCTGCTGCCCGCCGTAGGACGGACCGGACTGCCCCGGCCCGCTGCCCATCGACTGGTTGCCACCGTAGGACGGCGCACTCGCACCGGCCGGAGCCATCGAGGGCGCCGGGGACGGCGGCAGCGAAGCCGTCGCGGGAGTACGCGGCGGGGCGAGCGAGTCGTCCGCCTGGGTCTCCAGCTGACGCAGCTGCGACTCCAGGTACGACTTCAGCCGCGTCCGGTACTCGCGCTCGAAGCCGCGCAGGTCCTCGACCTTGCGCTCCAGCGTGGCGCGAGCGGACTCCAGCGAGCCCATCGCGACGCGGTGCTTCTCCTGCGCGTCCCGCTCTAGGGCGTCGGCCTTGGCACGGGCGTCCCGCTCCAGACCCTCGGCACGCGAACGCGCCTCGCCCACGATCTTGTTGGCCTCGGAGCGGGCCTCGGCGATCGCCTGGTCGGCGGTCTGCTGGGCCAGCGAGAGGACACGGGCGGCACTGTCGCCGCCGGGACCACCCTGACCGGGCATGCCGGGGCCACCGGGGCCCTGCGGACCGCCCATGGGGCCGCCCATCGGACCGGGACCCATCTGGCCCTGCATCGGACCCGGGCCCTGGCCCATCGGCCCCGGACCCTGACCCATCGGGCCGGGACCCTGCGGGCCGCCCTGTCCGCCGGGGCCGGCGGGCAACTGCGGGGCACCGCTCGGCAGCTGGGGCGGGCCACCCATGGGGCCACCCATCTGCTGCTGCGGCGGGCCCGATATGCCGGCGGGCACCGGAGCGCCGGGACCTCGCATGCCCTGCTGCGGCATGCCCTGCTGCTGCGGGTGCCCCTGATGCTGCGGGGGCTGCTGATCCTGCGGCGGTTCCGGGGGCTTGCGCATGTTCTGCTGGTTCTGCGCAGCCGCGCGCGTCGCCGCGGCCAGTTTGGCGCGCAGGTCCTCGTTCTCGCGGAGCAGCCGGGTCAGTTCGGCTTCGACCTCGTCGAGGAAGGCATCGACCTCGTCCTCGTCATAGCCTTCTCGGAGGCGGACGGTCGTGAACTGCTTGTTCCGCACGTCCTCAGGGGTCAACGGCATCTCTTCACCTCAACGTAGTCGTCGGCATTCGGCAAGCCCGTATCTCTCTCATCGCTCACAGCCGGCTCACGATCGAGATCAGGATGTAGACGATGATCATCAGTACGAAGAAGGACAGGTCGAGCGCCACGCCCCCGAGACGCAGCGGCGGGATGAACCGCCGCAGAAGCTTCAACGGTGGATCGGTGACAGTGTAGGTGGCCTCCAGAACGACCACCATCGCCTTGCCGGGTTGCCACGAGCGGGCGAACTGGAAGACGTAGTCCATGACCAACCGGAAGATGAGCACGATGAGGAAGCACATCAACGCGATGTAGACGACATCCAGGAACACGCTCATCCCTGTGCTTCCCTCTCCCCTGAACCATCTTTCGGACCCGCCCTCGGATCCGTGCTCTTGCTCTAACCGGTCGTGCGTCTCAGCTCTGGTTGAAGAACCCGCCCTCTGCGATGCGGGCCTTGTCCTCCGCCGTGACATCGACGTTAGCAGGAGACAGCAGGAACACCTTCTGCGTCACCCGCTCGATACTGCCGTGAAGACCAAACACCAAACCGGCCGCAAAGTCGACAAGTCGCTTCGCATCTGTGTCATCCATCTCAGTGAGATTCATGATCACCGGCGTGCCCTCACGGAAGTGTTCCCCGATGGTACGGGCCTCGTTGTAGGTCCGGGGGTGAAGTGTGGTGATCCGGTAGGGCTCTCGTTCGGACACGACCTTGGGCATGATGACCGGTGCGCTCTTTTCCAGGCTTGCGCGTTCTTGTGTGATGGATGCCACGGGCGCGATGCGCGCCGGGCGGCCCGATTCCGCCCCGAGCGAAGCGGAACGGGGCACCGGCTCGCGCTGCACGGGCGGTTGGACGATTCTTACCTCTTCGTCCCTTTGCGGCTGATGTGAACCATGTGACTGGTGCACCGGTTCGTGCCGCCGGTGGTCCCGCTCGGGCTCCGGGTCCAGTTCGGGTTCGAAGTCGTCGTCGGGGTCGAAGCCCCGGCCGTCGTACCCATCGTCCTCCACGAGGCCGAGGTAGACCGCCATCTTGCGCATCGCGCCGGCCATGCTCTGAGTCCTCCGCTCTGTGGTGGATCGGCTGACGACTGCCAAATGCCTGCGATCCACAAGGTCGTTGCCTCCGCCTTTCGGCGGTAATGACCATATTTTCTGCTGTGGTCCGACTTCTTGGCGACGTTACCCGAGCCTGGGTCGGACTCCGAGTACCGCGGTGCCGACGCGTACATGTGTCGCTCCGGCGGCCACGGCCTGTTCGAGGTCCGCACTCATCCCTGCGGAAACCATGTTCGCAGCCGGATGGGCTCGGCGCAGGTGGGTCGACAAATCCATGAGGTGCTCGAACGCCGCCTGTTGGCGTCCGGCGTACTCGCCGGTGAGCGGCGCCACCGTCATCAGGCCGTCGAGCCGAAGCCCGTCCGATCCGGCGACGAGGTCGGCCAACTCTTCGATTCCCGCGGGCGCGACGCCGCCGCGCTCGCCACGCGCGCTCTCCCCCGCGTCGAGGGCGACCTGGAGCAGGACGCCGACCTCGCGTCCGGCCCGCACCGCCTCCTTCGACAGGGCCGTGACGAGCTTGGCGCGGTCGACGGATTGCACGACATCCGCGTAACCGACCACCGACCGCACCTTGTTGGTCTGCAACTGGCCGACGAAATGCCACGAAAGCGGCAGATCCGAGCAGGCGGCGGCCTTCGGTGCCGCGTCCTGGTCGCGGTTCTCGGCGACGTGGCGCACGCCGAGTCCGGAGAGAATGCGCACATCGTCGGCCGGGTAGGTCTTGGTGACCACGATCAGGGTCACCTCGTCGCGGGGGCGGCCCGCGGCCTCGCACGCGGCGGCGATGCGCTCTTCCACCTTCGCCAGGTTCCCGGCGAGTTCGCTCTTACGGTCCGTCATGCCCCATCAGTCCAGCCAGACATAGCCCGCGAGCCGCCCGGTGGCGCGGTCGCGTCGGTACGAGAAGTGGTCCTTCGACTCCCGGGTGCACACCGGCGACTGCGCCAGGTCGCACACCCCGAGCCGTTCGAGCTGCGCGTGCACCCCGGCGCTCACGTCGAGGGCCGGAGTGCCCCAGCTCGTCACCGCGTGCGCCGCCGGTTCGACGGCGGCGACCTCGGCCCGCATCTCCTCCGGCACCTCGTAGCACCGGCCGCACACGGCGGGTCCGGTGCGGGCGACGATCCGGGCGGGGTCGGCGCCCAGCTCCGTCATCGCCCGTACGGCGGCGGGGACGACCCCGGCGACCAGGCCGGGCCGGCCCGCGTGGGCCGCGGCGGCGACGCCTGCCACGGGGTCCGCGAGCAGGACGGGCACGCAGTCGGCGGTGAGGACGGCGAGGGCGAGACCGCGTTCGGCGGTGACGACCGCGTCGACGCTCGGCACCGGCCGGTCTCCCCAGGGCCCGTCGACGACGGCGACGCCGGCGCCGTGCACCTGGTTCATCCAGACCACGCGCGCCGGGTCGACGCCCAGCGTCCTGGCGGCCAGTGCGCGGTTGGCCGTCACGGCGGCCGGGTCGTCACCGACCGCGCCGCCGAGGTTGAGCTCCTCGTACGGAACGGCGCTCACTCCGCCCCACCGGTCGGTGAAGCCGAAGTGCGCGCCGTTCACGGTGTCGCGCTGTCCTATCACTTCAGGAAGTCCGGCACGTCCAGTTCCTCGGCCGCGCTGTCCGAGTAGGTCCGGGACGGCGGGACCGGCGGCGGGGCGACCGGCGGGAGGTCGTTGACCGGCTCGGGTGCGGGGACCGGCTCCGGCTCCTCCTTCGGCTTGACGCTGCCGAGCGAGCCGAAGGACGGGCGGCTCTCGGGCTGCCGGGCCGGGGCGGGTTCCTCGCGCTTGGCCGAGGCCGAGCCGAGGACGTTGTCCCGCTTGGCCGGCGGCTGGCCCCCGTCGAAGCCGGCCGCGATCACGGTGACCCGCACCTCGTCGCCGAGGGCGTCGTCGATGACCGCGCCGAAGATGATGTTGGCCTCGGGGTGCGCGGCCTCGCTGACCAGCTGGGCGGCCTCGTTGATCTCGAACAGGCCGAGGTCGGAGCCGCCGGAGATGGAGAGCAGCACGCCGCGGGCGCCGTCGATGGACGCCTCCAGGAGCGGCGAGGAGATCGCCATCTCGGCCGCGGCCACCGCGCGGTCGTCGCCGCGGGCCGAGCCGATGCCCATGAGGGCCGAACCGGCCTCGGACATGACCGACTTGACGTCGGCGAAGTCGAGGTTGATCAGGCCCGGCGTGGTGATGAGGTCGGTGATGCCCTGCACACCGGAGAGCAGCACCTGGTCGGCGGACTTGAACGCGTCGAGCACGCTGACCTGGCGGTCCGAGATGGACAGCAGCCGGTCGTTGGGGATGACGATGAGGGTGTCGACCTCTTCGCGGAGTTCCGCGATGCCGTCCTCGGCCTGGTTGGCGCGGCGCCGTCCCTCGAAGGTGAACGGGCGCGTGACCACGCCGATGGTGAGGGCACCGAGCGAGCGGGCGATGTTGGCCACGACGGGTGCCCCGCCGGTGCCGGTGCCGCCGCCCTCACCGGCCGTCACGAAGACCATGTCGGCCCCCTTGAGGACCTCCTCGATCTCCTCGCGGTGGTCCTCGGCGGCCTTGCGGCCGACGGCCGGGTTGGCTCCGGCGCCGAGTCCGCGGGTGAGTTCGCGGCCGACGTCGAGCTTGACGTCGGCGTCGCTCATCAACAGAGCTTGCGCGTCGGTGTTGATGGCGATGAACTCGACGCCCTTGAGACCGACCTCGATCATCCGGTTGATGGCATTGACACCACCGCCGCCGACACCGATGACTTTGATGACTGCGAGGTAGTTCTGCGGTGCTGCCACGTCGAAGGCCTCTCGCCTCGAGTTACGTGTCGTCGGATGACCGGAGCACTGGTGCCCCGTAACCCGACGACTGATGCCGAATGGGACGGTCCGTAGCGCCGACCCGAACCCTAACGCTGAAGTTTAGGGTTACCAGTGTGTCTGTTCCTTGGAGTCTTCTGAACAGGACACTAAGTCGACAAGTGGCGCGCGTTCAACGAACACGCCGAACCTCCCGTTTTTCTTTTCACCCTATGTGATCAGCCGTAGCGCTGCCCAACCAGGGTGCTGGCCTGCACGTATACCCGTCAACTCCCCGATGACGCCGGGGCGGTGGGAACGCTCACGTCGAAGTGCCGTGCGTCGGGCGTCGCTTTCATCAGCGCGGTGAGCACCCGGGCCTTGTGTTCGCCCTGTTCACCGCTCCCCCAGGCCACGGTCCGGCCGTCGCTCAGCTCAAGCGAGATGTCGTCGTAGGAGCGGACCTCGACCAGGCGGGTCCGCCGTGCGACCGCGTCCGGGACCGCCCCGGCGACCCGTACCGCCTCGCGCACCAGCCGGTCCTCGCCGAAGCGACGCAGGCTCGCCGCGGCCGGGCCCGAACGGGAGGGCTCCAATTTCAGCGCGGGGACGCCTTTGGGGGCGCGGGAAACCGTGGCGTACCGGACGCCTTCATCGTCCACTTCGATGAAGTTCTTGCCTTTTTGCACCGTCAGAACCGGTGTACGTTCCGTCACTTTCAACGCGATTCCGTCGGGCCAGGAACGCACCACGTCGACCTCGTCGACGCGGGGCAGTTTCCGGCTGAGCCGGGCCGCGATCGCCTCGGTGTCGACGGAGACCAGCGCATCCCCGACGGGCACGTCGGCGGCCTCGCGGACCTGGGCCGGCGTCAGGACACGGGTGCCGGAGACCGACACCCGTTCCACGCGCAGCCAGTTCGACCCGTAGAGCACCCAGAGTGTCACGCCCCCGAGGAGCACGACGGCGGCGCCCAGGATGATGATCGTACGAAGGCGGGGGCGCCGGAACCGGAACCGCCGGGCGCGGGGCGGGCCGGACGACTCCTGCTGGCGTTCACCGCGTTCGGCGGTGGTCGGTCCGGCCACGCTCCCTGCCTTCCGTCTCGCGTCGTCAGCGGTGTGCGCGGGCGGCGATCGCCTCGTACACCATGCCGACGAGGAGGTCGTCGGCGTCCCGGCGGCCGAACTCGGCGGCGGCGCGGGACATCTCGTACAGCCGGTGCGGGTCGGCGAGCACGGGCAGGACGTTCTGCTGCACCCACTCGGGCGTCAGTTCCGCGTCGTCGACCAGCAGTCCGCCGCCGGCCTTCACCACCGGCTGGGCGTTCAGCCGCTGTTCGCCGTTGCCGATGGGCAGCGGGACGTAGGCGGCCGGGAGTCCGACGGCGGAGAGTTCGGCGACGGTCATCGCGCCCGCGCGGCAGAGCATCATGTCGGCCGCGGCGTACGCGAGGTCCATCCGGTCCAGGTAACTTACCGGGATGTACGGGGGCATCCCCGGCATCTGGTGGACCTGCGGCAGTTCGTTCTTCGGGCCGACCGCGTGCAGGATCTGGATGCCGGCCTGCTGGAGCCACGGCGCGACCTGCTGGACCACCTCGTTGAGGCGCCGCGCGCCCTGCGAGCCGCCGGAGACCAGCAGCGTGGGCAGGTTGGGGTCGAGACCGAACGCGGCACGGGCCTCGGGGCGTACGGCGGCCCGGTCCAGGGTGGAGACGGAGCGGCGCAGCGGGATGCCGATGTAGCGGGCGCCCCGCAGCTTGCTGTCGGGCGTGGAGACGGCGACCTGCGCGGCGTACCGGGAGCCGATCTTGTTGGCCAGTCCGGGCCGGGCGTTGGCCTCGTGGATCACGATCGGCACGCCGAGCCGCTTGGCCGCGAGGTAGCCGGGCAGGGCGACGTAGCCGCCGAAGCCGACCACGGCGTCCGCCTTGGTGCGTTCCAGGATCTGCTCGGCCGCCTTGATGGTGCCGCGCAGCCGGCCCGGGACGGTGATCAGCTCGGGCGTGGGCTTGCGCGGCAGCGGGACGGCCGGGATCAGCGCCAGCTCGTAGCCGCGCTCGGGCACCAGCCGGGTCTCCAGACCGCGCTCCGTGCCCAGGGCCGTGATGCCCACGGTCGGATCCTGCCTGCGCAGGGCGTCCGCGAGGGCGAGCGCGGGCTCGATGTGGCCCGCGGTTCCTCCGCCGGCGAGTACGACATGCACCGAAATTCACCGCTCTCCGGACGAACGCGCCGCCGAGGCGCGCCGTCGCATCGTGTTCCAACTCCGGGGGTTCCGCTTGGGCCCGGAGCCCCCGGTTCCCCCCGTTCCCCGCTTTCTACCAAAGCGAGGTTGCCGCAGCGCGAGCGCCGCCCGCGCACCGGGCTCGTCGCGTGCGAAGGCGATGAGCAGACCGATGGCGAACATGGTCGGCAGCAGGGCGGATCCTCCGTAGGAGAACAGCGGGAGGGGGACACCGGCGATCGGCAGCAGCCCGAGGACCGCACCGATGTTGATCACGGCCTGGGCCGTGATCCAGGTGGTCACGCCTCCCGCGGCATACCTGACGAAGGGGTCCTCCGTGCGTCCGGCCACGCGGATACCCGCATAGCCTAGAGCCGCGAACAGGGCGAGTACCGACAGCGTCCCCGCCAGACCCAGTTCCTCACCGGTGACGGCGAAGATGAAGTCGGTGTGCGCTTCGGGGAGTTCGCCCCATTTCTCCACGCTGGCGCCGATCCCGGATCCGAACAGCCCGCCCGAGGCGAGGGCGTAGATGCCGTGCACGGCCTGCCAGCAGGAGTCGCCCGGGCCGGGGTCGGTGGCGCCGATGCAGTTCAGCCGGGCCATGCGGTTGGGGCTGGTCTTGATGAGGATCACGCCGAGCAGCGCGGCGACGGAGAGCACGCCGGCGAACAGCCGGGTGGGCGCGCCCGCCAGCCACAGCAGACCGAAGAGGATCGCCGTGAGGATGATCGCCGTCCCCATGTCGCCGCCGATCATGATCAGCCCGAGCAGCATGAAGGCGGCCGGCACCAGGGGCACGAGCATGTGCTTCCACTGGGTCAGCAGCTTCTTGTCCTGCTTGCGCGCGAGCAGGTCGGCGCCCCACAGCACGAGGGCGAGCTTGCCGAACTCGCTCGGCTGGATCTGGAAGGAGCCGCCCAGGGAGATCCAGTTCTGGTTGCCGTTGACCGCCATCCC
Organism: Streptomyces sp. SID5910; assembly: GCF_009862125.1. Taxonomy (GTDB): domain Bacteria; phylum Actinomycetota; class Actinomycetes; order Streptomycetales; family Streptomycetaceae; genus Streptomyces. The sequence goes on from NZ_WWHX01000960.1 coordinate 21,348, forward strand.
TATCCCCGGCACCTGCACCAGGATCATCAGGAAGACGGCACCGGCGAGGATCGGGTAGGCCAGCGCCCGGTGCAGTTTCACCGGCATCCGCATCGCGGCCACCATCAGCCCGGTGCCGATCAGGGCGGCCAGGAACTGCTTGCGGAAGAAGTACGTGCCGGGCAGGGAGAGCTGGAGCGCGGTGATCTGGGAGGCCGAGTAGACCATCACCAGGCCGAGCACGGTGATCAGCAGACTGCCGCCGAAGATCAGGTAGTAGGCGGTCAGCGGCCGGTCCCAGGCGCGGCGCAGCCGGAGGTAGAGGCCGAGGACCGGGTTCTCGTGCGGCGGGCCCGACGCGGGCGGGCGCTTGACGGTCCGCTGCACGGGCGGACGTCCGGTGCGGCTACCGGGCATCGCGGCCTCCGCTGTACATCGGCCTGGACCGTCCCACGCGTCCTCCCGAGATCACCCGGCGCAGGAGCGGCCGGGTCAGGCGCCGAGTTCGCGAACGGCTTCCGCGAACGCGTCACCGCGCTTGTTGTAGTTGGTGAACATGTCCATGGAGGCACAGGCCGGGGCCAGCAGCACCGTGTCGCCGGGCCGGGCGAGCCGCCGCGCCTCCTGGACGGCCTGGAGCATCGCCCCAGTGTCGGTCCGGTCGAGGTCGACCACGGGTACTTCCGGCGCGTGTCGCGCCAGGGCTTCGCGGATCAGCGCGCGGTCGGCGCCGATGAGCACCGCGCCGCGCAGCCGCTTGGCCGCCCCGGTGACGAGCTCGTCGAAGGTGGCGCCCTTCGCCAGTCCGCCCGCGATCCACACGATCGACTCGTAGGCCGCCAACGAGGCCTCGGCGGCATGGGTGTTGGTGGCCTTGGAGTCGTCCACGTACGCCACCTCGTCCACGTCGGCGACGTGCGCGATGCGGTGGGCGTCGGGCGTGAAGGCCCGCAGTCCGTCGCGTACGGCGGCGGCGGGGACACCGAAGGCGCGGGCGAGGGCCGCCGCGGCAAGGGCGTTGGCGACGTTGTGCGGGGCCGGCGGGTTCACGTCGGAGACCTCGGCGAGCTCCTGGGCGTTCTTCTGCCGGTTCTCCACGAAGGCGCGGTCGACCAGGATGCCTTCCACGACGCCGAGTTGGGAGGGACCGGGGGTGCCGAGGGTGAAGCCGATCGCGCGGCAGCCCTCCTCGACGTCGGCCTCGCGGACCAGGTCCTCGGTGGCCTTGTCGGCGACGTTGTAGACGCAGGCGACGCGATTGCCCTCGTAGATGCGGCCCTTGTCGGCGGCGTACGCCTCCATGGAGCCGTGCCAGTCGAGGTGGTCGGGGGCGAGGTTGAGCACCGCGGCCGAGTGGGCGCGCAGGGAGGGCGCCCAGTGGAGCTGGTAGCTGGACAGCTCCACGGCGAGGACGTCGTACTGCTCCTCGCCGGTGACCGCGTCCAGCAGGGAGACGCCGATGTTGCCGACGGCGGCCGTGCGCAGGCCGGCCGCCTTCAGGATCGACGCCAGCATCTGGACGGTGGTGGTCTTGCCGTTGGTGCCGGTGACGGCGAGCCAGGGCGCGGCGTCGGGGCCGCGCAGGCGCCAGGCCAGTTCGACGTCGCCCCAGACCGGGACGCCGGCCTGCCCGGCCGCCGTGAACAGCGGCTTGGTGGGCTTCCAGCCGGGTGCGGTGACGATCAGTTCGGTGCCCTCGGGGAGCGTGTCGCCGTCGCCGAGGCGCACGGTGACACCGAGCGCCTCCAGTTCGGCCGCCTGCGCCCGCGCGCGCTCGTCGTCGCCGTCGTTGACGACGGTGACGTGTGCGCCGAGGCCGCTGAGGACCTTGGCCGCCGGGACGCCGGAGACGCCCAGTCCGGCGACGGTGACGTGCTTGCCGGTGAATTCCGAAGGCACCGAGGAGGTCACTTGTCCGCTGCCCATCCCGCGTAGAAGAGGCCGAGTCCGACGATCACGCAGATGCCCTGGATGATCCAGAAGCGGACCACGACAAGGACCTCGGACCAGCCTTTGAGTTCGAAGTGGTGCTGGAGTGGCGCCATCCGGAAGACGCGCTTGCCGGTGAGGCGGAAGGAGCCGACCTGGATGACCACCGACATGGTGATCAGCACGAACAGGCCGCCCAGGATGGCCATCAGCAGCTCGGTGCGCGAGCAGATCGCGAGACCCGCGAGCACACCGCCGAGCGCGAGCGAACCGGTGTCGCCCATGAAGATCTTGGCCGGCGAGGTGTTCCACCACAGGAAGCCGAGGCAGGAACCCATCAGCGCGGAGGCGACCACCGCCAGGTCGAGCGGGTCCCGCACCTCGTAGCAGGCGCCCGGGTTGGTCAGGGTCAGCGCGTTGGCGCAGGACTCCTGGAACTGCCAGACGCCGATGAAGGTGTAGGCGCCGAAGACCAGGACGGAGGCGCCGGTGGCCAGGCCGTCGAGGCCGTCGGTGAGATTCACGCCGTTCGACATGGCGAGGATCATGAACAGCGCCCAGACCACGAACAGCACCGGGCCGATGGTCCAGCCGAAGTCGGTGATGAACGACAGCTTGGTGGACGCCGGGGTGTTGCCGCGGTTGTCCGCGAACTGGAGCGCGAGCACCGCGAAGGCGATGCCGACGATGAGCTGGCCGGCCATCTTCGCCTTGGCCCGCAGGCCCAGCGAACGCCTCTTGACGATCTTGATGTAGTCGTCGAGGAAGCCGACCAGGCCCATGCCGACCATCAGGCCCAGCACCAGCAGACCCGAGAAGGTCGGCCCCGCGTCGGCCTCCTCGTCCAGGTAACCGGTGATCACCTTGGCGAGGAAGTACGCGGCGACCGTCGCGAAGATGAAGGCGATGCCACCCATCGTCGGCGTACCGCGCTTGCTGGCGTGCTCGCGCGGTCCGTCGTCGCGGATGTACTGGCCGTAGCCCTTGCGGGCCAGCAGCTTGATCAGCAGCGGGGTGCCGACCAAGGTGAGGAAGAGGCCGATGACTCCCGCGAACAGGATCTGCTTCATCATCGGGCGGCGACCTCACCCTCGGCGCCGGTCTCCAGCAGCGCCGTGGCGACGCTCTCCAGCCCCACCGAACGGGACGCCTTCACGAGTACGACGTCCCCCGGGCGCAACTCGCTGCGCAACAGGTCGATCGCCGCCTGTGCGTCGGACACGTGCACCGACTCCTCACCCCACGAACCCTCGTTGTATGCGCCCAGTTGCAGCCAGCGGGCTTCCCTGCCCCCGACCGCGACGAGCTTGCCGACATTGAGCCGGACGGCGAGCCGTCCGACCGCGTCGTGCTCGGCGAGCGCCTCGTCCCCGAGCTCGGCCATCTTGCCGAGCACCGCCCACGTGCGGCCCCCCTTCGCCTGTGAGGCTTTGCCCATGGCGACCAGCGCACGCAGCGCGGCCTTCATGGACTCGGGGTTCGCGTTGTAGGCGTCGTTGACGACCGTCACGCCGTCCGGGCGCTCGGTGACCTCCATCCGCCAGCGGGAGAGGGAGCCCGCCTCGGAGAGCGCGGTGGCGATCTCGTCTGCGGACATGCCCAA
>NZ_WWHX01000098.1 GCF_009862125.1 Streptomyces sp. SID5910
TTGGGCGTCCTCGGCGCGGCGGCGGTGCCGCCCGAACCGCCGTCGTCCTGCGAGGCGTTGGCGTTCGGCAGCAGGACGGCGGCCGCGCCGAGCGCCACCACCGCTCCTGCGGCCAGTGCGGCCTTGCGCTTCGGGATTCGCTGGTGACTCAACCTTCTCGACCTCCTGGGACGGGGTCCGTGCCGCCGGTCGGCAGCTGTCGGGGGGCGCCTGGATGGCTGTTGGTACGCACGGGCCGGACGAGCCGTTCAATCCGGCCCGTCCGGCACACTCCGCTACCGGCCGGGGACGCTCTGTTCCGGCCGCGGAGCGGAATCCCGGCTTCAGCGAATCTGCACATCGACTGCCCAACGCGGTCACCCCGGTTGGCCGGTCTCCACAACCCGCGGGTGCCGCTTGCGCCTTTGGGGCGGGAGTGCCGGATTCGCGGCGGCTCGGGCAAGGGGTCGCGCGGCCCGAGGCCGTCCCCGGTGTGAAGAAGTCGCCGCGAGGACGTGCGCACTCCTGCACGCTTGGGCGCCTCGGCGTCGCAAGTGTCCAGGTGAGGGCGGTGATTGATTGGAAGGGCCGACCAGCCGCGTGCTTTGATCCATCGCACCGCGGCGGCCGCGGAGGGCTCCGGAAGCGGGCGCTCCGGCCGCCCGTGGCCGCGGCCGTCATCTGTCCCCAGAGGGGGCCGCTCCCCCCTTGTGAATTGGCTATACGAAGGGAAGTTCCATCATGAACTCCACCCCCCAGGTTGAGACCGTCGAGATCTCCGACGCCGAGCTCGACAACGTCTCCGGCGGCCTGAACGTGAACGCCGTCGGCACCGTCACCGGCCTGGTGGACGGCATCGCCCCGGTCTCGGGTCTGCTCAACACCGCCGTCGGCACCGTCGAGGGTGTCACCGGCCTGAACACGGCCCCGGTCACGGGCCTGGTCGCCGGTCTCTGATCGCGCCCTTGTGCCGCTGAGTCCCGGAGCCGTACCCCGGCTCCGGGACTTTTCGGCCGTTCCCCGACGGTTTCCGAGCGCTCTCCTGGGATGCCTCCGACGTGCAGTTCCGCCAACAGGCCCTCGCCAAACTCCAGTCACCGGAGGAGCTCGACCTCCCGGTGCGTTTCGCCCGCCCGCAGGGCTGGCTCGTGCTGTCCGTGACCGTCGTCGCGATGGCCGCCGCGTCCGTGTGGGCGGTGACCGGGTCGGTGACCTCCACGGTCGGCGCACCCGCCGTCCTCACCCACGGGCAGGGCAGCTACGTCCTGCAAAGTCCGGTCTCCGGCCAGGTCACCGCGGTGCTCGCCCGGCAGGGTGAGCGGCTGGCCGCCGACTCCCCGGTGCTGAAGGTGCGTACGGCCGAGGGCGACACCGTCGTCCGCTCGCTCGACGCGGGCCGTGTCAGCGCGCTCGCCGCCACCGTCGGCCAGATCATCCAGACCGGCGCGAACGTCGCGTCGGTCGAGAAGGTCGCCCACGCCGGCGACCCGCTCTACGCCACCGTCTACGTCCCCGCGGAGAACGCCGCCGCCATTCCCGCCGACGCCCCGGTCGACCTGACCGTGCAGTCGGTGCCGGCCCAGGAGTTCGGCGTGCTGCGCGGCCATGTGAAGTCGGTGGACCGCTCGGCCCAGTCGGCGCAGACGATCGGCGCGTTCCTCGGGGACGCCCAACTCGGCGAGCAGTTCACGAAGGACGGTCGGCCGGTGGCCGTGACGGTGCGCCTCGACACCTCGGCGGCCACGAAGAGCGGCTACGCCTGGTCGTCCGCGGGCGGACCGCCGTACGACCTGACCTCCATGACGCCGGCAACGGGCTCCATCCGGCTGGCCGGGCAGCGTCCCGTCGATTGGCTGCTGCCGTGACCGCCGCGACCGACACCCGGGGCAGACGCCGGGCCGCACCGCCCAGGCGCAAGGTGCCCAAGGGGCGGGCGAAGACCGTCCGTACGCCCACCGTGCTCCAGATGGAGGCCGTGGAGTGCGGCGCCGCCTCCCTCGCGATGGTCCTCGGCCACTACGGCCGGCACGTCCCGCTGGAGGAGCTGCGCATCGCCTGCGGTGTCTCCCGCGACGGTTCGCGCGCCAGCAACCTGCTGAAGGCGGCGCGCGGTTACGGCCTCACCGCCAAGGGCATGCAGATGGACCTGGCCGCCCTCGCCGAGGTGACGGCGCCGGCCATCCTGTTCTGGGAGTTCAACCACTACGTCGTCTACGACGGCATGGGCCGGCGCTTCGGGCGGCGCGGAGTGTTCATCAACGACCCGGGCAAGGGCCGCCGTTTCGTGTCCCTGGAGGACTTCGACGGCAGCTTCACCGGGGTCGTGCTGACCATGGAGCCCGGTGACGACTTCACCCGCGGCGGCCGCAAGCCCGGTGTGCTCGGCGCGATGCCGGCCCGGCTGCGCGGCACCGCGGGCACGCTGCCCGCCGCCGTGCTGGCGAGCCTGCTGCTGGTGGCGGTGGGCGCGGCGGTGCCCGCGCTGAGCCGCACCTACATCGACATGTTCCTGATCGGCGGACAGACCTCGCTGCTGGGTGTGCTGTTCGCGTCGATGGCGGCGTGCGTGCTGCTCACGGTGGTGCTGACCTGGCTCCAGCAGGCGAACCTGCTGCACGGCCGCATCATCTCCTCCACCCTCTCCAGCGCCCGCTTCCTGCGGCATCTGCTGCGGCTGCCGGTGACGTTCTTCTCGCAGCGCAGCCCGGCCGACCTGGTGCAGCGTCTTCAGTCCAACGACGCCGTCGCCGAGACCCTGGCCCGCGACCTCGCGGCGGCGGGCGTCGACGCGATCGTCGTCGTGCTGTACGCCGTGCTGCTGTACACGTACGACCCTCAGCTGACCTTCGTCGGCATCGGTGTGGCGCTGCTCAACATCGTCGCGATGCGGGTCGTGATCAAGCTGCGGGCGACCCGGACGGCGAAGCTGCGCGCGGACACGGCCCGGCTGACCAACACGGCGTACACGGGTCTTCAGCTGATCGAGACGATGAAGGCGACCGGCGGTGAGGACGGCTACTTCCGCAAGTGGGCGGGGCAGCACGCCACCACGCTGGAGGAGCAGCAGCGGCTCGGGGTGCCGAGCGCGTGGCTGGGGGTGGTCGCGCCGACGCTGGCCACGCTGAACAGCGCGCTGATCCTGTGGATCGGCGGCATGCGGGCGGTCGAGGGGCACATCTCGATCGGTCTGCTGGTCGCCTTCCAGGCGCTGGTCACCCGCTTCACGGCGCCGCTGACCCGGCTGAACGGCGTCGCGGGCCGCATCCAGGACTTCGCGGCCGACGTGGCCCGGCTGAAGGACGTGGAGAACTTCCGGGCCGACCCGCTGTACGGCCGTCCCGGCGGCGGTGACTCGACGCGCCGGCTGCACGGCCATGTCGAGCTGGAGAACATCTCGTTCGGCTACAGCCCCCTCGACAAGCCGTTGCTGACCGGCTTCGACCTGACGGTCGGCCCGGGGCGGCAGGTGGCACTTGTCGGCGGCTCGGGCAGCGGCAAGTCCACGGTGTCCCGGCTGATCTCCGGTCTGTACACGCCGTGGGAGGGCGTGATCCGCATCGACGGGCAGCGCCTGGAGGACATTCCGCGCGGGGCGCTGGCGTCCTCGGTGTCCTTCGTCGACCAGGACGTGTTCCTCTTCGAGGGCTCGGTGCGCGACAACGTGGCGCTGTGGGACCCGTCGGTCCCGGACGACGCCGTGGTGGAGGCGCTGAGGGACGCCGCGCTGTACGACGTGGTGACGCGCCGTCCTGGCGGTATCCACAGCAGGGTCGAGCAGGACGGCCGGAACTTCTCCGGCGGGCAGCGCCAGCGGCTGGAGATCGCGCGGGCGCTGGTGCGCAGGCCCAGCATCCTGGTCCTGGACGAGGTGACCAGCGCGCTGGACGCGGAGACCGAGCTGGTGGTGATGGACAACCTGCGCCGGCGCGGCTGCGCGTGCGTGGTGATCGCGCACCGGCTGAGCACCGTGCGGGACAGCGACGAGATCGTCGTCCTGGCGCACGGCACGGTCGTGGAGCGCGGGCGGCACGAGGAACTGGTGGCGCGCGGCGGCGCGTACGCGGCGCTGGTCGGGGAGCGGTGAGATGACGACA
>NZ_WWHX01000961.1 GCF_009862125.1 Streptomyces sp. SID5910
CCGTCGGCGCCGCCGTCGTGGACACCGGGCGTACCCGCCGCACCACCGTCCGCGGGACCTTCCGCCCCTCCGTCGGCCCCGCCGTCGTGCACACCGGGCGTGCCCGCCGCGCCACCGTCCGCGGGGCCCTCCGCACCGCCGTCGGCGCCGCCGTCGTGGACACCGGGCGTGCCCGCCGCACCGCCGTCCGCGGGGCCTTCCTGCTGGTTGGGGTCCTGCTCGGAATTGGCCATGATTCCTCCTGCGAGTCGGGCAGGTGAGTGATCCCCCCACGAACACCGTAGCGCTACCCGGCAAAAGCCTCGATTCGAGCGAAATCACCCAGGTGCGTCGATTGCGGGCGGCGGATCGTCCAGGAAGTCCGACGTCGGCACGTGGAAGAGGCACCCGGTGACGGCGGTGGAGAAGTCGAGGATGCGGTCGTGCACGCCGGGCCGGTCGCCGAGGAACATGTGGCGCAGCATCTGCTCGACGACCTCGGGTGTGCGGGCGTATCCGATGAAGTAGGTGCCGAACTCCTGCTGTCCGACGCGGCCGAAGGGCATGTTGTCCCGCACGATCTTCCGCTCGTTGCCGTCCTCGTCGGTGACGGTGTTGAGCGCGACGTGCGAGTCCACGGGCTTGACGTCGTCGGGGAGCTCGATGTTGTCCGGCTTGGTGCGGCCCATGGCGTGCTCCTGGGCCTCGACGGTCAGGGCGTTCCACGCGGTGAGGTCGTGCAGGTACTTCTGCACGGTGACGTAGCTGCCGCCGGCGAAGGCGGGGTCCTCGTCGCCCACGAACACCGCCCGTGCCGCCCGTTCGCCCTCCGGGTTGGCCGTGCCGTCGACGAAGCCGAGGAGGTCGCGCTCGTCGAAGGACTTGAAGCCGTGCACCTCGTCCACGACGACGGCCGCGCCCCGCAGCCGCTCGGCGGTCAGCTGGGCGAGTTCGAAGCACAGGTCCATGCGGCGGGACCGGATGTGGAAGAGGAGGTCGCCCGGGGTGGCGGGGGCGCGGTGCCGGGGGCCGTCCAGGGGGACGAAGGGGTGCAGGTCGCGGGGGCGCGGCCCGCTGAAGAGCCGGTCCCAGGCCGCGGAGCCGATGCCGACGACGCAGCTGAGGTCCTCGTCCGGGGCCCGGTAGCCGACCGAACGCTTGAGCCCTCCCAGATCCTTCAGCAGACCGCGTACCTGGTCCTCGCCGCCGGCCGTGAGGGTGCACACGAGGAACACCGCTGCTTTGGCCGGCGGGGCGAGTACGGGTTGCGACTCGACCACGGCTTGCACCTCCGGCTTCTCGCGGGTCCGGGCACGGGGCGACGGCGGTTTTCCGCCGCCAGCGTATGCCCGCGCACGGGCCTTCGCCCCTCAAGCGCCACCCTCGGTCAGCCTGGTGTGGAGGACTTCCTGGCGTCGGCGTCCTGCGTGGCGGCCCAGGAGGCGAGGAGGCGCAGTCCCTCTTCGGAGGGCGAGCCGGGCTCGGCGGTGTAGACGGTGAGGGTGAGGCCGGGGGCGGCGGCCATCTCCAGGCCCTCGTAGGCGAGGGTGAGGTCGCCGACGGCCTGGTGGTGGAAGCGCTTGGTGCCGGTGCCGTGGTGGCGGACGTCGTGCGCGCCCCACCGGGTGCGGAACTCGTCGCTGCGGGTGCACAGCTCGCCGACCAGGTCGTGCAGGTCCTTGTCGTGCGGGTTGCGGCCCGCCTCGGTGCGCAGGATGGCCACGGCGACGCCGGCGAAGGTGTCCCAGTCGGGGTAGAAGCGCCGGGAGGCGGGGTCGAGGAAGGTGAAGCGGGCCAGATTGTGCTGGTTGCCGGGTGTGGCGTAGACGTCGGTGTAGAAGGCACGGAAGAGCCGGTTGGCGGCGAGAACGTCCATCCGGCCGTTGCGGACGAACGCCGGCCCGGCGGTGATCGCGTCGAGAGTCCACTGGAGGCTGCGGTGCGGCGTCCACTGGTCCCGGGTGCGCCGGCGCCGGGGGCGGGTGAGGGCGTCGGAGCCGTCGGCGGCCTGGGCCAGGTTCGCCAGGTGGGCGCGCTCGGCGTCGTCGAGCCGCAGGGCGCGGGCCAGGGCTTCGAGGACGGCCGGGGAGACACCGGCGAGGCTGCCGCGCTCCAGTTTCGCGTAGTACTCGACGCTCATGTCGGCCAGCGCGGCGACCTCGCTGCGGCGCAGGCCCGGCACCCGGCGGCGGGTGCCGGACGGCAGCCCGGCCTGCTCGGGGGTGATCCTTGCGCGCCGCGAGGTGAGGAACTCGCGGACCTCCTCGCGGTTGTCCATGTCCTCGACGGTACGTCGCGCGGGCCGCCGTAGGGATGTACTGGCGGTACACCCCTTGTCAGTGACTCGCTCCGTGCGGGAAGAGCGGGTTACCTGGAAGGCGTGGTGCTCGCGCCCCCGGCCGTCGGGGCGGCCGTGGCGGAGCCCCTCACCCGGCCCAGGTGGTGGTCCACCACCCGTGCTCCGGATCCGCACCCGGTACCGGTTACGCGAAGGAACCCCTCTCATGCGCGGCCCAGTGATTCATGCTCCCGGCGACGTCCGCTTCGAGACCCTGGAGGAGCCGTACCGCGGCGCGGAGCCGACCAAGGCGGCGCATCCGCTGGGCCACGAGTACGCCGGCCTCGTGGCGGAGGCCGGGCCGGCCCCGCGGCGCGGGACCGGGCGATCAGCCGGAACGACGGCCACCATGACCTTCCCCCTTCGCCGAGCCCTGTCCGGCGCCGCCGCCGGCGGTCTTCTGCTGCTGGCCCCGACCGCCTGTTCCGACGACAACTCGCCCCGGCCGAACGCCTCGGCGGCATCGGCCCCGGAGCGGCCGGAGGCCTCGGCGTCCGCCGGCCCTTCCGTCCCGGAGAGGAGCACCACTGTGGACATCCGCGTCACCCTCGACGGACAGCCCGTCGACGCGATCCTGAACGACAGCCCCGCCGCCCGCGACCTGGCGTCCCTGCTCCCGCTCACCCTGGACCTGGAGGACTTCCACGGTACGGAGCGGATCGCCGACCCGCCACGGCGGCTGACCACCGACGACGCGCCCGAACCGACCGCTGCCGAGGTCGGTGACCTCGCCTACTACGCCCCGTGGGGCAACTTCGCCCTGTTCCACCGGGACGGCCCCGCCCCCTCCCCCGACCTGCTGATCCTCGGCCATATCGACGCCGACGCGGACCAGTTGTCCGAGGCCGAGCGGATCACCATCGAGGCCGCCCACTGAACTCCTCGCCCGTACCAGCTCGTTGGGAGCCACCCTCATGAACCCCACCTACGACTTCACCGGACAGGTCGCCTTCGTCACCGGTGCCGGCTCCGGAATGGGCCTGGCCGCAGCCCGCGCCTTCTCCGCCTCGGGGGCCGCCGTCGCGCTCGCCGATGTCGGCGAGGACGCCGTGAACGCCGCCGCCGAGCAGCTCGCGGGCGAGGGCCGACACGTCCTCGCGCTGGTCTGCGACGTCTCCGACGAGGCCCAGGTCGCCGCCGCCGTCGACCGCACCGTGGCGGCGTTCGGGCGCCTCGACATGGCCTACAACAACGCCGGCGTCATGCCCCCGCCCACCGATGCCGCCGACGAGGGCGCCGACCAGTTCGACCGCGTCCAGGCCGTCAACCTGCGCGGCATCTGGGCGAGCATGAAGCACGAACTGCGTCATATGCGCGACCAGGGCAGTGGAGCGATCGTCAACTGCTCCTCCCTCGGCGGCCTCGTCGGCAACCCCGGCCGCGCCGCCTACCACGCCTCCAAGCACGGCGTGATCGGCCTGACCAGGAGCGCCGCGCTCGAATACGGCTCCCGCGGTGTCCGCATCAACGCCGTCTGCCCCGGCACGATCGGCACGCCGATGGTCGACGCCATGGTCGAGGGCGGCGAACTCGACCGCGGCCAGGCCGAATCGGGCCAGGCCATCGACCGGCTCGGCACCGCCGACGAGATCGCCCAGGCCGTCCTGTGGCTGTGCAGCGACGGCGCCGGCTACGTCACCGGCATCGCCCTCCCGGTCGACGGCGGCTACACGGCACAGTGACCACCACCGCCCGGGACACCACGAGGCCCGGCACGAATGCCGGATGGCCCTCCCCTCGCTGCCCACTCCTCCTCACCATGAACGCCGTCACCGCGACGATGACCAGCAACCACCGGGTCGAGGCGGCACTGCGGGCCGCCGCGGCGACCGACGCCCTGGAGCACCCGGAACCCCGGGATCCCGTGCAGGAGCCTGCCGGTCAGGGCTCTGCCCGGCGCTGTGCCGGCCGGCCCCGCGCGAGCAAAGATTCGCCCAGCCCACCCTCCTGCTCGACCGCCCAGCGGAGCGCCCTCCCCGGGGCCCGCGACGGCGGACCCCGGGGAGGGCGTTTCCCACGTTGCCGGTCTACGACCGTCCGGCCGGGCGCGTCGCCGGCGGGTATCCGCCGGGCTGCTCCACCGGAGTGCCGTAGACGCGCATCTCGGCGGCTGCGGCGAAGGGTTGGCCGTTGAGCGCGTTCAGCGCGGTGAACCTGACGTAGGCCGCGCGCACCGGGTCGAACGTGCTCCTCTGCATGGCCGCCGAGTCCACGAGGGAACCGTGCGTGACAGTCGTCCAGTGGGTGCCGTCGGCCGAGACGGCGACCTCGTAGTCCTTGACCCGGCCGTTCTGCCCGCCGCTCCGCCGTCCGAGGTAGCCGAAGCCGTCGACCGTGGCCTCCGCGCCCAGCTTGAGCGTCACCCAGTGCGGGTAGGGGGCGTTCGCTTCCGTGTAGTCGGTGTGCCAGATGGTGTCCTCGGCACCGTCGAGGACGTTCGACACCGGGCCCTCCCCCGCCCCCGAGGAACGGTTCTCCGAGTCGGCGGTCGCCGTCATGGAGCCGGGCGCGAGGAGAGGGACGTCCGAGACCGTGGCTCTGGAACCCGCCGCGACGGTCTTGGTGGCGCCGGCGTTGTCGTAGGCGGCCGTGGTCCGCCACGTGACCGTGGTGCCGGCGGCGCCCGCCGGAGGGGTGAGCAGCCAGGTCGTCGTGACGGTCCGGCCGGGCTCGACGGTGTCGAAGAGGTTGCCGTCCTTCTCCTTCACCTCCACCTTCCAGCCGGCGGGCAGGCCCTCCATGGCCAGGGCGACGTTCGTCGCGTCGCTCTGCTCGTTGTTGGTGAAGCTGGTCGTGTACTCGCCGGGTACTCCCGGGCTGAGGTCGGTACCGGCGGGGGCGGTGACGGCGGCGCAGGCCGGGCCGCCTTCCACCGGGCCGAGGTCGGTGACCCGGAAGTCGTCGAGGACGAAGTCCGTGCCGGAGGCGCTGCCGGTCCTGCGCAGGCCGACCCAGGTGTCACCGCAGCCGGCGACGATCTCCTTCGAGTAGGTCGCGGTGTCCAGGGCGGGAGCGAACGTGTCGCGGGTGATGTCCTTGGACACGACCTTGCCGTCGTCGACGGTGTCCGCGCCCGTGACCCAGGCCCACTGGTCCTCCAGGTTGGTCTGGTAGGCGAAGGACACCGCGTACTTGTGGCCCGCGGTGAACGGCACGGTGGCCGGCACCGTGCGGTAGACGAGCCCGCCGTTCTCGGAGTGGGACTTCAGGGAGTGCCTGCCGCCGACGACGTCGTCGACCGCCTTGCCCTTGAGGGTCCCGGTGTCGTAGGGCCGGTAGGTGTTCTTCCAGGACTTCTGGCTGTAGGGCTCGTGCAGTTCGCTGATGCTGGTGCGCGGGTCGGTGACGCCGCCCGCGTCGCCCTTCACGAACGGTCCCCAGCCGGGCTGGTTGCCCTCGAAGTCGTCCTGGGCCACCACTCCGCCGGACCGAGGCAGCGGCTTCGTGGTGTCGGCCATGACCCGTACGTCGTCCAGGACGACCGCGGCGTCCCCGGGTGCGGCGGCCAGCGACACGGTGACCGTGCCGCCGCGAGGCGCGGTGAAGGCCACGGAGGCGCGCTGCGCGTAGGTGTCGCGTTTCTCGTCCGACGCCATCGTGTTGCGGGCCGGGGTGATGTCGAAGGTCTTCTCGGCCGTCGTGCTGCCGTGGGTGACGCGGAGGGTGGTCGCGCGGCGGTGGCCCGCGGCGATCTCCACGTCGGCGCTCAGGGTGTAGCGCTTGCCGGGCGTGAGGCCGGTGACCTTCTGCTCGATGCCGGACGCGTCGGTGCCGAGGCGGGCCACGTTGTCCCCGTTGTCGGCGCGTGCCGCGCCGGCTCCGCCGCGCGGGTTCCACGCCGTGAGGTCGCCGGCGTTGAAGCCCGGGTCGGTCAGGCCGGTTCCGGCGCCGTACCGGGGTGCGGACTGCGGCGCCCTGCCCCCGTCGGGCACGAGGACGTAGGGGGTGTCCTTGTCGGCGGTCAGGGCCACGCGGCCGTCGTGCGCCGTCACGCGGGCGGCCTCCACCCGGCCCTGGTCGGTGAGCTTGTAGAGGGTGAAGTGCCGGTTGCCGGCGAACTGTCGGGTGAGGTCGAAGGTGTGGGTGCCGCCGGACGCGCTGTAGTGGTACATCTTGTCGGCGTTGCTCGGGGACGTGGTGCCCGTGCTGTCGCGGGTGTCGCCCCAGGGCAGCAGGTAGGTGTCGCCCTGAAGGACGGTCGCGCCGCCCAGGGTGACGCGGCGCTGCCCGCCGGCCCCGGTGACCGTCACGCCGCCGGTGAGGCGGGCGCTCTTGCCGAAGTCCCAGTCCAGTACGTCGTAGTA
>NZ_WWHX01000962.1 GCF_009862125.1 Streptomyces sp. SID5910
CCGGCGCAGCCCGCTCCGGCGCAGCCCGCTCCGGCGCAGCCCGCTGCCGGCGCAGACCACCGAGGAGGCCGTCTTGTCCGCTCGTCCGTTCCGTTTCGGCGTCAACCTGATGGCCTCCGCCCCGGCCGAGGAGTGGAGCGAGAAGTGCCGGCGGGCCGAGGAGCTCGGCTACGACGTGATCCTGGTGCCGGACCATCTCGGCATGGTCGCCCCCTTCCCCGCGCTGGTCGCGGCGGCCCGGGCCACCGAGCGGTCCCGGGTGGGCACGTTCGTGCTCAACGCCGGCTTCTGGAACCCGGCGCTGCTGGCCCGGGAGGTGGCGACCACGGACGCCCTGACCGGCGGGCGCCTGGAGCTGGGGCTCGGCACCGGCTATGTCCGGGCGGAACACGACACGGCGGGGCTGCCCTTCGGCTCGCCGGGCGAACGTGTGGACCATCTGCGGCGCACGGTGGAGGAACTGGAGCGGCTGCTCGGCGACGAGGAGTACCTGCCGCGGCCGGTGCAGCGGCCCGGGGTGCCGCTGCTGATCGGCGCCAACGGCGACCGGATGCTGGAACTCACCGCGCGGCACGCCGACATCGCCGCGTTCACCGGCGGCCGTACGGTGCCGGGCAGCGCGACGGGCCGGCTCGCGCCCGTCACCGCCGAGGAGCTGGACGAACGCGTGGCGCGCTACCGCGAGCTGGCGGCGGGCCGCACGCGACCGGCGGAGCTGAACCTGCTCGTCCAGCGGGTGGTCGTCACCGACGACCGCGAGGCCGCCGTCCGTCCCCTGCTGGAACGTGTGCCGCACCTGACCGCCGATCAGGCGCTCGGCCTGCCCGTCTTCCTGATGGGCACCCTGGAGGAGATCACCGCGCAGGTGCACGCGCAGCGCGAGCGGTACGGGTTCACGTACCTGACCGTGCTGGAGCCGTCGATGGAGGCCTTCGCCCCGGTGATGCGGGCGCTGCGCGACGCCTGACGGACCGCTGGGGGCGCGGGTGCCGTCCGCGTGCCGTCCGCATGCCGTCCGTATGCCGGAATTCGCGTCCGGCCCGCCGTGTCGCGTGGTGGGATCGCCGTATGAACGATCTTCGGACACGGGCCGCCGGGCCCGAGGACCTGGACGCCGTGCTGGCCTTCTGGAAGGTGGCCGCGGAGGGGACCAGCATCAGCGACGACCGGGACGGCGTGGAGCGTCTGGTCGCCCGGGACCCCGGCGCGCTGATCCTGGCCGAGCAGGGCGGCGCGCTGGTGGGCACGGTGATCGCCGGCTTCGACGGCTGGCGCTGCCATCTGTACCGGCTGGCCGTGCACCCCGACCGGCGCCGCCAGGGGATCGGCTCGGCCCTGCTGGCCGCCGCCGAGGACCGGTTCGTACGGCTCGGCGGGCGGCGCGCGGACGCGATGGTGCTGGTGCGCAACGAGCGGGCGCAGCATGCCTGGCGGGCCGCCGGGTACGCGCCCGAGGAGCAGTGGCGACGCTGGGTCAAGCCCCTCACCGACTGAGGGCCCCTCACCGACGGAAGGCAGTGAGCACCGGCGCATGAGCGAGTGTCCCGGCGCACGACATCGCGCGAACCTCCGCGTCCTGTCCGATCATGGAACCGAGGTGACCCGATGACCGAAGTGCTCCTGCTGCTGGTGGCGATCCTGCTCTCCCTCGCGTGCGGCGCCTTCGTCGCGGCCGAGTTCTCGCTGACCACCGTCGAACGCGGCGAGCTGGAACGCGCCGCCGCGCGCGGCGAGCGGGGCGCGGCGAGCGCGTTGAAGGGCGTACGGAACCTGACGTTCCAGCTGTCCGGGGCGCAGCTCGGCATCACGGTCACCAACCTGGTGGTCGGCATGCTCGCCGAGCCGTCGGTCGCGGCGCTCATCTCGGGCCCGCTGGAGGACGCCGGGATGTCCCCGTCGGCGGCCTCGTCGCTGGCGCTGGTGCTGGGCACGGCCCTGTCCACGGTCTTCCTGATGATCGTCGGCGAGCTGGTGCCGAAGAACTGGGCGATCTCCTCGCCGCTGGCCGTCGCCAAGCGGGTGGGCGGTCCGCAGCGCTGGTTCAGCATGGCCTTCCGGCCCTTCATCACCCATCTGAACAACTCGGCCAACCGCGTCGTGCGCCGCCTCGGCGTGGAGCCCGCCGAGGAGCTGGCGTCCGCGCGCGGGCCGCAGGAGCTGGCGGCGCTCGCCCGGCACTCCGCCAAGGAGGGCGCCCTGGAGGCCGACACCGCCGAGCTGTTCGTGCGGACCCTGAACCTGGCCGACCTGACGGCGGAGAACGTGATGACCCCGCGCGTCCAGGTCGTCGCGCTGGACTGGCGGGCGACCTGCGAGGACGTGGCGAACGCGACGCGGGCGACCGGGCTGTCCCGGTTCCCGGTCTTCCGGGACAGCCTCGACACGGTGGTGGGGACGGCCCACGTGAAGGACGTCCTGGCGGTGCCCGCCGAGCGCCGGGCCCGGGTGCCGGTCGCCGAGCTGATGCGCGAGCCGCTGCTCGTCCCGGAGACGCTGACCGTCGACCGGCTCCTGGACCGGCTCTCCGGGCGGCGCACGATGGCCGTCGTCATCGACGAGTACGGCGGGACGGCGGGGGTGGCCACGCTGGAGGACATCGTCGAGGAGGTCGTCGGCGAGGTGCGCGACGAGCACGATCCGCACGAGATCCCGGAGCTGGACGCGGCCGGCACCGACGAGGAGGGGCGCGCCCTGTACTGGGCCGACGGCGCGGCCCGGGTGGACCGGCTGGCGCGTCTCGGCCTGCGGGTGCCGGAGGGGCCGTACGAGACGGTCGCCGGGCTGGTCGCGGCGCGGCTGGGCCGCATCCCCGCCGTCGGCGACACCGTCGGCCTGGAGGGCTGGCGGCTGGACGTCGTGGACGCGGCGGGACGCCGGGCGGCCCGGGTGCTGCTGCACGCGCCGCTGCCCGGCGAGCGGTCCGGTGACGGCGACGACGGGGAGGCCGGACGGTGACCGCCGTACAACTGCTGATCGGTCTGGCGACGCTCGTCGTCAACGCCTTCTTCGTGGGCGCCGAGTTCGCGCTGATCTCCGTGCGCCGCAGCCAGGTGGAGCCGTACGCCGAGGAGGGCGACCGGCGGGCGAAGAGCGTGCTGTGGGGTCTGGAGCACGTGTCCGCGCTGCTCGCGGCGGCCCAGCTCGGCATCACGCTGTGCACGCTGGTCCTCGGCATCGTCGCGGAACCGGCGATCGCGCACCTGCTGGAGCCCGTGTTCCACGCGATGGGCGTGCCGTCGGGGGCGGGGCACGCGGTGTCCTTCGTGATCGCCCTGGCCCTGGCGACGTATCTGCACATGCTGCTCGGCGAGATGGTCCCGAAGAACATCGCGCTGGCCGAGCCGGTGCGCAGCGCGCTGCTGCTCGGGCCGCCGCTGGTGGGGCTGTCCCGCGCGCTGCGCCCGGTGATCTTCACGGTGAACACCTTCGCGAACGCGCTGCTCAAGCTGCTGCGGGTGGAGGCGAAGGACGAGGTCTCGGCGACCTTCACGGACACCGAGCTGGCCGAGATCGTCAAGGACGCCAGCGAGGCGGGGCTGATCGACGACCGCGCCCAGGAGCGGCTGCACGACGCCCTGGAGCTGGGCCGCCGGCCGGTGCGGGACGTGGTGCTGCCGCTGGAACGCGTCGTGCAGGCGCGCGTGGGCATCACGCCGGAGCAGTTGGAGCGGCTGTCGGCCGAGTCCGGGTTCTCCCGCTTCCCGGTGGTGGACGACGGGCGGCGGATCGTCGGCTACCTGCACGTCAAGGACGCCCTGGACGCCTCCCCTCGGGACGTGCCGTTCCGGCTGCGGGACATGCGGTCCATCGCCCGGGTGCGGGAGAACACCCCGCTGGACGACGTGCTGACGGCGATGCGGCGCAGCCGTACGCATCTGGCGGCGGTCCTGGGCTCCGACGGGCGGCTGGCGGGGCTGGTGACCATGGAGGACGTGTTGCGGGAGCTGTTCGGGCAGCGGACCTGAGGGCGAACGTGCACGGGGTGACCGACCGGGGGGTATGTGCAGGGGCTACCATTTCTGTCGCCATGCAGACGAACCCCACCCACACCAGCCTCGTCGCCGTCGGCGACTCCTTCACCGAGGGCATGTCCGACCTGCTGCCCGACGGTTCCTACCGCGGCTGGGCCGACGTGCTCGCGGCGCGGATGGCCGCCCGCTCCCCCGGTTTCCGGTACGCGAACCTCGCCGTGCGCGGGAAGCTGATCGGGCAGATCGTCGACGAGCAGGTGGACGTCGCGGCGGCCATGGGCGCCGATGTGATCACGCTGGTCGGCGGGCTCAACGACACCCTGCGGCCCAAGTGCGACATGGCCCGGGTGCGGGATCTGCTGACGCAGGCCGTGGAAGGGCTGGCCCCGAACTGCAAGCAGCTGGTGCTGATGCGCAGCCCCGGCCGGCAGGGCCCGGTGCTGGAGCGGTTCCGGCCGCGCATGGAGGCGCTGTTCGCGATCATCGACGACCTCGCCGAGCGGCACGGCGCCGTCGTCGTGGACCTGTACGGGGCCCGGTCGCTGGCCGACCCGCGGATGTGGGACGTGGACCGGCTGCACCTGACCGCCGACGGGCACCGCCGGGTCGCCGAGGCCGTGTGGCAGACGCTCGGCTACGAGCCCGAGGACCCCGACTGGCACGCGCCGGTGCCGCCGACGCCGCCGCCCGGCTGGGTCGTGCGCCGCACCGCGGACGTCCGGTTCGCCCGGCAGCACCTGCTGCCCTGGATAGGCCGCAGGCTGACCGGCCGCTCGTCCGGCGACGGCCTGCCGCCCAAGCGCCCGGAGCTGCTGCCGTACGAGGACATCACGTGATCGTTCCCGCCCCCGCACGGCGTTCGTAGCTTCCGACGAACAACCCCGCGGCGCTGGCCTGCACGAATCGCCAGTAGAATCCGTTTACGTGACTTCCGCTCCCGCCAAGCCCCGCATCCCGAACGTCCTCGCCGGACGTTACGCCTCCGCCGAGCTCGCCACGCTCTGGTCGCCCGAGCAGAAGGTGAGGCTGGAGCGGCAGCTCTGGCTCGCCGTGCTGCGGGCCCAGAAGGACCTGGGCATCGAGGTGCCCGACGCCGCGATCGCCGACTACGAGCGCGTCCTCGACCAGGTCGACCTGGCCTCGATCGCCGAGCGCGAGAAGGTCACGCGGCACGACGTGAAGGCGCGGATCGAGGAGTTCAACGACCTCGCCGGGCACGAGCACGTGCACAAGGGCATGACGTCCCGCGACCTGACGGAGAACGTCGAGCAGCTCCAGAA
>NZ_WWHX01000963.1 GCF_009862125.1 Streptomyces sp. SID5910
CACATCTGCACGAACCGGGCGGCCTTCTCGGACGCCTCGATGTCCAGGACGCCGGCCAGGGCCTGCGGCTGGTTGGCGACGATGCCGACGACCTGTCCGTCCAGGCGGGCCAGCGCGCAGATGATGTTGCGGGCCCAGCGCTCGTGGACCTCCAGGTACTCGCCGTCGTCGACGATCTCCTCGATCACCTTGGCCATGTCGTACGGACGGTTGCCGTCGGCGGGGACCAGGTCGAGCAGGACGTCCGAGCGGCGGTCGGCCGGGTCGGAGGACTCGTGGCGGGGCGGGTTCTCGCGGTTGTTCTGCGGGAGGAGCGAGAGGAGGTAGCGCACCTCGGCGATGCAGGTCTCCTCGTCGTCGTAGGCGAAGTGGCACACGCCGGAGGTCTCGGCGTGCACGTCGGCGCCGCCGAGGCCGTTCTGGGTGATCTCCTCGCCGGTGACCGCCTTGACGACGTCCGGGCCGGTGATGAACATCTGCGAGGTGTCGCGGACCATGAACACGAAGTCCGTCAGCGCCGGGCTGTAGGCCGCGCCGCCCGCGCACGGGCCGAGCATCACCGAGATCTGCGGGATGACGCCGGACGCCTTGGTGTTGCGCTGGAAGATGCCGCCGTACCCGGCGAGGGCGCTGACGCCCTCCTGGATGCGGGCGCCGGCGCCGTCGTTGAGGGAGACCAGCGGGGCACCGGCCGCGATGGCCATGTCCATGATCTTGTGGATCTTCGTGGCGTGGGCCTCGCCCAGCGCGCCGCCGAAGATCCGGAAGTCGTGCGCGTACACGAAGACCGTCCGGCCCTCGACCATGCCCCAGCCGGTGATGACACCGTCGGTGTACGGCTTCTTGGCCTCCAGGCCGAACCCGGTCGCCCGGTGCCGGCGCAGCTGCTCGACCTCCCGGAAGGACCCCGGGTCCACGAGCAGCTCGATGCGCTCGCGCGCGGTCAGCTTGCCCTTGGCGTGCTGCGCCGCCGTCGCCTTCTCGCTCGGCCCGGCCAGCGCCTGGGCACGGATCTCGTGCAGTTCGGCTACTCGCCCGCGTGCGTCCGTCGGCTCACCCGGCGCCTCATCCAAAACGGTCATGTAGCGACTCTACGAAGCGGACCCAGGAAAGCGAGCCGTCGACTCCGTACAGTCTCCGACCCGTTTTCCTGGTACCACTGAACAGAACCTAGACGGCATGCAGCCTTTTCGACTGCTCAGAGGGCCTGCGCCTTGTAGGGGTCACACAAAGCCGTCAGCTGAGAGTCACCTCACATTCATGGGTGGTACATACCACCCCTGGAGTGACACGGAGGCGCAGTCGGCGGCCCGTGGCGACGATCTCGACCGACTCGTCGGCACTCACGACGCCCCGCACCGGATGGTCCCAGACGATCTCCAGGGGGGCGCCCGTGCGCGGCGGCTCGCTCACGCAGAGCCTAGCGGTACGGCCCCGGCGGCGGACCAGCACGCTCGCCCCCGCCGTCGCGGTGAGCGGGCCGGCGGTGCCGGGTCCCCAGAAGTTCGCCGCCGTCAGGCCGAGCGACGGCACGGTGACGGCCTGGCACCGCTCGTCGTTGGCGAGGACCGTCATCCACCCGCGGTCGGCGGCGCGTCCCGAGACCGTCCGGCGGGAGGCCCCCGGCATGAGGACGTAGACGTACCCGGCGCCGTGCGGGTCCGTGCCGTGGTCCAGCCAGAGCGTCTGCCAGCGGCGGGTGCGGCGCTCGGTGGTGCTGGTGGTGTTGATGTCCGACCAGGCGCCCGTACGGTCCTCGCGCAGGGTCCGCAGGCCGCCGCCGGGCACGATCCAGCCGCCGTGGTCCTCCAGGTGGGCCCAGTCCCGGCCGCGAGTGAGGGCCTGGGTGCCGCCCTCGCCCAGGTTGCGGTTGTCGACGACCGTCTCGACGGGGACGCCGTCCGCGCAGGTGATGCCGGCGCCCAGGCAGATCACGGCGTCGGTGAGGAAGTACCAGGACTTGCGGGCTTCGAGGGTGGAGCCGAGCCCCTTGAGGTGCTGGCCGACGGCGGCGTACTCGCCGTCGGTCGTCCCGCCGACCCAGCGCACGTCGGGCTTGGGCTCGCCCCACTCGCCGCCGGCCCGGTCGGGGAGCCGGCGGGTGGAGACGGTGGTGCCGGGCAGGCGGTACCAGTCGACGGTCGGCCAGAACCAGTCCGTGTACTGATCGGACCGGCCGGACCCCCTGTCGTTCGGCCACCAGGTGAGCATCCCCGAGCCCGTGTGCCAGCCGCGCGGGTTCTCGCCGTTGCCGCACTCGTAGTGGGCGATGCGGTCGCTGGCCATGGCGAGGCCCGCGGTGAAGGCGGGTCGGCGGTGCACGGCGCGGTCCATGGCGGCGAAGAGGTGGTGTCCGATCGGCTCGGGCGCCGCCTCGACGGGCGCGTCGGCGATGGCCCGCAGCCTGGCCAGGTCGGCCACTCCGAACTGGGGCGCGGTGAGGACGGGCGTGACGGTGTCGCGGGCGATCCAGCCCTTGATCCGGGCGTGCCAGCGGTCGCGCTCGGCCTCGCTCGCGCCGCCCGCGAGGACCGCCATGGCCGCGATGAGCTGCTGCCCGTGGAAGTGGTCGCTGCGCATGACGCGCAGGTCGTCGCCGAGGAGGTACCCCCGGCTGATGGCACGGCCGTTGACGGTGTCCATGACCAGTCCGTCGTGGATGAGCGGCGCGTAGGCGTTCTCGACGCTGTCCAGGACGATCTGCCGGCCCGGGTCCGTGACCTCCCACTCCGACCCGGCGAGCAGGGTGAACAGGCGGCCCAGCCCGTCCAGCATGACCTGGCCGTACGTCCCCGAGTAGGCGATCCAGGTGTGCTGGACGAACGACCCGTCGGCGTAGAGCCCGTCGCCCTTCGTGACGTACGGGAAGACGGGCGAGAGGGCGTCGCGGGCGAGGGCGATCTTGGCGGGGGCACGGCCCAGGACGCCGCGCAGGGCGACGGAGCGGCACAGGTCGACGCGGTTGGCGCCGGTGGATGTGCCGGTGTAGTCGCCGAGCATCGCGTCCGGCACGAAGTGGTCGACGGCGGCGCAGGCGGCGGTGACGCGCTCGGCGCCGAGGCGGTCGTACAGGGCGGCCGTGATGTCCATGAGCAGGCGCGGGCTGCCGATCTGCCACTCCCACCAGTTGCCGTAGCGGGTGGTGCCCGGGTTGTAGACGGTGGCGGAGAGATGGTCGAGGCCGCGCAGGAGATCGGCGAGGAGGGCCGCGTCGCCGGTGGATCCGGTGCCCTGCTGGACGTAGGCCTGGGTCATGGTCCACAGCCGGCCGTAGCTGAAGGTGATGCCGGCGGGCGGGTCGAAAGGCCGGCCGGGCCAGAGCGACGTGGGGGTGGGGGCCATGGCGGCGCGGAAGGCGCGGGCGCGTTCGCCGGTCTCGGCGAGGCGTGCGGCGTACGGCTCGGCGGCCCGGTCGTAGCCGGTGCCGAGGGCGATGTCGAGCCAGCGTCGCCTGAGGGTGTCGTACGGGTCGTCGGCGGCTGCGGCGGGGGCGGTGAGCGCCGGGGTGAGACCGGCGGCCAGGGCCGCGGCGAGCAGGACGGTGCGTCGGGTGGGGGCGGGGGTCCGGTGCGCGCGATGCCACGGAGAGGTCATGCTCATGCCGTCTATCACGACCGTGCCCGGCCGGGGAAGAACGCGGCACGGAGTGATCCTTCCGGGAAACTCCGCGGATGATGTTGAACATTGAACGGAATAGGTCTACGGTCGTTCCCGTTGGACTGATTGAACATTCAACGAAACCCCAGGAGATCGTCATGGGCCTCTTCGGCAACAAGTCCGCCACCCCCGCCACCACCGCTCCCGCCGCCGTCAACCCGGACCTCGCCGCCCTCACCGGCGACTACGCGATCGACCCGTCCCACACCACGATCGGCTTCGTCGCCCGGCACGCCATGGTCACGAACGTCAAGGGCAAGTTCCTCGACTTCACCGGCACGCTGCACCTGGACGGCACCGCCCCGGCCGAGTCCACGGCGTCCCTCGACGTCACGATGGACAGCATCGACACCGGGTCCGCCGACCGCGACGGCCACCTGAAGAGCGCGGACTTCTTCAAGACGGACGAGTTCCCCAAGATGACCTTCCGCTCCACCAAGGCGGAGGCCCTCGGCGGTGACGACTACCGCGTCACCGGCGACCTGACCATCCTCGGCACCACCAAGCCGATCACCATCGACCTGGAGTTCAACGGCGCCGCCAAGGACCCGTTCGGCAACGAGCGCGTCGGCTTCGAGGGCAAGGCCGAGATCCTGCGCTCCGAGTGGGGCCTGACCTGGAACGCGGCCCTGGAGACGGGCGGCGTCCTGGTGTCCGACAAGATCAAGCTGAACTTCGACATCTCGGCGATCAAGCAGGCGTGAGGCCGCCGGCCCCCTCGGGGGCGGTGAAGTCCACGTCGGCGGCGGCCCGGACCCGGATACGGCGGCCGGGCCAGCCGATCGTCCGGTAGATCGCGTTGCACTGGGCGATCGAGGCGTCCGCCGGGACGAGGTCGGTGTCGGCCTCGCCGCGCAGCGAGGTGGTGTGGCCGTCGGCCACGACGACCAGGTCGTAGCCCCGGCTCAGCGCCTGCCGTGCCGTGGTGTCCACGCAGACCTCCGTGGCGAAGCCCGTCACGATCACCTCGGTGACGCCCAGCCCCTCCAGCACGGCGCCGAGGTCCGTGCCCAGGAAGCTGTCCGGCGCCGTCTTGTCGACGACCGTCTCCCCCTCGCGGGGCGCCAGCTCGGGCACGACGTGCCAGCCCTCCGTGCCGGGCACCATCCCCGCGTCCCCCTGCCGGATCGTCACCACCGGGACGCCGGCCGCGCGGGCCCGCTCGCTCAGTCCGGCGATCGCGGCGACCGTCTCCCCGGCGCGGTGGGCCATGGCGACCGTCGTGTTCTGCATGTCGATGACGAGGAGCGCGGGCGTGTGCGTCATGCGCTCACGCTAGCGACGCCTGTGCCCGGCCGCCCCCCGTTTTGGGCCCGCCCCGCGCCGGTGCGCGGGACGGGAGGCCCGGGACGTCAGAAGCCCCCGCCGAAGTCCCCTCCGCCGCCGAACCCACCGCCACCGCCGAAGTCGCCGCCGCCGAAACCGCCGCCGAAGTCGCCGGGGTCGAAGTCGCCGCCGGAGACGTCACCGCCGCCGTACCCGCCGAAGTCGCCGTACCCGGCGCCGTAGTCGGCCGCGTAGGCCGAGGTGGACATCATGCTGCCCAGCATCGTGCCGACCAGCAGGCCGGGCAGGATGCCGCCGCCGAAGTAGCCGCCCGCCCAGGGGCCGTAGGCCGGGCCCGCGTCCCAGTACGGGCGGCGGCCCTGATCGGTGTCCACCTCGCGGACCATCGGGTCCAGGCCGTCGGACAGGCGGGCCCGGTCGGCCGCGCAGACCGGCACCTCACGGGTGGCCCCGCCCGGCGGGGTCCAGGTGGCGTCGGCGACGGACGGGCCGTGGCGCGGGTCGAAGAAGCAGGGCGGCCGGCGTTCGGGCAGGGGTTTGCCCTGGCGGCGGGCGGAGAGCTGCGCGAGGGAGAACCGGCCGTCCTCCAGGGCCTCGGTGACGGACCGGACGTCCTCCGGCCGGCGGGCGTCCGCCATGTACGTCTTCGCCTGGTCGTAGGCGTCCAGCGCCCGTTCGTAGTCGGCGCGCATCGCGTCGTCCGCGCCGGGCTCGGCGGGGTGGAAGTCCAGGCGGTCGAGTTCCTCGCCGAACGCCGTGATGTCCTCGTCGACCACCACCCGCAGCCGCTCCAGCGCCGCCCGCTGCTCCTGCTCGCGGCGGAGCCGGTTGCGCCGCACCAGCGCGTAGGCGCCCGCGCCGCCGACCACCACGACCGCGCCGGCGCCGATCAGCGCGCCCGGCGAGACGGTGGAGCCGCCCGAGTCCCAGGAGGCCGGGGCCGAGCCGCGCACGCTGCGCAGCGCGTCGTCGACGAAGTCGTTCAGCTGGGCCTTGGGGTCGCCGGCCCCCTGCACGGCGGTGACCAGGTTGTTCACGCCCTGGCGGCTCAGCACGCTGCTGTCGGCGCGCGCGTCGAAGCGGTCGCCGAGGCGGATGCCGTACAGACCGGTGACGCCGGTCTCCGTGCGGAGGTTCTGGAAGAGGTTCTGCGTCGGGTAGTCCGCCGGCAGGACCGCCACGAAGACCGGTTCGTCCGCGCTCTCGATCTTGTCGGCGAGCGCATCGGCGTCCGCCTTGGACAGCAGGTCGGAGGCGGCCGGGTCGACGTACACGGGACTCTCGCGCAGGGCCGCGCCGATCTCGGACACGTCGGTGGCCGCGTGGGCGCCGGGCGCACCGGCCAGCAGCACCGCCAGGGCGGCGACGACCGGCGCGACCAGCAGGCGTATGAGGACTTGCATGCGGACGTCCTTCATACGTTCGAAAGTACCCGAATCCCTCTCAAAGAGACATCAGTGAAGAGACATCGGCAAGGAGAGGGAAGCCCGTGCTCACCGGGCCGGAGCGACCCCCGCGCGCAGCAGGCCGTACGTGTACGCGTCCTCCAGCGCCTGCCAGGACGCGGCGATGACGTTGTCCGCGACGCCCACCGTGGACCACTCCCCCGTCCCGTCGGACGTGGAGATGAGGACGCGGGTCGTGGACTGGGTGCCGTGCACGCCCTCCAGGATGCGGACCTTGTAGTCGACCAGGTCGAGCTTGGCGAGCTCCGGGTAGATCTTCTCCAGGGCGACGCGCAGGGACCGGTCGAGGGCGTTGACCGGGCCGTTGCCCTCGGCGGTGGCGACGATGCGCTCGCCCTTGGCCCACAGCTTCACGGTGGCCTCGTTGGCGTGGGTGCCGTCGGGGCGGTCCTCGACGATCGCGCGCCAGGACTCGACCTCGAAGTACGCCGGCTTCCTGCCCTCGGCCTCCGCGCGCAGCAGGAGTTCGAAGCTGGCGTCCGCGGCCTCGTACGTGTAGCCCTTGAGCTCGCGCTCCTTGACCCGCTCCACGACCCGGCCGACCAGTTCCCGGTCGCCGCCGAGGTCGACGCCGAGCTCCTTGCCCTTGAGCTCGATGGAGGCGCGGCCGGCCATGTCGGAGACCAGCATGCGCATGGTGTTGCCGACCAGCTCGGGGTCGATGTGCTGGTACAGGTCCGGGTCGACCTTGATCGCGGAGGCGTGCAGGCCGGCCTTGTGCGCGAAGGCGGAGACGCCGACGTAGGGCTGGTGGGTGGAGGGCGTGAGGTTGACGACCTCGGCGATGGCGTGGGAGATGCGGGTCATCTCGCGCAGCCGGCCCTCGGGGAGGACCCGCTTGCCGTACTTCAGCTCCAGGGCGGCGACGACCGGGAACAGGTTGGCGTTGCCGACGCGCTCGCCGTAGCCGTTGGCCGTGCACTGCACGTGGGTCGCGCCCGCGTCGACGGCGGCGAGGGTGTTGGCGACCGCGCACCCGGTGTCGTCCTGGGCGTGGATGCCGAGCCGGGCGCCGGTGTCGGCCAGCACCGTGGCGACCACGGCCTGGATCTGCGCCGGGAGCATGCCGCCGTTGGTGTCGCACAGGACGACGACGTCGGCGCCCGCCTCGGAGGCGGCGCGGACGACGGCCTTGGCGTAGGCGGGGTTGGCGCGGTAGCCGTCGAAGAAGTGCTCGCAGTCGACGAAGACCCGGCGGCCCTGGGCCTTCAGGTGGGCGACCGTGTCCGCGACCATGGCCAGGTTCTCGTCGAGCGTGGTGCGCAGCGCCAGTTCGACGTGCCGGTCGTGGGACTTGGCGACCAGCGTGATCACCTGGGCGCCGGACTCCAGCAACGCCCTGACCTGGGGGTCCTCGGCGGCGGTCGTGCCGGCGCGGCGGGTGGAGCCGAAGGCGACCAGCTGGGCGTGCCGGAAGTCGATCTCCTGCTGGGCGCGGGCGAAGAACTCGGTGTCACGCGGGTTCGCGCCGGGCCAGCCGCCCTCGATGAAGCCCACACCGAAGTCGTCCAGGTGCCGTGCGATGGCCAGCTTGTCCGCGACCGTGAGGTTGATGCCCTCGCGCTGCGCGCCGTCGCGCAGGGTGGTGTCGAAGACGTGGAACGAATCGTCGAGTTCGCTGGTTGCGGTCATGATCTGAAGGCTCCTGTAGGGGATCTCGGTCAACCGGAATGACCGGCTCCACCGTCCATCTATGATCCCTCGCGCTCTCTTCCCGGCTGGAGGTGGGCCAGGAAAACGAAAAACCCCTCGCGGGTGCGAGAGGTCTGCGCGCGGGTCGAGGACGACGGTGGCCACCCGTACCTGGTCGTACGTGGTGGTCACTGCGGACCGGCGCGCCTGCTGCCAATAATCATGGCGAACGAGAGCACGGGGGAAGTCTGGCACAGTCCGTCCCCCTCTCACCGTCCGTCTCAGGATGCGAGCGGGGGCCGTCCGCGGCAGGGTCGCGTCAGGGCGCCGCGTACAGGCCGTCCGCGAGGAACTCCCGTACGTGACCGAGGACCTGCGCCCGGTCCGTGCCGCGCAGCCCGATCGCCACGTGGATGGCGAAGCCGTCGAGGAGGGCGCGCAGACGGGCCGCGAAACGGTCGGGGTCGACGGGGCGGAACTCACCGCGCGAGACGCCCTCGGCGAGCAGGGCGACGAGGTCGCGGTGCCAGGCGCCCTCGATGGCCACCTGACGGTCACGGGCGTCGTCGTCGGCATTCTGCGATCGGTTCCACACCTCCAGCCACAGCGTCCAGTGCGGGTCGCGGTGGCCGTCGGGCACGTAGAGGTCGACGTAGGCGTCGAGGCGTTCGCGGGCGGTGCCCGCCCGGGTGAGCAGGCGGGCCCGCTCCGCGCCGAGGCGGCCCTCGCTCCACTCCAGGGTGCGCAGCAGCAGCTCGTCCTTGGAGTGGAAGTAGTACAGGAGATGCCCGCTGCTCATGCCGACCTCGCGGCCGAGCGCCGCCATGGTGAGCTTCTCCAGGCCGCGCTCGGCGATCATCTCCATGGCGGCGGCGAGCACGTTCTCGCGCGGCGGGGCCTGCCTGCGCCCACCACCGGCCATGTCCGCTCCTAGGTCCTCGGCTGCTGCTGCGTGATGCAGTGGATGCCTCCACCGCTCGCGAAGATCGTACGGGCGTCCACCAGGGTCACCGTGCGCTCGGGGAACAGACGGCGGAAGATGCCCGCCGCGAGTTCGTCGTTCGGGTCGTCGAAGGCGCACAGGACGACACCGTCGTTGCACAGGTAGTGGTTGATGTACGAGTAGTCGACCCAGTCGCCCTCCTCGTCCTTCAGGACGGTCGGGGCGGGGATCTCGACGACCTCCAGGCGGCGCCCCTTGGCGTCGGTCTGGGCACGGAGGATGTCCAGGTAGAGCTGGGAGCGGGCGTGGTCGGGGTGGCGGGGGTCGCGCTGGCTGTGCACGACGACGGTGCCCGGCCGGGCGAAGGCCGCGACGATGTCGACGTGGCCCTGGGTGCCGTACATGCCGTAGTCGCCGGCCAGGCCGTGCGGGAGCCAGATCGCCTTGGTGGTGCCGAGCCTGGCGTGGATCTCCGCCTCGACCTCCTCGCGGCTCCAGCCGGGGTTGCGGCCGGAGCCGAGCTGCACGGTGTCGGTCAGCAGGACCGTGCCCTCGCCGTCGACGTGGATCGCGCCGCCCTCGTTGACGAGCGTGCTGGCGAGGACGGGGACACCGGCGAGGTCGGCGACATGGCGGCCGATCTTGGAGTCGTGCTCCCAGCGGGCCCAGTCCTGGGCGCCCCAGCCGTTGAACACCCAGTCCACGGCGGCCAGACCCCCCTGCCCGTCCGTCACGAAGGTCGGGCCGATGTCGCGCATCCAGGCGTCGTCCAGCTCGCGTTCCACCAGCTCGACGTCGGGGCCGAGCAGTTCGCGCGCGGTGTCGGCCTGGCCGGGTCCGTGCACCATCGTCACCGGCTCGAAGCGGCGCACCGCGCGGGCGACGGACGCCCAGGCGGCGCGGGCCTCGGCCAGCTCCTCGTCGTTCGTGAACGTCGGGTTGGGGCCGGGCCAGGCCATCCAGGTGCGCTCGTGCGGGGCCCACTCGGGGGGCATGCGGAAGGTCATGGAGATGTCCCAGGAGGTCAGAGGAAGTAGAGGCGGTTGAGCGAGACGGAGTCGGCCGGTTCGGAGCGCAGCGGGTCGCCGTCGAGGGTGACCAGCCCGGTGCGCTGGTCGACGTCGACCTGTCCGGTACGGGAGTTCAGGCGCAGGTCGGCCGGTCCGATGCCCCGGGTGCCGCGTACGGCGACCCGGCGGCGGCGGGTCGGCATCGTGTCGTGCCCCTGGTCGACGGCGGCCTGCGCGACGAAGGCCACGGAGATCTCGGCCGGTGTGGCACCGTACGCGCCGAACTGCGGGCCGAGCACGAGGGGTTCGCAGGTGTCGGTGGCCGCGTTCGGGTCGCCGGTCACGCCGTAGGCCGGGAAGCCCGACTTGAGGACGAGCTGCGGCTTGGCGCCGAAGAACTCCGGGCGCCACAGGACGATGTCGGCGAGCTTGCCGGCCTCGATCGAGCCGACCTCGTGGGACAGCCCGTGGGCGATCGCGGGGTTGATGGTCAGCTTGGCGATGTAGCGCAGGACGCGCTCGTTGTCGTTGTCGTCGTCGGGGGCGCCGAACTCGGCCTTCATCTTGCCGGCCATCGCGAAGGTGCGCCGGACGGTCTCGCCGGCCCGGCCCATGCCCTGCGCGTCGGAGGAGGTGATGCCGATCGCGCCCAGGTCGTGCAGCACGTCCTCGGCGCCCATCGTCCCGGCGCGGATGCGGTCGCGGGCCATGGCGGCGTCGCCGGGCAGGTCGGTCTTGAGGTCGTGGACGGAGACGATCATGCCGTAGTGCTCGGCGACCGCGTCCCGCCCGAAGGGCAGGGTGGGGTTGGTGGAGGAGCCGATGACGTTGGGGACGCCGGCCATCTTCAGCACGTTGGGGACGTGTCCGCCGCCGCAGCCCTCGATGTGGAAGGCGTGGATGGTGCGGCCCTCCAGGACGCGGAGGGTGTCCTCCACGGAGAGGCATTCGTTCAGGCCGTCGCTGTGCAGGGCGACCTGGACGTCGTGCTCCTCGGCGACGCGCAGCGCGGTGTCCAGGGCGCGGGTGTGGGCGCCCATGTCCTCGTGCACCTTGAATCCGGACGCCCCGCCCTCGGCCAGCGCCTCGATCAGCGGCGCCTCGTGGGAGGAGGAACCCCGGCCCAGGAAGCCGATGTTGACGGGCCAGGCGTCGAACGCGCCGAACGCGTGCTTCAGCGCCCAGGGCGAGTTGACGCCGACGCCCCAGACCGGGCCGAACTCCTGGCCGATGATCGTCGTCACGCCGGACGCGAGCGACGCCTCCATGATGCGCGGGGAGAGCAGGTGCACATGGGTGTCGACGGCTCCGGCGGTGGCGATGAGCCCTTCGCCGGACACGATGGACGTGCCCGTGCCGACGACGACGTCGACGCCGTCGAGGGTGTCGGGGTTGCCGGCCCGGCCGATCGAGCAGATCCGGCCCTCGCGGATGCCGATGGAGACCTTCCGGATGCCCTGCGCCGCGTCGATCACGACGACGTTGCTGATGACGACGTCGCAGGTCTCGCGGACGGCGGCGGCCTTGAGGTGCAGTCCGTCGCGGGCGGTCTTGCCGAAGCCGGCGAGGAACTCGTCGCCGTAGCGCTGGGCGTCGGACTCGACGCGGATCGTCAGGCCCGAGTCGCCGAGCCGGACCCGGTCACCGGCGCGGGGGCCGTGGGTCGCGGCGTACTCGTACGGGGTGAGGCGGCGGGCCTCGGCGGGGTGTCCTCCAGGGCGGCTCATCGCTCGACCTCCTGATCGGGTGTGTGCGTGACGCCGAGGTAGCCGCAGGCGGCGGCCCGGCGCAGGGCCTCCTCCTTCGCGCCCGGCGCGTCCAGCGGGCCGTCGACCAGACCGGCGAACCCGATCGCGACGCGGCGCCCGCCGATGGGCACGAGCCCGACCTCGGCGCTCTCCCCCGGCCCGAAGCGGACGGACGACCCGGCGGGCACGGCCAGGCGCAGGCCGTAGGCCCGCGCACGGTCGAAGTCCAGGCGCGGGTTGGCCTCGAAGAAGTGGAAGTGGGAGGTGACGGAGACGGGCACGGTGGCCGTGTTGGTGACGGTCAGCCGGTCCACCGCCTCGGGCTCGGCGTGCTGCGGTCCGGGCAGCAGGGCGCCCGGGGCGTCCTCCCCCAGGCCGCCGCCGAGCGGGTCGGAGACGACCGCGAGCCGCGAGCCGTCGTCGAACACGGCCTCCACATGCACCTCGGTGACCACGTCGGCGACGCCGGGCAGCACGTCGTCGGGGCCGAGCACGGACCGGGCGCGCTCGATCGCCTCGGCGAGGCGCGCACCGTCCCGGGCGGCCTCGCACACGGTGTCCGCGATGAGGGCCGTCGCCTCCGGGACGTTCAGGCGGAGCCCTCGGGCCCGGCGGGCCCGGGCCAGTTCGGCGGCTCCGAAGAGCAGCAGCCGGTCACGTTCCGTGGGAGTCAGTCTCACGACGCGGCACCTCCTTGCCTTCCACGCATTAGAGCATCACTCTAAACGTCGAATTCATGGAACGGAAACGTTGACGGAGAGCCTTGGCGGACGTCACATTGAACGTCGCTCTAACCATCAGGCGGCCGTCGAAGGAGACCAGCCATGCCGATAGAACAGCGCGGTGTCGACACCATCCCCGAGGCCGAACGCACCAGCGGGCCCCGGGACCTGGTCTCGATCCTGCTGGGGTCCAACCTCTGCCTCGGCGTGATCGTCTTCGGCTGGCTGCCGCCGTCCTTCGGCCTCGACTGGTGGGGCTCGGTCAGCTCGGTGCTGGCGGGCACGGTCGTCGGCACGCTGTTCACGGCCCCGCTCGCGCTGGTCTCGCTGCGCACCGCGACCAACCTGTCGACGTCGTCCGGCGCCCAGTTCGGGGTGCGCGGCCGGCTGGTCGGCTCGGTGGTCGGCCTGCTGCTGGCCCTCGGCTACACCGCGCTGACCGTGTGGATCGGCGGGGACGTGATGGTGGGCGTGCTCGGCCGGCTCTTCGGGCTCCCCGACGGCGGCGCCTCGTACGCCGTCGTCTACGGGCTGCTCGCGGCGGCCACCGTGGCGGGCGCGGTCTACGGCTACCGGGTGCTGCTCGCCATGTCGCGCGTGCTGGCCTTCGGCATGACGGCGCTGCTGGTCCTCGGCGTGTTCGCCTACGCCCCCGACTTCACGACCGCCGCGCTGCCGGACGCGGGCGGCTATCTGCTGGGCGGGTTCTGGCCGACCTGGCTGCTCGCCGCCGTGGCGGCCGGGCTGTCCGGGCCGATCGCCTTCATCACGCTGCTCGGCGACTACACCCGCTACATCTCCCCGGCCCGCTTCTCCTCCCGCCGGGTGCTGCACGCGACCTGGCTGGGGCTGCTGCTCGGCCTGCTGGTGCCGCAGCTCTTCGGCACCTTCACGGCGTACGCGGCGCGCGCCGCGCTGGACTACGCCGGCCCGCTGGTCGACGCGTCCCCCGGCTGGTACCTGGTGCCGCTGCTGCTCGCCGCGTCCGCGGGGTCGGTCGGCAACGCGGGGCTGATGCTGTACTCGATGGGCCTGGACCTGGACGCGATCCTGCCGCGCGCCTCGCGTGCCCGGGCCACCGTCACGGTCGCCGTCGTCGCCACGGTCTGCGTCTTCGCCGGGCACTACGCGTGGGACGCGCAGTCGGCGATGACGTCGTTCGTCCTGCTGCTCACGGCGATCGGCACGCCCTGGGCGGTCATCACCCTCATCGGCTTCGTCCGCTCCGGCGGCCGGTACGACGCGGACGCCCTCCAGGTCTTCAACCGGCGGGCGCGGGGCGGGATCTACTGGTACCGGGCGGGCTGGAACCTCCCGGCCACGGTCGCCTGGGCGGCGGGCGCCCTCGTCGGCGTCCTGGCGGTCTCCCTGCCGACGTACGAGGGCCCCCTGCTGACCCTCACCGGCGGCGTGGACTGCAGCTTCCTGCTGTCGGGCCTGGTGGGCGGGGCGGTGTACGCCCTGTCGACACGGCGAGCGGACACACCTGCGGCGCCGGAGGCCGTGACGGCACCGGCCGAGTCGAGCGGTGGACGCGCACAGCCCACCCCGCACGGATAGCGCCGGGGGCGCCGGACACCGTGCGCCCGCTTCCTGGCCCACCGAGTCGGGTGGTGGGTGGGCATAGGCCGGGGGTCCGGGGGCGGAGCCCCCGGGAGGGTCCGCCCCGGCGCCGGGTGCCTCACGGCGGGGGCCGCCGCGCAGCTCCCGGCAGGGCCCGCGCCGGGTGCCTTACGCCAGCCGGTGCATCCAGCCGTGCTTGTCCTCGACCGTCCCCCGCTGGATGTCCAGCAGCGCGCCCCGCAGCCGCGTCGTCACCTCACCCGGCTCGCCCCCACTCTGCTGCCACTGCGCACCCTCCCGCTTCACCGTCCCGACCGGCGTGATCACCGCCGCCGTACCGCAGGCGAAGACCTCCGTGAGGCTCCCGTTCTCCGAGTCCCGCTGCCACTGCTCCACCGAGACCCGCCCCTCCTCGGCCTCGTAGCCGAGGTCACGGGCGACGGTGAGCAGGGAGTCCCGGGTGACGCCCTCCAGGATGGACCCCGTGAGCGACGGCGTGATGATCTTGTCGCCGTACACGAAGTACAGGTTCATCCCGCCCAGCTCCTCGACCCACGTGCGCTCGATCGCGTCGAGGTAGCAGACCTGGTCGCACCCCTTCGCCGCGGCCTCCGCCTGCGCGAGCAGCGACGCCGCGTAGTTGCCGCCGGTCTTGGCGTCGCCCATGCCGCCGGGGACGGCGCGGACGCGGTCCTCGGAGACCCAGATGGAGACCGGCTTGACGCCGCCCGGGAAGTAGGCGCCGGCCGGGGAGGCGATGACGATGAAGAGGTACTCGTTGGCCGGCTTCACGCCCAGGCCGACCTCGGTCGCGATCATGAAGGGGCGCAGGTAGAGGGACTCCTCGCCGCCGTGCGCCGGGACCCACTTCTCGTCCTGCGCGACCAGCGCGTCGCACGCCTCGATGAAGGTCTCCACCGGCAGCTCGGGCATGCCGAGCCGGCGCGAGGAGGCCTGGAAGCGGGCGCCGTTCTTCTCCGGGCGGAAGGTGGCGACGGACCCGTCGGGCCGGCGGTAGGCCTTGAGTCCCTCGAAGATCTCCTGCGCGTAGTGCAGGACCATGGTGGCCGGGTCGAGGGAGAGCGGGGCGTACGGCACGAGCTGGCCGTCGTGCCAGCCGCGGCCCTCCGTCCACTTGATCGTCACCATGTGATCGGTGAAGTGGCGGCCGAACCCCGGGTTGGCCAGGATCGCCGCCCGCTCGGCGTCGGAG
This sequence comes from Streptomyces sp. SID5910, assembly GCF_009862125.1. Taxonomy (GTDB): domain Bacteria; phylum Actinomycetota; class Actinomycetes; order Streptomycetales; family Streptomycetaceae; genus Streptomyces. The sequence goes on from NZ_WWHX01000963.1 coordinate 15,242, forward strand.
AGCGGGTTGGCGGAAGGCTTGAGCTCGATCGTGGGCGTCGTCATGGGTTGATGTCCTTCACCGGTTGTCGTGACGGGCCGCGTTCACGCCCGTACGGCCGGTGGCCGGTGCTAGGACGTCCGAGCATTCCCTCATGTCGCGGCTTCGCGTTCGATTATCGCGCGCGGAAGGCGACGGGTGAAACAGGGTGAATGCGGTCCAGGATTCGATGGTCGCACCTGGCGGACGCAGGAGAAAGCCGCCGGGTGCCTTGTTTTTCGGACCCGGCGGCTTCGAAAGGTTGTGTTTCGAGTGCGCGGCCCGGTCAGCCGGCTACTCGTGCGGCGAGCGCGTCGCCGATCTCGGAGGTGCTGCGGGCCGGCTTGCCGACGCGCTCGCCGAGGTCGGTGGCGACGGCCTCCTCGATCCGGGTCGCCTCGGCGTCGTGGCCGAGGTGGCGCAGCAGCAGGGCGACGGACAGGACCGTGGCGGTCGGGTCGGCCTTGCCCTGGCCGGCGATGTCGGGCGCGGAACCGTGCACCGGCTCGAACATCGAGGGGAACTCGCCGGACGGGTTGATGTTCCCGCTCGCGGCGACGCCGATGCCGCCGGAGACGGCCGCGGCGAGGTCGGTGATGATGTCGCCGAACAGGTTGTCGGTGACGATCACGTCGAAGCGCTCGGGCTGCGTGACGAGGTAGATCGTCGCCGCGTCCACGTGCATGTACTCGGTGGTGACCTCGGGGAACTCCGCGGCCACCCTGTTGAAGACGTTCGTCCACAGGTGGCCGGCGAAGGTCAGCACGTTGTTCTTGTGGATCAGCGCCAGCTTCTTGCGCGGGCGGGCCTGGGCGCGGGCGAAGGCGTCGCGGACGACGCGCTCGACACCGTAGGCCGTGTTGACGGAGACCTCGGTGGCGACCTCGTGCTCGGTGCCCTTGCGGATGGTGCCGCCGTTGCCCGTGTACGGGCCCTCGGTGCCCTCGCGGACGACGACGAAGTCGATCTCCGGCTGGCCGGCGAGCGGGGTGGCGACGCCGGGGAGGAGCTTCGACGGGCGCAGGTTCACGTGGTGGTCGAAGGCGAAGCGGAGCTTGAGCAGGAAGCCGCGCTCCAGCACGCCGGACGGCACCGACGGGTCGCCGATGGCGCCGAGCAGGATGGCGTCGTGGGCCTTGAGGGCGTCGAGGTCGGCGTCGGTGAGGGTCTCACCGGTGGCGTGGTACCGCCGGGCGCCGAAGTCGAACTCCTTGGTCTCCAGCTTCACATCCTGCGGAAGGACGGCGGAGAGGACCTTCAGACCTTCGGCCACGACCTCCTGGCCGATGCCGTCACCCGGGATCACTGCGAGATTGAGGCTGCGAGACATGTCGGCACCCTACTCCTCGTCCCACGGGATGACATGCGGTGTCCGTCATACGGACACCGCGGATGCCGTCCCGGGGTCTCGCCCGTGCTCAGTGGCCGGTGGATCCGCCGTTGTCCCGGCGGTCGAGGGCGCGCTGGAGAGCGGCGGCGGCGTTCTTGCGGTCCGAGTCGCTCGTACGGGAGGCGTGGCGGACTCGGCGGCGGACGGTCGTCTCTGCCATGGGGATCGACTCCTTCGGCACACGGGGGCGCGGAAAGCGAGTGGTACGGGAGACGCCGGAAGGGGCGGGAAGCACGGTGCCGCAGGGGTTGCCTGCACGGGGCCCGGCTCACGACCGCCATCCGCTCGATGAAGCGGGACGTTCGGCTCCTACAAAACTAAGGGAGCGGCGCGCTCCTGTCTGCACAATTACTCGGACTTCCTACTATCTGAGACGGCACCCGCCACCACCCGGCCACGACCTGCGAAAACGCCCGACGGGCCAGGTCCGAAGACCTGGCCCGTCGGGCGTTCGCGTGCGGGTGTCAGCCCATGTGCGGGTACGTGTAGTCGGTCGGCGCGACCAGCGTCTCCTTGATGGCGCGGGTCAGGGTCCAGCGCATCAGGTTCTGCGGGGCGCCGGCCTTGTCGTTGGTGCCGGAGGCACGGCCGCCGCCGAAGGGCTGCTGGCCGACGACGGCGCCGGTCGACTTGTCGTTGATGTAGAAGTTGCCGGCCGCGTAGCGCAGCTTCTCCATCGTGTACGCCGCCGCCGCGCGGTCGTTGGAGACGACCGAGCCGGTGAGGGCGTAGTCCGAGACCGACTCCATCTGGGTCAGCATCTCGTCGTACTTGTCGTCCTCGTAGACGTGCACGGCGAGGATCGGGCCGAAGTACTCGGTGCGGAAGACCTCGTTCTCCGGGTCGGAGCACTCGATGACGGTCGGGCGGACGAAGTAGCCGACCGAGTCGTCGTAGGAGCCGCCCGCGACGATCGTGCAGGCGTCGTCCTCCTTGGCCCGGTCGATGGCGGCCTTGTTCTTGGCGAAGGACCGCTCGTCGATGACGGCGCCGACGAAGTTCGACAGGTCGGTGACGTCACCCATGGTGAGGTAGTCGACCTCGGCGGCGAACTCCTCCTTGAACCCGTCGTTCCAGATGGACGCCGGGACGTACGCGCGGGAGGTGGCGCTGCACTTCTGGCCCTGGTACTCGAAGGCACCGCGGGTCAGCGCGGTCTTCAGCACGGCGCGGTCCGCCGACGGGTGGGCGACGAGGAAGTCCTTGCCGCCGGTCTCGCCGACCAGGCGCGGGTAGGTGCGGTACTTCTCGATGTTGTTGCCGACCGTCTTCCACAGGTGCTGGAAGGTCTTGGTCGAGCCGGTGAAGTGGATGCCGGCCAGGTCGCGGTGGTTCAGGGCGACCTCGGAGACCTCCAGGCCGTCGCCGGTGACCAGGTTGATGACGCCCTTGGGCAGCCCGGCCTCCTCCAGCAGCTGCATGAGCAGCACCGCGGCGTGGGTCTGGGTGGGGGACGGCTTCCAGACCACCACGTTGCCCATCAGGGCCGGGGCGGTGGGCAGGTTGGCCGCGATCGCGCTGAAGTTGAAGGGCGTGATCGCGTAGACGAAGCCCTCCAGCGGGCGGTGGTCCATGCGGTTCCACACGCCCGGCGAGTTGGCCGGGGGCTGCTCGGCCAGGATGTTGCGGGCGTAGTGCACGTTGAAGCGCCAGAAGTCGACGAGCTCACAGGGGCTGTCGATCTCGGCCTGCTGGGCCGTCTTGGACTGGCCGAGCATGGTGGAGGCGGCGATGGTCTCGCGCCACGGGCCGGACAGCAGCTCGGCGGCGCGCAGGATGATCGCCGCGCGGTCGTCGAAGGACATCGCGCGCCACGCCGGGGCGGCGGCCAGGGCGGCGTCGACCGCGTCCTGGGCGTCCTGGCGGGTGGCGTTCGCGTAGGTGCCCAGGCGGGCCTTGTGGTTGTGCGGCTGCACGACGTCGAAGCGCTCACCGCCGCCCATCCGCTTGACACCGCCGATGGTGCAGGGCAGGTCGATCGGGTTGTCGGCCAGCTCGCGGAGCTTGGCCTCCAGCCGGACACGCTCGGGGGAGCCGGGGGCGTAGCCGTGCACCGGCTCGTTGACGGGGGCGGGGACCTGGGTCACAGCGTCCATGGGTTCCGTAACTCCTTGACTTCAGCGGGTTGTGCGAGCGGGTGCGGGCTCAGCCCTTGGTGACCACCGAGCGGACGAAGAACCGGAGGTTGGCCGGCTTCTCCGCCAGACGGCGCATGAAGTAGCCGTACCAGTCGGTGCCGTAGGCGGTGTAGACGCGCATGCGGTGGCCCTCGGCGGCCAGTCGCAGGTGCTCGTCGCCCCGGATGCCGTACAGCATCTGGAACTCGTACTCGTCGAGCTTGCGGCCGGCGGTGCGGGCCAGTTCCTGGGCGATGGAGATCAGGCGGGGGTCGTGCGACCCGATCATCGGGTAGCCCTCGCCCTCCATCAGCGTGCGCAGGATCCGGACGTACGCCTTGTCGATCTCGTGCCTCTGCTGGTAGGCGACCTCTGCGGGCTCCTTGTAGGCGCCCTTCACCAACCGTACGCGAGAGCCGCTGTCGGCGAGACGGCGCGCGTCGGCCTCGGTGCGGAAGAGGTAGGCCTGGATGACGCAGCCCGTCTGCGGGAAGTCCTTCCGCAGCTCCTCGTGGATGGCGAACATCGAGTCGAGGGTGGTGTGGTCCTCGGCGTCCAGGGTGACCGTGGTGCCGATCTCGGCGGCGGCCTCGACGACCGGGCGGACGTTCTTGAGGGCCAGCTCGTGGCCGCCGTCCAGCGCCTGGCCGAACATCGACAGCTTCACCGACATCTCGGCGCGGGTGCCGAGGTCCAGCGGCTTCAGCTGGTCGATCAGCTCCAGGTAGGCGTCGCGGGCGGCCTCGGCCTGCGCGGGGGTGGTGATGTCCTCGCCGACGACGTCCATCGTCAGCTCCAGGCCCTTGCCGGTGAGGTCCTGGATGATCGGCACGATCTCGTCGACCGTCTCACCGGGGATGAACCGGTCGACGACCGGCTTGGTCACCGGCGCGGCCGAGACCAGACGTCGCATCTTGTCGCTGCGCGACGCGGCGAGAATCACGGGACCCAGCACGGGGCACCTCCACTTACCAAGCAACACAAGACCGATACCCGACGTTTCGGGAACGGCACGGAGAACCACCGTGAAATCTAAGGACCTCCCCGATCGTCGGCCATCGACAGCTGTCACGCATCCGTGCCACGGTTCTCAGACAGATGTATGAAGGCCCGGCGCGAATGGGGCAGAATTGCCCGGGTGACGTCGGATTCCAGAGGTGCGGCAGGCCCCGGGAGCCCCCGGGCCGACTACCAGGAGCTGGTCGACGAGGTCTCCGAGCTGCTGGGCGCGCCGGCGACCCTGGAGAACCGCGACTTCGAGCTGATCGCCTTCGGCGCCTACGACAGCGAGGGGGACCTCGATCCCTCCGCCCTGGATCCGGTGCGCACCCGCTCGATCCTCACCCGCCGTTCGACGGCGGCCGTCCGGGCCTGGTTCGAGGGCTTCGGCATCACCCGCGCGACCGGCCCGGTGCGCATCCCGCCGACCCCGGAGGCGGGGGTGTACCGGGGCCGGACCTGTCTGCCGGTCCGGCACCGGGGTGTCGTCCTCGGCTACGTCTGGCTGCTGGACACCGACCCGGGCCCGACGGAACGGCAGCTCGCGGCGGCCATGGAGGTGACGGCCCGGATCGGCGCGCTGCTCGCGGACGAGGCGCAGCACGGCGCCGACCTGAGCCGGGAGCTGCGGGCCGTCCTGACCGCCGAGCGCGACTGGCAGCGGGACATGGCCGTGACCGAGCTGCGCACCGCCCTCGGGCCCCGCGCGGACACCCTGCACACGGTGGTGTGCGTGGCCCCCTGGCCGTCCGCCGACCCCGACGACGCGCCCTCGGTGCGTACGGTGCCGGGGGCGACGGCTCTGTGCACGGTGCCGTGGAGCGGGGCGGCCCGGTCGCTGGCGCTGCTGGTCCGGCTGCGCTCGTCGGACGTGCTGACTCCGGCGACGTCGGCGGCGGGCCGGCTGCTGGAACGGGCGCGCGGGACGGCGGGGCCCGGAGCGCAGGCAGGGGTCGCGGCGGGCGTCTCCGCTCCGCGCACCGGGCTCGCCGAGCTGGCGGACGCCTGGTGGGAGGCGTCGGCGGCGGCCCGCGCGGCGCTCGCCGAGACCCGGTTCGGTC
>NZ_WWHX01000964.1 GCF_009862125.1 Streptomyces sp. SID5910
CGTGCCGCCCCAGCGGCACGACTGCCCGCAGCTGCGAACGGCGTGGCGGCGGCCCGTGGCTACGGACGTCCTGGCAGCCTCGCAAGCGACGGACAGCGTGGCGGGGCGGGCTGCGGCGGTGCGGCTCACCGCAGCTACCTACGCGGCCCGTAGCTGCGAACGGCGTGGCGGCGGCCCGTGGCTACGGACGTCCTCGCAGCCTCGCAAGCGACGGACAGCGTGGCGGGGCGGGCTGCGGCGGTGCGGCTCACCGCAGCCACCTACGGCGGCCCGCAGCTGCGAACGGCGTGGCGGCGTACGGCTGCGGGCCGCCGTAGGGCCCCAAACGCCCGGAGGGCCGCCTCATCCGGGGTGGATGAGGCGGCCCTCCGAGAGCAAGGTGCGGCCGGTAGGCCTCAGCGGACGTCGCCCATGAGGTCCTTGACGCGCTTGCGGTACATCCAGATCGCGACGCCGGCGACCACGGCGAGCGTGGCCTCCAGGGCGACGATGCCCGTCTTGTTCAGGTCGACGCCGGCGATGGAGAGCAGGCCGGTCGTGGCGTCACCGGCGGTGACGGCCAGGAACCAGACGCCCATCATCTGCGACGCGTACTTCACCGGCGCCATCTTCGTGGTGACCGACAGGCCGACCGGCGAGAGCATCAGCTCACCGCAGGTCTGGACGAAGTAGATCGCCACCAGCCACATCGCGGCCGCCTTGTGACCGCCGTCGGCGATCGCCAGCGGGGCGAGGAAGAGGAAGAAGGACGCGCCGACCAGGACCAGGCCGCCGCAGAACTTGACGACCGTGCTCGGCTCCTTGCCGCGGCGGTTGAGCGCCAGCCACAGGGAGGCGAAGACCGGGGCCAGGGCCATGATGATGACCGGGTTGACCGACTGGTACCAGGAGACCGGGAACTCCCAGCCGAGGACGCTGTTCTCGGCGGAGGAGTCGGCGAAGATCGACAGCGTCGAGCCGCCCTGGTCGTAGATCATCCAGAACACGGCCGCGGCGACGAAGAACCAGATGTACGCCGACATCTTCGACTGCTCGCCGCGGTCCAGCGACTTGTCGCGCTTGATGCGGGTGAGCACCATGATCGGGATGATCACGCCGAGCAGGGTCAGCGGGACCAGGATCCAGTTCAGCGTGTAGTGGCCGGAGAAGCCGACGATCGCGTAGAAGACGACGGCGATCGCGGCCCAGAACGCGGCCTTGCGCAGCGTCGAGGTCTTCTCCTCCACCGACAGCGGCTTCGGGACGACGCTCGAGTGGGGGTCGAGGTGGCGGCTGCCGATCAGGAACTGGATCACACCGAGCGCCATGCCGACCGCCGCGAGCGCGAAGCCCAGGTGCCAGTTGACGTTCTCACCGATGGTGCCGATGGTCAGCGGCGCTATGAAGGCACCGAGGTTGATGCCCATGTAGAAGACGGTGAAGCCACCGTCGCGGCGCGGGTCGTCCGGGCCGTCGTAGAGCTGGCCGACCATCGTCGAGATGTTGGCCTTCAGCAGACCCGAGCCGATGGCGACCAGACCGAGGCCCGCGTAGAAGGTGCCCGAGGTGGGCAGCGCCAGCGTGAGGTGGCCGAGCATGATGACGCCGCCGGCGATGGCGACCGTCTTGCGGGGACCCCAGACACGGTCGCCGAACCAGCCGCCCGGCATCGTGAGCAGGTACACCAGCGACAGGTACACCGAGTAGATCGCGGTCGCGGTGCCGGCGCTGAGGCCGAGACCGCCGGGAGCGACGAGGTACAGCGGGAGGAGAGCCCTCATGCCGTAGTAGGAGAAACGCTCCCACATCTCGGTCATGAAGAGAGTGGCCAGTCCGCGGGGGTGGCCGAAGAAGGTCTTCTCGGAACCGGGGGTGCCCGGGCGGACCGAGTCCTTCGTCAGGCTGGACGCCATGGTCGTTCCTTGCTGTCGGGACGCGCTCATGAGGCGATGCGCGCCCGGTGGGGGGCAGCCGGCACCGGCGGCCTCACCCGTCCGACCCCACGCCTGAGGGATTCGCCCCGGATCACGGAGCGATGGACGGCGACCACCGGGATCCACGCCTCCGCGCGCTTCACTGCGCGCGATGAGGCCCGGCCACAGGTCATTCCTTTCGAGGCCGGCCGTGGACCGGCCCGCACACGAAAGAGACCTTCAGCGTCGAACTGTCGCCAAAGGTCCTCTGGGTGCTACAGGCGCTGATTCACCATACGGCAGGACACCGCCCGGTATGGAAGGACTTGAGACGCGGATCACAGGTGACGACGGAACCGCGAACGGTCATTCGAAGGTCCCTCCCAGGATGACACCCCACAGCCGCAGGTCCGTCACCGGGGCGGCAGTGCGGGCCGGAGGGCGTGCACCCGGCCCGGCCGCGGGACCTGTCCGGCATGTCCGGAGGTAAGAGACCCTCACCCCGATCACACCCCGGGCGTTGCTCCGAGCGGACTACCATCAGCCCATGACCCGTGTACTGCTCGCCGAGGACGACGCGTCCATCTCGGAGCCGCTGGCCCGCGCACTGCGCCGGGAAGGGTACGAGGTCGAGGTGCGTGAGGACGGCCCCACCGCGCTCGACGCCGGGATGCAGGGCGGCATCGACCTGGTGGTGCTGGACCTCGGGCTGCCCGGCATGGACGGGCTGGAGGTCGCCCGCCGGCTGCGCTCCGAAGGGCACGCCGTGCCGATCCTGATCCTGACCGCCCGCGCCGACGAGGTGGACACCGTCGTCGGCCTGGACGCCGGCGCCGACGACTACGTCACCAAGCCCTTCCGGCTGGCCGAGCTGCTCGCCCGGGTCCGCGCCCTGCTGCGGCGCGGCGCCGCCGAGCCCCAGCAGCCGCCCGCCACGCACGGCGTGCGCATCGACGTCGAGTCGCACCGCGCCTGGATGGGCGACGAGGAGCTCCAGCTCACCGCCAAGGAGTTCGACCTGCTGCGGGTCCTGGTCCGCGACGCCGGCCGCGTGGTCACCCGCGACCAGCTGATGCGCGAGGTCTGGGACACCACCTGGTGGTCGTCGACCAAGACCCTCGACATGCACATCTCCTGGCTGCGCAAGAAGCTGGGCGACGACGCGGCCAACCCCCGCTACATCGCCACGGTGCGCGGCGTGGGCTTCCGCTTCGAGAAGAACTGAGCCCTCCGGGGCCGTACGCGGGTACGTAGGGGAACATGCGCCGCCGACTGATCCAGTCCACGCTCGCCGTGGTGCTCGTCGTGATCGCCGTCTTCGGCGTCTCCCTCGTCATCGTCGAGACCCGCACCATCAGCACCACCGCCCAGGAGCGGGTGGACCTGGAGGCGGTGCGGCTGGCCAGCATCGTGGACAGCCGGCTGCTCGGCACCGGGTCCGTCGACGCGGGCTTCCTGCGCGAGCAGGTCGCCGACGCCCGGTACGCGGTGATCCGCATCCCCGGCCTGCCGGTCATCGAGGTCGGCAGCGCGCCGGAGGGCGACGTCATCCGGGGCAAGGCCACCGGCGAGGAGGGCGAGACCGTCCTCGTGGAGGAGCCGCGCTCCTCGGTGACCCGGGAGGTCGGCCGGACCCTGCTGATCATCGGCCTGGTCGCGCTGCTCGCGGTGATCGCCGCGGTACTGCTCGCCATCCGCCAGGCCAACCGCCTCGCCTCCCCGCTCACCGACCTCGCCGAGACCGCCGAACGCCTCGGCTCCGGCGACCCGCGCCCGCGGCACAAGCGCTACGGCGTCCCCGAGCTGGACCGCGTCGCGGACGTCCTGGACTCCTCCGCCGAGCGCATCGCCCGGATGCTCACCGCCGAACGCCGCCTAGCCGCCGACGCCTCCCACCAGCTCCGCACGCCGCTGACCGCGCTGTCGATGCGGCTGGAGGAGATCACCCTCACCGACGAGCCGGAGACGGTGAAGGAGGAGGCGACGATCGCGCTGTCGCAGGTGGAGCGGCTGACGGACGTCGTGGACCGGCTGCTGACGAACTCCCGCGACCCGCGCAGCGGCTCCGCCGTCACCTTCGAGCTGGACGACGTCATCCAGCAGCAGATCGCCGAGTGGCGGCCCGCCTACCGCAGTGAGGGACGGGCCATCGTCAGCTCCGGCAAGCGGCATCTGACGGCCGTGGGCACGCCGGGCGCGGTGGCGCAGGTGCTGGCCGCGCTGATCGAGAACTCCCTGATGCACGGCGGCGGCACGGTGGCCCTGCGGACCCGGGTCACCGGCAACCAGGCGGTGGTCGAGGTCACCGACGAGGGACCCGGCGTCCCGGCCGACCTGGGGGCGCGGATCTTCGAGCGCACCATCAGCGGGCGGAACTCGACGGGCATCGGCCTCGCCGTCGCCCGGGACCTGGCCGAGGCGGACGGCGGCCGCCTGGAACTCCTCCAGCCCCGGCCCCCCGTCTTCGGCCTGTTCCTGTCCCGGACGCCGCCGAAGAAGTCGTCCGGGACGGGGGACGAGGGACCGACGGTGCGCTAGCAGCCGTCAGCCAGCAGCCAGCAGCCGGCAGCCGCCGTCAGCGCTGCGCCGCGGGGGCGCCGTCGGCCTCGCGCACCGCCGTCGGACGGTCGCGCTCCCCGCGGGAGTCCTGCCGCGTCCGCGGCGGCTCGGGGGCGGGCAGCGTGCGGAAGACCCAGCTGCGGTACGACCAGAACCGGAACAGCGTGCCGATGCCGATGCCGAGGAACTTGAAGATGTTGCTCTGCAACGGGCTGTCCCAGCCGAAGCCGTACGTCGCCGTGTAGAGCACGCCGTTCTCGATGACCAGACCGACCGCGCTGAACAGCAGGAACAGCGACATCTCGCGGGTACGGCCGCTCTTGTCGCGGTCCCGGTACGTGAAGTAGCGGAAGCCCAGGTAGTTGAAGACGATCGCGACGACGGTGGCGATGATGCTCGCCCGCACCACCTGGAGGCCGGTCGCGTGCCGGACCAGGTTGAAGACGATCAGGTTGACCAGCACTCCCGCGCCGCCCACCGCGCCGAACTTCAGCGCCTCACGCACCAGCCGGTCGAGCTTGCGCCGCAGGCCGCCGCGGGGTGCCGAGGACGCCGGGGGTGCCGTACGGGCACCAGAGGAACCATGTCCCATGGTCGTGCAGGCCCCCGTCCATCGGTTGGCGTCGGTCCAGTCATGCTAACCACCCCGGGATGCGATCTTCCTGCGGGCGCGGGTATCGCACGGCGAGCGGGCCGGGGGACGGCCGGGAAACGGCCGGTAAACCGGTGGGCTCCGCGCGGCCGATACGCTAGGGGTGTGACGTTCCCGGTAGTCGGCATGGTCGGCGGGGGCCAGCTCGCTCGTATGACACACGAGTCGGGCATCCCGTTGGGCATCAGGTTCAAGCTTCTCAGTGACACCCCTCAGGATTCCGCGGCGCAGGTCGTCAGCGATGTCGTCATCGGCGACTACCGCGACCTCGATACGCTGCGCGCGTTCGCGAGGGGCTGCGACGTGATCACTTTCGATCACGAACATGTACCGACCGAGCATCTACGGGCCCTGGAGGCGGACGGCATCCCCGTGCGCCCGGGGCCCGACGCGCTCGTGCACGCCCAGGACAAGGGGGTGATGCGAGCGAAGCTCGTCGCGATCGGCGTGCCCTGTCCCCGGCACCGGATCGTGAGCGACCCGGCCGACGTGGCCGCCTTCGCGGCCGAGGGCGACGGCTTCCCGGTCGTCCTCAAGACGGTCCGCGGCGGGTACGACGGCAAGGGCGTGTGGGTCGTGGACTCCGCCGAGGAGGCCGCCGAGCCCTTCCGCGCCGGGGTGCCCGTGCTGGCGGAGGAGAAGGTGGACTTCGTCCGCGAACTCGCCGCCAACGTGGTCCGCTCCCCGCACGGACAGGCCGTGGCCTACCCCGTCGTCGAGTCCCAGCAGGTCGGCGGCGTCTGCGACACGGTGATCGCGCCCGCCCCCGGCCTGGACGAGGACCTGGCGCTCAGGGCCGAGGAGATGGCCCTCGGCATCGCCAAGGAACTGGACGTCGTCGGCCACCTCGCCGTCGAGCTGTTCCAGACCCGCGACGGCCGCATCCTCGTCAACGAGCTCGCGATGCGCCCGCACAACTCCGGCCACTGGACGATGGACGGCGCGATCACCTCGCAGTTCGCCAACCACGTCCGCGCCGTCCTCGACCTCCCCCTCGGCGACCCGCGCCCGCGCGCGAAGTGGACCGTGATGGTCAACGTCCTGGGCGGTGACTACCCGGACATGTACTCCGCGTACCTGCACTGCATGGCCCGCGACCCCCAGCTCAAGATCCACATGTATGGCAAGGACGTGAAGCCCGGCCGCAAGGTGGGCCACGTCAACACCTACGGCGACGACCTGGACGACGTGCTGGAGCGCGCCCGTCACGCAGCCGGCTACCTGAGAGGCACGATCACCGAATGAGCCCTGTTGTCGGCATCGTCATGGGGTCGGACTCCGACTGGCCCGTCATGGAGGCCGCGGCCAAGGCACTCGACGAGTTCGAGATCGCCTACGAGGTCGACGTCGTCTCGGCGCACCGCATGCCGCACGAGATGATCGCGTACGGCGAGCAGGCCGCCGGGCGCGGTCTGAAGGCGATCATCGCCGGGGCCGGGGGCGCCGCCCACCTGCCCGGCATGCTCGCCTCGGTCACCCCGCTGCCGGTCATCGGCGTGCCCGTGCCGCTGAAGTACCTCGACGGCATGGACTCCCTGCTGTCGATCGTGCAGATGCCGGCCGGCGTCCCCGTCGCCACCGTCTCCGTCGGCGGCGCCCGCAACGCCGGCCTCCTGGCCGCCCGCATCCTCGCCGCCCACGACGAGGAGCTGCTCGGCCGGATGCGCGAGTTCCAGCAGGACCTCAACGACCAGGCCACCGAGAAGGGCAAGCGCCTGCGCAACAAGGTCGCGAGCTCGGCGTCCGGCTTCGGCTTCGGGAAGTGACGCGGATGACCTCGCTGGACAAGGCCCGGGAACTGCTGCGGGAGTTCCCCGTCGTCGACGGGCACAACGACCTGCCGTGGGCGCTGCGCGAGCAGGTGCGCTACGACCTCGACAGCCGGGACATCGCCGAGGACCAGTCCGCCCACCTGCACACCGACCTCGCCCGGCTGCGGGCCGGTGGCGTCGGCGCGCAGTACTGGTCGGTGTACGTCCGCTCCGACCTGCCGGACGCGGTGACGGCGACGCTGGAGCAGATCGACTGCGTACGGCAGCTGATCGACCGGCACCCGGGTGAGCTGCGGGCCGCGCTGACCGCCGCCGACATGGAGGCCGCGCGAGCGGAGGGCCGTATCGCGTCGCTGATGGGCGCCGAGGGCGGCCACTCCATCGACAACTCCCTCGCCACGCTCCGGGCGCTGTACGCGCTCGGTGTGCGCTACATGACCCTCACCCACAACGACAACGTGGCGTGGGCGGACTCGGCGACCGACGCACCCGGCGTCGGCGGGCTGTCGGCCTTCGGCCGCGAGGTCGTGCGGGAGATGAACCGCGAGGGCATGCTGGTCGACCTCTCGCACGTGGCGGCGACGACGATGCGGGACGCGCTGGACACCTCCACCGCGCCGGTGATCTTCTCGCACTCCTCGGCCCGGGCTGTCTGCGACCACCCGCGCAACATCCCGGACGACGTGCTGGAGCGGCTGCCCGCCAACGGCGGCATGGCGATGGTGACGTTCGTGCCGAAGTTCGTGCTCCAGGCGGCCGTGGACTGGACGGCCGCCGCCGACGAGAACATGCGCGCGCACGGCTTCCACCACCTCGACGCCGGTCCCGAGGCGATGAAGGTCCACGCGGCCTTCGAGGAGCGCACCCCGCGCCCGGTCGCCACGGTGTCCACGGTCGCCGACCACCTCGACCACATGCGCGAGGTCGCCGGCGTCGACCACCTCGGCATCGGCGGCGACTACGACGGCACGCCCTTCACGCCGGCCGGCCTGGACGACGTCTCGGGCTATCCGAACCTCGTCGCCGAGCTGCTGGACCGGGGCTGGTCGCAGGCCGACCTGGCCAAGCTGACCTGGAAGAACGCGGTACGGGTGCTGGGCGCCGCCGAGGACGTGGCGCGCGGGCTTCAGGCGACGCGGGGGCCGTCCAACGCGACCCTGGAGGACCTGGACGGCTGAGCCGGCTCTTGTGCGAGGGCGGGGTAGTCGGTGTAGCCGGTCGCCCCGCCCACGTACATGAGGTACCGGTCCCGCACCGGGTTCAGCGGTGCCCCGAGCCGCAGCCGCGTCACCAGGTCGGGGTTGGCCAGGAAGGGCCGGCCCAGGGCGATCAGGTCGGCGCCGGCGGCCAGCAGCCGCTCGGACGCGCGGCGCACGGCGTCGGTGGAGAGGTCGTCGCCCAGCACCGGGTTGGCGATCAGCACGCCCGGCCACCCGGCGCGGATCCTCCGGAACACCGGGGCGTCCGGGTCGGCGTGGACCTGGTGGAGGTAGGCGAGCCCGAGACCGCCGAGCCGTTCCACGAGCGCGGTGTAGATCTCCTCCGTCCTGCCCTCCGAGACGCCGTTGACGGTGCTGCCGGGGGAGACGCGCAGGCCCACCCGGTCGGCGCCGATCTCGGCGGCCACGGCCTCCGTCACCTCGGCCGTGAACCGGATCCGCGCGGCCGCCGGGCCGCCGTACCCGTCGGTGCGCAGGTTGGTGTTGGCGGCCAGGAACTGGTGCAGGAGATGGCCGTTGGCGGAGTGCACCTCGACCCCCTCGAACCCGGCGTCGAGCGCGTTGCGCGCGGCGCGCGCGAAGTCCGCGACGGTGGTGCGAATGTCCTCGGCGGTCATCTCCCTCGGCACGACGGACGGCCGGTGGCCCCCGGGCGTGAAGATCGTCTCGGGCAGCGGCACCGGCGAGGGCGCGACGGGCGTCAGTCCGCTGGTCGCGGGGTGCCCGACCCGGCCGCCGTGCTGGAGCTGGAGGAACATCCCGCCGCCCCCGGCCGCGCGCACCGCGTCGGTGACCCGCCGCCAGCCGGCCACGTGCCGGGCGCTGTGGACGGCGGTGATGTTCGGGTACGTCTGCCCGACCGCGTTCGGCGTCGCGGCCTCGGCGATGATCAGGCCGGCCGAGGCGCGCTGGGCGTAGTACTCGGCCATGAGCGGGGTCGGGGTGCCGTCGGCCTCGGCGCGATTGCGGGTCAGCGGGGCCATCACCAGGCGGTTGGGGAGGGTGAGCGGTCCGAGCGGGGCGGAGGCGAAGAGGTCCGTTGTGTTCGTCATGGCCGGTACGGTAAAACCTGACACTGGTGTCAGTTTCAAGCCCCGGAGGCGACGGCATGCGGATCGGCGAACTCGTCCGGCGCACGGGCGTCAGCGAACGCTCGCTGCGCTACTACGAGAAGCAGGGGCTGCTCGCGGCCGAGCGTACGCCCGGCGGGCACCGCGAGTACGCGGAGGCGGCCGTCGACCGGGTCATCCGCATCCAGGAGCTGTTCGCGGCCGGACTGTGCAGCAGCAAGATCGCCGAGCTGCTGCCCTGCATGCGGGACGGGGACGGCGGACCCTCGGCCGTCGCCACCCCGAAGCTGGTCGCCGACCTCACCGAGGAGCGCGCCCGCATCGACCGCACCATCGCCGACCTGCTCCGTTCCCGGGACACCCTGGACGAGGTGATCGACGCGGCCCGCGGCTGAGCACGGGCCCCGGGCGCCGTACCCCCGAACGCCGCACCCACCAGGAAGCCCCACCTGCTCCGTGTGACGGTGACCGTAACGCACGACGACCGTACGGAGCCCCGTCATGGCAGACCTCCAGGACGACCTGCACACCGGTGCCGAGGCCGGCGAGCTCGACGACCTGCCCGTGCCGCTGCCCGACGAGGCCTTCCCGCCCGAGCCCTACGCGCCCGTCTCCGACCCCGGCGACGAGCCGCTGACCCGCGCCCACGCCGTGCTGGCCGCCCACCCCGTCGCCGACGGCTACTGCGGCCTGCCCCGGGCGCTCAAGCACCTGTCCTGGTACGACCTGGAGCTGGGCGAGAGCGGCGTCCACACCGACGTGCCCCGGCTGCGCGAAGGACACGTCGGTGCCCTGTTCTGGTCGCTGCACCTGCCCGACGGCATCGACGGCGACCGGGCCGTCGGCGCCACCCTGGAGCAGCTCGACCTGGTCAAGACCGTCGTCCGCGCCCACCCCGAGGGCCTGCGGCTGGCGTACGACGCCGGGCAGACCATCGACGCCCGCAACTGCGGCCGCGTCGCCGTGCTGCCCGGCCCCGCCGGTGCCGCCGCGCTCGGCGACAGCATCGGCATCCTGCGCTCGCTGCACGCCCTCGGCCTGCGGATGCTCACGCTGACCGGCGCCTCCTGGGCGAGCGAGGCCGGACTGACCCGGTTCGGCGAGGAGGTCGTCCGCGAGATGAACCGGCTCGGCGTCCTCGCCGACCTCTCCGGCGCCGGCGAACAGACCGTCCGCCGCGTCCTCGCCGTCTCCAAGGCGCCCGCGCTGTGCACCCGCTCCGCCGCCCGCGCCCTGCGCCCGCACCCCGCCAACCTCCCCGACGACCTGCTCGCCGAGCTGGGCGCCGCCGGGGGCCTGTGCATGGTGCCGCTGACCGCCGAGCAGACCGGCCCGACCGTCCGCGACGTCGCCGACCACCTGGACCACGTCCGTGCCGTAGCCGGCCCGCGCAGCGTGGGCCTGTCCGGCACCTTCGACACCGGCACCGCCCATCCGCTGGAGCTGGGCGACGCCTCCTGCTACCCCCGTCTCGTCGCCGAGCTGCTGCGCCGCGGCTGGGACGAGGCCGACGTCGCCCTGCTGACCTGGGGGAACGTACAGCGGGTGCTACGGGGTGCGGCCTTCACCGCCCGCGCCGCGCAGCTACGGCGCCAGCCGTCGACCGCGACGATCGGCGCGCTCGACGGCTGAGCACCACGCCGTCAGGCGTGCTCGATCCGGCACAGGCAGAACGGATGCCCGGCCGGGTCGGCGTACACCATGAAGTCCTTCTTCTCCCGGTCCTCCAGGTCCAGCGGCCGGGCGCCCAGCGCGAGCGCCTTCTCGTGCGCCGCGTCCATCTCCTCCCAGGTCGCCCCGCCGTCGAAGTCGAGGTGGAACTGCTGGGCGTTGCGGTCGGAGCGCGGCCACTCGGGCGGGGTGAGCTCCGCAACCCGCTGGAAGGACACCCGCGGCCCGCCGGGCACCTGGAGCACCACCCAGTCCGGGTCCTGCTCGTCGGGGGTGCCGCCGCCGAGGCTCGCGTAGAAGCGGGCCAGCTCGCGGGGCTCGGGGCAGTCGACGACGACGGAACGGAAACGTGCCACGGGTGCCATGGGGTTCCTCCCGGTGATGTGGTGCGGGGTGGTGTCAGCAGGCGCAGAGGCAGAACGGGTGCCCGGCGAGGTCGGCGTAAACGCGGAACGACCGGGACCGGTCGTCGGCCTCCAGCGGGCGGGCGCCGAGCTCCAGCACCGCCTTCTCGGCCGCGTCCAGGTCCGGCACGGTGAGGTCGAGGTGGAACTGCTGCGCGCCGTCGGTCCCGGGCCACTCCGGGGGTACGTACCCGGGGGCGGCCTGGAACGCCAGGGCCTGCCCGCCCGGCAGTTTCAGGTCGACCCACTCGTCCCGGCCGTCGTTCTGGACCTCGACGGTGCCGCCGAGCACGTCGGCGTAGAAGCGGGCCAGCGCGCGGGGGTCGGGACAGTCCAGGACGACGACGCCCAGCTCGGCTACGGCCATGACTTCCTCCTTGAAGGCTGCGGTTACCAACAAGGTGCGGGTAACCGGTAACGGTTACTGCATGCTCCCCCATTGGCGGTAACGTCGCAAGCATGAGTGAGAGATCGCCCGCACCGGGAGGACTGGACCTCGTCCAGGCCCTGGTGAACACGCTGGACCTGGAGACGGGCGCCGACTCGCTGGGTACGCCGGAGGGCCGGGCGCGCTTCGGCCTGACGGAGGACGAGGTGCCGGGCGCGCGCGACCTGCGCGAGTCGCTGCGCGCGGCCCTGCTGGCGCACGCCGGCCACCCGCCGCACCGCACGGTCGCCCCGCTCGGCGAGCTGCTGGCCGGGGCCCCGCTGGTCGTGACGGTCGACGCGGCCGACGGCTCCGCCGCCCTCGCCCCGGCCCACCCCGGGTCCCTGCCCGCGCGGGTCGCCGCCGCCGTCGCCGAGGCGCTGGTCGCGGGTACCTGGAGCCGCCTCAAGGCGTGCGAGGCCGCCGACTGCCACTGGGCGTACTACGACCGCAGCCCGGCCGGACGCGGGCGCTGGTGCACGATGCGGGTGTGCGGGGCGCGCGCCAAGATGCGCCGGTACCGCGCCAAGGAGGCGTGACGCACAGCGGCTTCACCGGCCGGGGCGCGGGCCGGTGGGGCAGAATGCGGACGGACGCCGGTTCGGCCGACTGAGCCTCGGCCGAACCGGCGTCACCTGTCCGCGGTCGGCTCTAGGCCGTCGGCCGGCCCATCGCGCGGTACGTCCAGCCGGCCCGCCGCCAGGCCTCGGGGTCCAGGGCGTTGCGGCCGTCGAGGATCACCCGGGCCGTCACGGCCTCGCCCAGCGCCTCCGGGTCCAGCTCGCGGAACTCCCGCCACTCCGTCAGGTGCAGCACCGCGTCGGCGCCCCGCACCGCCTCCAGCGCCGTGTCCGCGTAGCCGAGCGTCGGGAACAGCCGCCGGGCGTTCTCCATGCCCTTCGGGTCGTACACCGTGACCTGGGCGCCCTGGAGGTGGATCTGCCCGGCGACGTTCAGCGCGGGCGAGTCCCGTACGTCGTCCGAGTCGGGCTTGAAGGTGGCGCCGAGCACCGCGACCCGCTTGCCGAGGAACGGGCCGCCGCCCAGCGCCTGCCGGGCCAGCTCGACCATCTGGCCGCGCTGGCGCATGTTGATGGAGTCGATCTCGCGCAGGAACGTCAGCGCCTGGTCGGCGCCGAGCTCACCGGCGCGCGCCATGAACGCCCGGATGTCCTTCGGCAGACAGCCGCCGCCGAAGCCGATCCCGGCCCGCAGGAACTTCCGCCCGATCCGGTCGTCGTGCCCGATGGCCTCCGCCAGCTTGGCGACGTCCCCGTCGGCGGCCTCGCAGACCTCCGCCATCGCGTTGATGAAGGAGATCTTGGTCGCCAGGAACGAGTTCGCGGCCGTCTTCACCAGCTCGGCCGTCGGGAAGTCGGTGACGACGAACGGCGAGCCCTCGGAGACCGGCGTGGCGTACACCTCGCGCAGCAGCTTCTCGGCCCGCTCGCTGCGCACCCCGACCACGATCCGGTCCGGGCGCAGCGTGTCCTGGACGGCGAAGCCCTCGCGCAGGAACTCCGGGTTCCAGGCCAGCTCGGCGTCGCCGCCCGCCGGGGCGTGCTCGACGAGGTAGGCGGCCAGCCGGTCGGCGCTGCCCACGGGCACGGTCGACTTGCCGACGACCAGGGCGGGACCGCGCAGATGCGGCGCGAGCGAGGCCAGCGCGGACTCGACGTACGACATGTCGCAGGCGTACTCGCCGTGCTTCTGCGGCGTGTTCACGCACAGGAAGTGCACGTCGCCGAAGGCCGCGACCTCCGCGAAGTCGGTGGTGAAGCGCAGCCGCCCGCTGGACCCCTCGATGCCGGCGACGTGCTTGCGCAGCAGGTCCTCCAGGCCCGGCTCGTACATCGGGACCTCGCCCCGCTGGAGCATCTCGATCTTCTCGGGGACCACGTCCAGGCCCAGCACCTCGAAACCGAGCTCGGCCATGGCCGCCGCATGGGTCGCGCCGAGGTAGCCGGTGCCGATCACGGTGATCTTGAGGGCCATGGGGTGCTCCAGAGGTGTACGGCTGAGGTGCGCGCCCGAGCATATCCGGGGCGCCGGGCGGGGCCTTCGGCCGCTGTCGTCAACCTCACCTATCCACGACCGCGGGCGGCGTTCTAAAATTTGGGTTACTTAACGGTAGTTAGCGTGCCCAGCATCACAGCGTTTTGGAGCGTGAGAGACCTTGGCCGGATCGGCTGACTTCGACCTGTACCGCCCGTCCGAGGAGCACGACATGCTCCGCGACGCCGTCCGCTCGCTGGCCGAGGCGAAGATCGCGCCGCACGCCGCCGCGGTGGACGAGGAGGCCCGCTTCCCGCAGGAGGCCCTCGACGCCCTGACCGCGAACGACCTGCACGCGGTGCACGTCCCCGAGGAGTACGGCGGCGCGGGCGCCGACGCCCTCGCCACGGTCATCGTGATCGAGGAGGTGGCCCGCGTCTGCGCGTCCTCCTCCCTCATCCCCGCGGTGAACAAGCTCGGCTCGCTGCCGGTGATCCTCTCCGGCTCCGAGGAGCTGAAGAAGAAGTACATGACCCCGCTCGCCAAGGGCGACGGCATGTTCTCCTACTGCCTCTCCGAGCCCGACGCGGGCTCCGACGCGGCCGGCATGAAGACCAAGGCCGTGCGCGACGGCGACTTCTGGGTGCTCAACGGCGTCAAGCGCTGGATCACCAACGCGGGCGTCTCCGAGTTCTACACGGTGATGGCCGTCACCGACCCGAGCAAGCGCTCCAAGGGCATCTCCGCGTTCGTCGTCGAGAAGTCCGACGAGGGCGTCTCCTTCGGCGCCCCGGAGAAGAAGCTCGGCATCAAGGGCTCGCCGACCCGCGAGGTCTACCTCGACAACGTCCGCATCCCCGCCGACCGCATGATCGGCGCGGAGGGCACCGGCTTCGCCACCGCGATGAAGACGCTGGACCACACCCGCATCACCATCGCCGCCCAGGCCCTCGGCATCGCCCAGGGCGCCCTCGACTACGCCAAGGGCTACGTCAAGGAGCGCAAGCAGTTCGGCAAGCCGATCGCCGACTTCCAGGGCGTCCAGTTCATGCTGGCCGACATGGCCATGAAGATCGAGGCCGCCCGCCAGCTCACCTACGCCGCCGCGGCGAAGTCCGAGCGCGGCGACAGCGACCTCACCTTCCAGGGCGCGGCCGCCAAGTGCTTCGCCTCGGACGTGGCCATGGAGGTCACCACCGACGCCGTCCAGCTCCTCGGCGGCTACGGCTACACCCGTGACTACCCGGTGGAGCGTATGATGCGCGACGCCAAGATCACCCAGATTTATGAGGGTACGAATCAGGTTCAGCGCATCGTCATGGCGCGCAACCTGCCGTAACGCGCCTCACACACGAGAAGGGGCGCCCGGGACTCGGTCCGGGGCGCCCCTTCTCGTCCGCGCGGCTCAGTCCTCGAAGCCCTCCGCGGCCCGCTTCTCCCGCAGCTCCATGATCGCGCGGCGGCGGGCCAGGCGGTGGGTGCGGCGGATCTGGGCCTCCTGGTAGCGCCGCTTGTCCTTCTCCGTCTCCGGGACGACCGGCGGCACCGAGCGGGGCTTGCCGTCGGCGTCCACCGCGGCGAACACCAGGTAGGCCGAGCCGACCTGGGTGGCGGGGGCGGACTCGTTCCAGCGCTCGGCCAGCACCCGCACGCCGACCTCCATGGAGGTGCGGCCGGTCCAGTTGACCTGGGCCTTCACATGGACGAGGTCACCGACGCGGACCGGTTCGAGGAACGCCATCTCGTCCATGGACGCGGTGACGGCGGGACCGCCGGAGTGCCGTCCGGCCACGGCGCCGGCCGCGTCGTCGACCAGCTTCATGATGACGCCGCCGTGCACCGTGCCCAGAAGGTTGGTGTCGCTGTGCGTCATGATGTGGCTGAGGGTGGTGCGGGAGGCCGAGGTCGGCTTGCCCGGGATCTCCGGTGTCGCCGACTCCGCGGCCGAGGCCTGTTCTGCCTGGTCTGTCATGCCCTCCACCTTATGCCGGGACCACAGCCGCGTAGTTTGTGTCAGCTTCGCAACAGCGCCGCCCCTATTTTCCGACGACCCTGTCAGCGGCGCCGTCCGGACCTGCACACTGGTCCGCATGACTGATTGGCCCCAGGGACGACCCGGTGACGACCGCGCCGGCCGGTACGGACGCGGCAGCGCGAGCGCACGGCCCGAGAGCGCCCGCGTGATGCGTCAGGTCCGCCGCGGCGCGGCGCCGCCGCCCGGCCCGGGCCAGGCAGCCCCGCAGTACGCGGGCGGGGTGCCCCAGCAGCCGTCGTACGTCGACGGCCAGGGCCATGACGGCTACGACAGCGGCTACA
>NZ_WWHX01000965.1 GCF_009862125.1 Streptomyces sp. SID5910
GCCGGCGGTGGGGGCCGTGCGTCCGCGGCCGTCGCGGTCGCTGCCGTACGGCCTGTTCGGGCTGGCCGCCGGGGTGCTGGTGTTCCTGGCGGGCCGGGAGCAGCCGTGGGCGGTGGTCGTGCTGACCGTGAGCATGGGCCCGGCGGAGTGGCTGCTGTACCGCTACCGCGGTCTGTCGGTGGCGGCGCTGCGGGCCACCGCCACCCCGGCCGCGTTCCGGCTGCGGTCGGCCGCCGTCCTCGCCGGCTGCCTGCTGGCGTACGCCGGGCCGCTGGTGCCGGCGGCGCTGCTGGTGGACGCCGACCCGGTGACGACGGCTCTGCTCGCGGTGGTCCTGTGGACGTCGCTGCTGCTCCAGGCCTTCGGCGTCGCCTGGCCGCCCGCCGCCCTGTGCCTGACGGCCGCCGCGGGCGCCGGCGCGGTCGCGCTGTACGGACTGCCGGCCGGCGCCGCGGCCCTGCCGTCGGTCTGCGCGATCACCGCGCTCTGTCTCACCGGGTGCGTCCTGCGGCTGCTCGGCCGGCCGGCCGCCCATGCCTGACACCCTCAGCCGCCCGCCTCGACACCGCCGCGCCCCAGCGGCCCGTCCCGCCACGGAAACGCTCACCCACCGGAAGGACCCCGCGTGACCTCCACACCGCTCGCCGCCGTCACCGGAGCCGAGGGCTTCATCGGCTCCCACCTCACCGAGGCGCTCGTGGCCTCGGGGCACCGCGTGAGGGCCATGGCGCAGTACAACTCGTTCTCTTCCTACGGCTGGCTGGAGACCCTCTCCCCCGACGTCCTCGACCAGGTCGAGATCGTCCTCGGCGACGTCCGGGACCCCGGCTCCGTCCGGCATCTGGTGGAGGGCGCCGACTGCGTCTACCACCTGGCCGCGCTCATCGCGATCCCGTACTCCTACCGGGCGCCGCACAGTTACGTGGACACCAACGTCACCGGCACCCTGAACGTGCTGGAGGCGGTGCGCGCCCAGGGCACGCCGCGGCTGGTGCACACCTCGACCAGCGAGACCTACGGCACCGCGCGGACCGTGCCGATCACCGAGGACCACCCGATCAACACGCAGTCGCCGTACGCCGCTTCGAAGGCCGGCGGGGACCGGCTGGCCGACAGCTACCACGCCAGTTTCGACACCCCCGTGGTGACGCTGCGGCCGTTCAACACCTACGGCCCGAGGCAGTCCATGCGGGCGGTGATCCCCACCGTCATCGGCCAGGTGGCGGCCGGGGAACGGACCATCACCCTCGGCGACCTGCGGCCCACCCGGGACTTCACCTTCGTGGGGGACACCGCGCAGGCGTTCCTGGCGGTGGGCACCGCGCCCGCCGAGCAGGTCGTGGGCCGCACCTTCAACGCCGGTACCGGCGGCGAGATCTCCGTCGGCGACCTGGTGGCGCTGATCGGCAAGGTGATGGACACCGCGCTCGACGTGCGGGAGGACGCCGAGCGGCTGCGGCCCGCGAACTCCGAGGTGATGCGGCTGGTCGCGGACGCGACCCGGCTGCGGGCGGCGACCGGCTGGGAGCCGGCGCACGACCTGGAGCAGGGCCTCGCGCACACGGTGGAGTTCTTCCGCGACCCGGCCAACCTGGCCCGCTACAAGACCGGCATCTACAACATCTGACCCAGACCGGCACGTTGACCGAGGGGGAACCTCATGCACGCAGTGATCCTGGCCGGGGGCAAGGGCGTCCGGCTGCGGCCCTACACCACCGCGCTGCCCAAGCCGCTCGTGCCCATCGGCGACCAGCACGCCATCCTCGAGATCGTCCTGCGCCAGCTCGCCTCGGCCGGGTTCACCGGCTGCACCATCGCCATAGGCCACCTCGGTGAGATCATCCGCGCCTACGTCGGCGACGGCTCCCAGTGGGGCCTGACCGTGGACTACTCCACGGAGGAGAGCCCGCTGGGCACCATGGGGCCGCTGCTGACGATGCGCGAACGGCTGCCGGAGCACTTCCTGGTGATGAACGGCGACGTCCTCACCGACCTCGACTACGCCGACGTCCTGCGCCGGCACAGCACCTCCGGCGCACCGCTGACGATCGCCACGTACGCTCGCAAGGTGCACATCGACTTCGGGGTCCTGACCACCGACGCCAGCAGGGTCGTCGCGTTCACCGAGAAACCCAGCATGGACTACCGCGTCTCCATGGGCGTGTACGGGCTGTCCCGGACGACGCTCGACGGCTACACCGCCGGGCTGCCGCTGGGCTTCGACGAACTGGTGCTGGACCTGCTGCGGGCCGGCGACCCGCCGCACGCCTACGAGTTCGACGGCTACTGGCTCGACATCGGACGCCCGGACGACTACGACCGGGCGAACGCCGAGTTCACCAGCCGCAAGTCCCTGCTGCTCAAGGGAGCCTGAGCACCACATGCGCATTCTCGTTGTCGGCCACACCGGCTTTCTGGGCGCCCATGTCGCCGAGCGGCTCCGTGCCCTGCCGGGCACGCGGGTCCTCGGCGCCGGACGCTCGCCGGACGCCGACGTCCCGGTCGATCTCGCCGCCGACTCCGTCGAACGGCTCGCCCGGACGCTGGCGTCGGCGGCCGTCGACGCCGTCGTCAACTGCGCGGGCGCCACGGGCGGCGACGCGGTGACGCTCGCCGAGCTCAACGCCCGCGGCCCCGCCGTCCTGTGCGCGGCGCTGGGCCGGGCCCGCCCCACGGCCCGCCTGGTCCACCTCGGTTCGGCCGCCGAGTACGGACCGGGCGAGCCGCACCGCAAGGTGGCGGAGTCGGCGCCCACCCGTCCCCTCACCGCCTACGGCGCCACCAAGCTGGCCGGCACGGTCACGGTCGCCACGTCCGGCCTGGACGCCGTGGTGCTGCGCGTCGGCAACCCGGTGGGGCCCGGCGCCCCGGCCGTCGGCCTGCCCGGCCGGGTCACCGCGCTGCTGCGCGAGGCGGGCACGGACCCGGACGCGGTGCTGCGGCTCGGCGACCTGTCGGCGTACCGGGACTTCGTCGACGTCCGTGACGTCGCGGGGGCCGTCGAACGGGCGGTGACCGTGCCCGGCCCGCTGCCCGGGGTGCTCAACGTGGGCGGCGGGGACGCGGTACCGGTGCGTGACCTGGTCCGTATGCTGGCGGAGACCGCCGGCTTCCGCGGCCGGATCGAGGAGCGGGGTGCCGGGTCCGTCCGGTCCGGGCACGTGTCCTGGCAGTGTTCCGACATCTCCGCCGCGCGGGCCGCGCTCGGCTGGGAGCCGTCGTACACGCTCGGCGACTCCGCGTCCGCGCTGTGGTCGGCCGGCCCACCGGCACCGCCCCTCCGCGCCGAAAGTGACGTCCCGTCGTGAGCCTGCTGATCCCGCTGTACGTCCACCCGGCCGAGGACCCCGGCGCCTGGCACCGGCTGATCACCGCGGCCGACCGCACCTACGGCGTCGTCCTCAACCCCGCGAACGGGCCCGGCGAGGAGCCCGATCCGGCGTTCACCGCGGCGGCCGGGGCGCTGCGCGCGGCGGGCGCCCGGCTGCTCGGCTACGTCGACACGGACTACGGCACCCGCCCCGCGGCCGACGTCGTCGAGGACGCCCGGCGGCACCGGGAGTGGTACGCGGCCGACGGCTGCTTCCTGGACCGGGTGAGCGCGGCCAGGAGCGAACTGCCCGCTCACAAGGCGCTGGTGCGTGACCTGAGGCGGCAGGGCACGACGTGCGTGGTGCTCAACCCGGGGGTCCACCCGGCGCCCGGCTACGCCCGGCTCGCCGACCTGGTCGTCACCTTCGAGGGGCCCTGGTCCACGTACGTGTCGGCGTTCAGCCGGCCGGACTGGACGCGCCGGCACCCGCCCGAACGGTTCTGCCACCTGGTGTACGGCGTGCCCGAGGCCCTCGCCCCGCTCGCCGTGCGCACCGCCCGGGAACGGGGCGCCGCGGTCAGCGGGCCCGTGACGGGAGAGCCGCCCAACCCATGGGCCGCCCTGACGCCCGTCCTGACCGGGGCGCGGCGATGAGGAGGGCACGGGGGCTCGCCGCCGTGCTGTCCGCGCTGTTCCTCTCGGTGGTGACCGGCTGTTCGGGCGGCGGGGGCGGCGAGGACCCGCGGCCGGAGCCCACCTCGCGCGGGGAGCTGTGGCAGCCGCGCCCCGGGCTGGCCTGGCAGTGGCAGCTCGACGGCAGGGTGGATCCGTCGGCCGACGTCCCCGTCTACGACATCGACGGCTTCGAGAACGGCGCGGCGGACGTGGCCCGGCTGCACCGCGAGGGCCGCAAGGTGATCTGCTACATCAACGTCGGCGCCTGGGAGAGCTTCCGCCCGGACAAGGACGACTTCCCCCGGGCGGTGCTGGGCGCGCCCAACGGCTGGCAGGGCGAGCGGTGGCTCGACATCCGCCGGGTCTCCGTACTTCGGCCGATCATGGAGCGGCGGTTCGACATGTGCCGGGACAAGGGCTTCGACGCGGTGGAGCCCGATCTGGTGGAGGGCTACGACAACGAGACCGGCTTCCCCCTCACCGCCCGGGACCAGTTGGCGTACAACCGCATGATCGCGGAGATCGCCCACGAGCGCGGTCTGTCCGTGGGGCTCAAGAACGACCTGCCGCAGATCCCGCAGCTGGTGGACGAGTTCGACTTCGCGGTCAACGAGGAGTGCGCGCAGTACGGGGAGTGCGAGCGGCTGACGCCGTTCGTCGCGGCCGGCAAGGCGGTCTTCCACGTCGAGTACGCCGAGCCGACCGGCCGCTTCTGCCCCGAGTCGCGCCGGCTGGGGCTGTCCTCGATGCTGAAGAAACCGGAGCTCGGGGTCTGGCGCCGGGCCTGCTGACCACGGGGTGCGGCAGGATGGGGCCATGAGCGTAGTCAAGATCAACGTACTGACCGTGCCGGCCGAGCAGCGCGAGACGCTGGAGAAGCGCTTCGCGTCGCGTGCCCACGCGGTGGAGAACTCCGACGGCTTCGAGTGGTTCGAGCTGCTGCGGCCCGTCGAGGGCACCGACACCTATCTCGTCTACACGCGGTGGCGGGACGAGGAGGCCTTCCAGGCCTGGATGGAGGGCCCCATGAAGTCGGCGCACCAGGGCGGTGGCGCGCAGGGCGGCGAGCGTCCCAAGCCGGCGGCGAGCGGGTCCACGCTGTGGTCGTTCGAGGTGGTGCAGCAGGCGGCTCCGAAGAGCGAGTGAACGCGGCGGTGGCGCCCGGGACCGGGACCGGTCCTGGGCGCCACCGTCCATGCGCGGTCAGTTCAGTTCGACGAGGAGGTCGCCGCCCTCCACCTGCTGGATGCGGTTGATGGCGAGCCGGCCGACGGTGCCGGACTTCTGCGCGGTGATGGTGGCCTCCATCTTCATCGCCTCGATGGTGGCCACGGTGGCTCCGGCCTCCACGGTGTCGCCCTCGGTGACGGCGAGGGTCACCACGCCCGCGAACGGCGCCGCGACATGGCCCGGGTTGGCCCGGTCGGCCTTCTCGGTGACCGGGACGTCGGAGGCCGCGGCGCGGTCGCGGACCTGGATGGGCCGCAGCTGGCCGTTGAGCGTGGACATCACGGTGCGCATGCCGCGCTCGTCGGCGTCACCGACCGCCTGGAGCTCGATGAGCAGCCGCACACCCGGGTCGAGGTCGACGGTGTACTCCTTGCCCGGGCGCAGCCCGTAGAAGAAGTCCTTGCTGTCCAGGACGCTGGTGTCGCCGAAGCTGCCGCGGTGCGTGTCGAACTCGCGCGCCGGGCCGGGGAACAGCAGCCGGTTGAGCGTGGCCCTGCGGTCCTTGGCCAGCCCGGTGCGGTCGTCGGCGCTCAGCTCGGCCACCGGCTTGGCGTCGGCGCGGCCCCGCAGCGCCTTGCTGCGGAACGGCTCGGGCCAGCCGCCGGGCGGGGTGCCCAGCTCGCCGCGCAGGAAGCCGATCACGGAGTCGGGGATGTCGAACCGGTCGGGGTCCTGCTCGAAGTCCGCCGGGGAGACACCGGCGCCCACCAGGTGCAGGGCGAGGTCGCCGACCACCTTGGAGGAGGGCGTGACCTTGACCAGGCGGCCCAGCATGCGGTCGGCGGCGGCGTACATCGCCTCGATGTCCTCGAAGCGGTCGCCGAGGCCCAGCGCGATGGCCTGGGTGCGCAGGTTGGAGAGCTGGCCGCCGGGGATCTCGTGGTGGTAGACGCGGCCGGTCGGGGAGGCGAGGCCCGCCTCGAAGGGGGCGTAGACCTTGCGGACGCTCTCCCAGTACGGCTCCAGGTCGCCGACGGCCTGGAGGTCGAGGCCGGTGGGCCGCTCGGTGTGGTCGGTGGCGGCGACGATCGCCGACAGCGAGGGCTGCGAGGTGGTGCCCGCCATGGACGCCACCGCCCCGTCGACGGCATCCGCGCCGGCCTGGACCGCGGCGAGGTAGGTGGCGAGCTGGCCGCCCGTGGTGTCGTGGGTGTGCAGGTGCACCGGCAGGTCGAACTCGCGGCGCAGCGCGGAGACCAGGGTCGCGGCGGCGGGGGCGCGCAGCAGGCCGGCCATGTCCTTGACGGCCAGCACATGGGCGCCGGCGTTCACGATCTTCTCGGCGAGCCGCAGGTAGTAGTCGAGGGTGTAGAGCTTCTCCGCCGGGTTCGACAGGTCGGCCGTGTAACACAGGGCCACCTCCGCGATCGACGTGCCGGTCTCGCGTACGGCGTCGATGGCGGGCCGCATCTGGTCGACGTCGTTGAGGGCGTCGAAGATGCGGAAGACGTCGATGCCGGTGGCGGCGGCCTCCTGCACGAAGGCGTCGGTGACCTCGGTCGGGTACGGGGTGTAGCCGACGGTGTTGCGGCCGCGCAGCAGCATCTGGAGGCAGATGTTGGGCACGGCCTCGCGCAGGGCGGCCAGCCGCTCCCAGGGGTCCTCGGCGAGGAAGCGCAGCGCGACGTCGTAGGTGGCGCCGCCCCAGCACTCCAGGGACAGCAGCTGGGGCAGGGTGCGGGCGACGACCGGCGCCACCGCGAGCATGTCCTTGGTGCGCACGCGGGTGGCGAGCAGCGACTGGTGGGCGTCGCGGAACGTGGTGTCGGTGACGCCGATGACGGGTGACTCGCGCAGCCAGCGGGCGAAGCCCTCGGGGCCGAGCTCGGCGAGCCGCTGCCGGGAGCCGGCCGGGGGCTCACCGGCGGGCAGCGGCGGCAGCTTGGTCAGCGGGTCGGCCAGTTCGGGGCGTTCGCCGTGCGGCTTGTTGACCGTGACGTCGGCGAGGTAGGTCAGCAGCTTCGTGCCGCGGTCGGCGGAGTGCCGGGCGGTGAGCAGGTGCGGGCGCTGCTCGATGAACGACGTGGTGACCTGCCCGGCCTGGAAGTCCGGGTCGTCCAGGACCGCTTGGAGGAAGGGGATGTTGGTGGCGACGCCGCGGATGCGGAACTCGGCGACGGCACGCCGGGCGCGGCCCACGGCGGTGGCGAAGTCCCGGCCCCGGCAGGAGAGCTTGACCAGCATCGAGTCGAAGTGCGCGCTGATCTCCGTACCGGCGTGGGTGGTGCCGCCGTCGAGGCGGATGCCCGAGCCGCCGGGTGACCGGTAGGCGCTGATGGTGCCGGTGTCCGGGCGGAAGCCGTTGGCCGGGTCCTCGGTGGTGATACGGCACTGGAGGGCGGCGCCGCGCAGGGTGATGTTCTCCTGGGCGAGTCCGAGGTCGGCCAGGGTCTCACCGGCGGCGATGCGCAGCTGGGACTGGACGAGGTCGACGTCGGTGACCTCCTCGGTGACCGTGTGCTCCACCTGGATGCGCGGGTTCATCTCGATGAAGACGTGGTTGCCTTCGCGGTCGACGAGAAACTCCACGGTGCCGGCGTTGCGGTAGCCGATCTGCCGGGCGAAGTTCACGGCGTCGGCGCAGATCCGCTCCCGCAGCTCCGGATCGAGGTTGGGCGCCGGGGCGAGCTCGATCACCTTCTGGTGGCGGCGCTGCACCGAGCAGTCCCGCTCGAAGAGGTGGATGACGCCGCCCTCGCCGTCGGCGAGGATCTGGACCTCGATGTGGCGGGGTTCGACCACCGCCTTCTCCAGGAAGACCGTGGGATCGCCGAAGGCGGAGGCGGCCTCGCGGGACGCCGCCTCGATGGACTCGCGCAACTGGGCGGGCTCCTCGACCCGGCGCATGCCGCGCCCGCCGCCGCCCGCCACGGCCTTCACGAACACGGGGAAGCCGATGTCGTCGGCGGCGCGGACGAGTTCGTCCACGTCGTTGGAGGGGGCGGAGGAGCCCAGCACGGGCACGCCCGCCTCGCGGGCGGCGGCCACGGCACGGGCCTTGTTCCCGGTCAGCTCCAGGATCTGCGCGCTCGGTCCGACGAACGTGATGCCCGCCTCCTCGCAGGCCCGGGCCAGCTCGGGGTTCTCGGACAGGAAGCCGTAGCCCGGGTAGACCGCGTCGGCCCCGGCGCGGCGGGCCGCGCGGACGATCTCCTCGACGGAGAGGTAGGCGCGCACGGGGTGCCCCGGCTCGCCGATCTCGTACGCCTCGTCGGCCTTCAGCCGGTGCAGCGAGTTGCGGTCCTCGTGCGGGAAGACCGCGACGGTGCGCGCGCCCAGCTCGAAGCCGGCGCGGAACGCGCGAATCGCGATCTCGCCGCGGTTGGCGACCAGCACCTTGCGGAACATGGTGGATCCCTTCAGCCTGCCGGTGACAAAAGACCATGGTGTCGGTGGCACCGCCGGTACGCCATGTGAGCCGGGCCACTCCCACGGGCGTCCGGTGCACCGGATTCCTCAGCGGACTCTGTCGGCTTCCTTAAGGCTTCTTGAAGATGACCTTCGAGGTGCCGTATCCGCACCGTGCCCGCCCTAGGCTCTCGGCAACCCCCCACAGTCCCGGTGGACGCCCAGGCGTCCACCGGGGTCTCCCCTGCACCGATCGACAAGCCGAGGTGTCCTGCGCATGGGTTCCCGCCGAGCCGCTCGCCCGTCCCACTCCCACGCACGCCCCCACCGCGGACTGAGGACGCGCGGCACCGTGCTGGTGCTCGGCGTCGCCGTCACGGCGGGCGTCGGTGTCACGCTGGCCGTCTCCGGCGGTGACGACGGCGGCGCCTCGGACCGGGTCACGACGAGCGCGGCCAGTGCGCCGAACGCCGAGGTGGCGGCGGGCGGTGAGGCGGCGACGGTGTCCCCGTCGGCGAGCCCGAGTGCCTCGGCGAGTGCCTCGCCCCGGGTGAGCGCCACGCCCAGTGCCTCGCCGTCGAGGACGGCGAGCCCGACCGCCGGGCAGACGAAGAAGACCGCGCCCGCGTCCACGGCTCCCGCGAGGGCGACGGTGAAGAGCAGCACCGACCGGTCCGCCGGCGGTGGCGGCGGCACGGGTTCCGGCGGCGGATCGGGCTCCGGCTCCGGCTCGGGGTCGGGTTCCGGCGGGGCGAGCGGGGCCGAGGCGCAGGTCCTCGCGCTCGTCAACAAGGAGCGGGCCTCGGCCGGCTGCTCGCCGGTCACCGCGAACGACC
>NZ_WWHX01000966.1 GCF_009862125.1 Streptomyces sp. SID5910
GCACGACTGCCCGCAGGCTGGGCGGGGGAAGGGGCCGGGAGCACGACTTCCCGCAGGCTGCGCGGGGCAAGGGGCGGGGCGGCACGACTTGGGTGGGTCGGGGCGTGGATAGGCTCTGGGCGTGAGTACGAATGCTCGGTTCGACCCGCCGTCCGATGCCCGTGTGTACCGCTTGCTTACCGCGCGCGGGGAGTTCGCCGTCGTCGATTCGCCCGTGGCCGGCGGGGGCGTGCCCAAGGGGGTCGTGCTGATGCTGCCGGGGTTCACCGGCAGCAAGGAGGACTTCACGCTGCTGCACGAACCGCTCGGCGCCCGCGGGTACCGTACGGTCGCCGTGGACGGGCGCGGACAGTACGAGTCCGACGGCCCTGAGCACGACGAGGCCGGCTACGCGCAGGCCGAGCTGGCCCGGGACGTCCTCGCGCAGGTCGCCGCGCTGGGGACGCCCGTGCACCTGGTCGGGCACTCGCTCGGCGGCCAGATCGCCCGTGCCGCCGTCCTCCTCGACCACTCCCCCTTCCTCTCCCTCACGCTGATGTCGTCGGGCCCGGCGCGGATCTCCGTCTCCCAGCAGCAGCGCGTGAAGCTCCTGCGGGACGCGCTCGGCACCATGACGATGGCCCAGGTCTGGGAGGTGATGCAGGCGATGGGTCCGCCCGAGGAGGCCGGCGCCCCGGTGCCCGCCCACGGCCCGGACGCCCCGGAACGGCTGCGCGCACGCTGGCTCGGCACCCGCCCGGCGCAACTGCTCGCCACGGGACGCCAGTTGTGCACCGAGCCGGACCGCGTCGCCGAGCTCGCCGCGGTGCCGCTACCGTTCCACGTGCTGTCGGGCGCCTACGACGACACCTGGCCCGTGCCCCTCCTGGACGAGATGGCCGTACGGCTGGACGCGCGCCGGACCGTCGTCCAGGGGGCCGAGCACTCGCCCAACACGGACCAGCCGCTGCCGACCGCCCAGGCCCTGGCCGACTTCTGGGACGGCGTCCCCGCGCTGTGACGGCCTAGTACTGCGACCGCAGGTGCTCCCAGAAGCCGTCCCGCAGCGCCCGCCGCAGGTCGGCCTGGCCGCGCAGCGAGTACTGGAGCAGCCCCTCGGCCTCCACGAGCAGGTCCTGGTCCACCGAGCCGGGCAGGTAGGGGTGGCCGGGGAGCAGCTCCAGGAGGGCGTCGCGGCCCCGTGCCGCCAGCCACTTCGCGGCGATCTGGGCGCCCACGAAGCGGACGTCCTCGCGGGCCGGCCGCACCACGCCCGCCCCCTCGTAGGCGTGGGCGGTGCGCCGGGAGACGTACGGCTTGAAGAAGTCGAGGTCGAAGGTGCGCTGGCTGTCGACCTCCCAGAGCAGCGGGTCGGCCTGGTTGCGGCCCTCGGGGGCCTCGACGCCCCACAGGTGGACGCGGGCGCCGTACCCCTGGGCGGCCTCGACCGCCGAGACGAGGTCCTCGTCGCCGCCGAGCAGCGCCGCGTCGCTGATGGCGCGGTGCCGGGCGAGAGACTCCAGGTCGGAGCGGATGAGGGAGTCGACGCCCTTCTGCTGGTTGTTGGCGTTGAGGTTGCCCAGGCGGACCTTGACGTCCGGCAGCTCGGCGATGGTCTGCTGCTCGGCGGTGTGGATGCGGCGCCGGGCGCCGTCGTACCAGTAGACCCGCAGCAGGCGGCTGTCGGCGAAGATCGTGCGGGCCTTGTCGATGAGGGCCTCGATCAGTCCCTCGGCGTCCAGGTCGAAGGCCCTGCGGTCCTCGGTGCCGGCGACCAGTCGCCCCGCCGCCGCGTAGAGGTACCCGGCGTCGACGAAGATCGCGTGGGTCGAAGGCGTCTTCGCCACCTCGGCGAGCATGCGCTGGAGCAGCTCGTTGGTGCGGTCGATGCGGGCGTTCAGGGACGCGAGGTCGTCGTTCATCGCCTCCATTGTCCCGGCGGTCACGCTGCGAACACAACCGGTCCCGGTCAGTCTTGTTACGGGCACGGATCGCTCCGAGGCGGTCTTCTTACGTGTCAGTAATTAGTTGTTCGAAAAATTTCCTTAGCGTAGGGAATGTTCTTAACATCCGGGCCGTTGAATCGTATGGACGCCCGGGCACCGACGACCCGTGGCCCACACCAGTAGTTCTCCTCAGGAGGATGACCAGATCAAGGGAGAGGCCCATGCGCTTTGAAGTCATGCGACTCGACGACGTCGACGGCACACCCGTGGACACCACCGTCGTGGACGCCGCCTCCGTGAACCGCATCGTTCAGCAGGCCGCCGCCATAGGGCAGCGCCTGTGGATCCGCCCCGCCGACACCTCGGCCTTGTAACGCGGACCGTTCCACACGCCGGGAGCCCCCGTGCGACACCGTCACCGGTGCCGCGCGGGGGCTCTGTCGTGTCCGGCGCTCAGGCGCCCTGGATCACCTGGGTGACGCCGTTGATGATCTGCTGCACAGCGATCGCGGAGAGCATCATGCCCGCGAGGCGGGTCACCAGGACGACACCGCCGTCCTTGATGACGCGGATGATCAGCAGCGAGTACCGCATCACCAGCCACAGCACCACGTGGATGGCGAGGATCGCCGACCAGACCGACACCTGCGAGGTCACGCTGCCGGCCTTCTGCACGGCCAGGATGACCGACACGATGGCGCCGGGCCCCGCGAGCAGCGGCATGCCGAGCGGCACCAGCGCGACGTTGACGTCCTTGGTCTGCTTGGGCTCGTCCGTCTTGCCGGTGAGCAGGTCGAGGGCGATCAGCAGGAGCAGCAGCCCGCCGGCGATCATCAGCGCGGGCACGGAGACGTGCAGGTAGTTGAGGATCTGGTGCCCGAGCAGCCCGAACACCGTGATCACACCGCCGGCCACGCAGACGGCCTGGAAGGCCATCCGCTTCTGCACCTTGGCGGGCCGTCCGGCGGTCAGCGCGAGGAAGATCGGAGTGATCCCGGGGGGATCCATGATGACGAAAAGGGTCAGGAAGAGGGAGCCGAAGACGGCGAGGTCGAACATGAGCGTGACAAAGCCTTGCGATGACAGGAGCAACGAACGGGGTGTGGGACGGGAGCGGACCTCGGGCGCTGAGGGCCTCGGGCGCCGCGGACCTCAGGCTCCGCCGGCCCCCGGCACGGGGAACGCCCCGTGCGCCCGCCGCGTGATCTCGCCGTAGACCTCGGGGTCCGTCGTGTACTCGCCGGGCACGCAGGTCTTGCGGCTGCCGTGGTAGTCGCTGGACCCGGTCACCAGCAGCCCCAGGTCCGCGGCGAGTCCGCGCAGCCGGGCCCGGGTGTCGGCGTCGTGGTCCATGTGGTCGACCTCGATGCCGTCCAGTCCGGCGGCGGCGAGCTCGGCGATGGCGGCCTCCGGGACCGTACGGCCGCGCTTGGCGGCGGCCGGGTGGGCGAAGACCGCGACGCCGCCGGCGCCCTTGATCAGCCGGATCGCCTCGAACGGGTCGGTCTCGTGCTTCTCGACGTGGGCCCGGCCGCCGTCGGCCAGCCAGTCCTCGGTGAAGGCGTCGCTCACGGTCGGTACGACGCCGAGCTCCACGAGCGCGGTGGCCACGTGCGGGCGTCCGACGGAGCCGTCGCCGGCGATCCGCGCGACCTGCTCCCAGGTGACGGGGACGCCGAGCGCGTTGAGCTTGGCGACCATGCCCCGGGCGCGCGGCACCCGGTCGTCCCGGACCAGTTCCCGCTCGGCGAGCAGGGCGGGCTCCTCGGGGTCGAAGAGGTAGGCCAGCATGTGCATGCTGATGCCGTCGAGGCGGCAGGAGAGTTCGGCGCCGGTGACCAGCGTCAGGCCCTCGGGCAGCGCGGCGATGGCCTCGGCGTGGCCGCGGGTGGTGTCGTGGTCGGTCAGCGCGACGACGTCCAGCCCGGCCGCGGCGGCGTTGCGCACCAGCTCGGCGGGGGTGTCCGTGCCGTCGGACGCGGTGGAGTGGGTGTGCAGATCGATGCGCACGACGCTGACTCCAGGCGGTGACGGGACGAAAGGGGACGCTCAAGGATAACCGGAACTCCGCACCCCGATGTCACACCCGAAGCGCCCTCGCGCCCCCTACGCGCGCACCCCCCGGCCCGCCCCCGGACGGTGCGCTACGGCTGGATCAACCGCGGCGACAGGGCGCCGCACGGCACGAGGTCCACCTCCGCGCCGGCGTCCCTCAGGTCGGTCAGTACCAGCTCGTCGTACATGAGCAGTCCCGACTGCTCGGGCCACAGCACGGCCCAGAGCCACATCCCGAGGGCCTCCCCCGCGAACACCGCGCGGTCGCTCGGGGTGCCGGAGACGTGCCAGAGCGGGGTCGGGCGGCCGGCGGCGAGGACCTTGGCCTGCGGCGGCTTCTCGACGTCCAAGTAGGGGCCGGGGTCCGGGGCGTCGATCCCCGCGTACCGCGCGCCGAGTCCGACGCCCAGCTCCTCGGCCACCAGGATCAGCTCGCCGGGGCCACCGAGCGGGCCCGGTCCCGAGCAGGCCACCGCGGTGGCCCGGCCGCCGCTGCGGTCGTCGCCCGCGCAGGCCACGCCGGTGAACAGCCAGCCCACGGGCAGCGGCCACGGCATCCACACCGGCACCTGGGTGCGGTGCACGACGACGCCGAGCGCCTCGACGCTGGGCGGTATCACGGGCTGGAGCGGGTGCACCGTGCCATGCAGGTCGCACTGCCATGAATCGGCGAAGAGACCGGGAGCCCTGACCCGGCCACCACACTTCGGGCAACTGGGTTCGCCCCTCATACAGCCCCACGGTCCTACCCTCGCCCGCCCACGTCAAGGACGATCACCCATCCGGGGCGGCGGGCTGACCAGGAGAAAGTAGATGTATGTTGCATTAATTAGCCGCGCTAACTTACTATGTGCATAAACCAACCATCTCTGTCGGCATTGGAGCAACCATGGACCCCTTCGACGCGGGTGCGGGCGGCATCCTGCGACAGCCCAAGGCGGTGTGGGCGACCGCCGGTGCGTCCGTCGTCGCCTTCATGGGCATCGGGCTCGTCGACCCGATCCTGCCGTCCATCGCCAAGGGCCTGGACGCGAACGCCAGCCAGGTCTCCCTCCTGTTCACCTCCTACTTCCTGATCACGGCCGTCGCCATGCTGGTCACGGGCTTCGTCTCCAGCCGCATCGGCGGACGCAAGACCCTGCTGCTCGGCCTCGCCTTCGTGGTCGTCTTCGCGGGCCTCGCCGGCACCTCCGACACCGTCGGCCAGCTCGTCGGCTACCGGGCCGGCTGGGGCCTCGGCAACGCCCTGTTCGTCTCGACGGCCCTCGCGGTCATCGTCGGCGCGGCGGCCGGCGGCAGCGCCGCGGCGATCCTGCTGTACGAGTCCGCCCTCGGCCTCGGCATGGCCTGCGGCCCGCTGCTGGGCGCGCTGCTCGGCGACGCCAGCTGGCGCTACCCGTTCTTCGGCACCGCGTTCCTGATGGCGATCGGCTTCCTGTGCATCACGGTGTTCCTCAAGGAGCAGCCGAAGCCGGCCCGCAAGACCTCGCTGCTCGACCCGATCAAGGCGCTGGGCCACGGCGGCCTCGCCTCCGCCGCGGTCTCCGCGTTCTTCTACAACTACACGTTCTTCACCGTGCTGGCCTTCACGCCGTTCGTGCTGAACATGACCCCGTACAAGTCCGGTGCCGTGTTCTTCGCCTGGGGCGTGCTGCTGGCCGTGTTCTCGGTCCTCGTGGCGCCGCGCAT
This sequence comes from Streptomyces sp. SID5910, assembly GCF_009862125.1. Taxonomy (GTDB): domain Bacteria; phylum Actinomycetota; class Actinomycetes; order Streptomycetales; family Streptomycetaceae; genus Streptomyces. The sequence goes on from NZ_WWHX01000966.1 coordinate 5,670, forward strand.
GCAGAGGCGCTTCGGCTCGCTGAAGGTGCTCGGCGGCTCGCTGGTGCTGCTCGCGGCCGACGTGCTGGTCCTCGGCTACGGCAACCACACCGCCGCGATCGTCTGCACCATCCTGTCCGGTGCCTTCATCGGCGTGAACAACACCGTGTACACGGAACTTGCCCTCGGCGTGTCGGACGCGCCGCGCCCGGTGGCGAGCGCCGGCTACAACTTCGTGCGCTGGTTCGCGGCGGCCGCCGCTCCGTACTTCGCGCCGAAGATCGAGGAGTGGACCGACATCCACATCCCGTTCGTGGTGGCCGCCGTCACCGCCGTACTGGGCGCGGTCGTGGTCGCCGTGCGGCGCCGGGCGCTCACCCACGAGGCGGAGGAGCTGGAGCCGCGGCACGCGGCCGAGGACTCGGTCGCCGTCTTCGCCGACTGAGCCACCGCGCACCGCGGTTGGTGAGTCGCCTCACTCCAGCGGGACGGACCTGCGGGACGGATCCCGCAGGTCCGTTCCGTGCGTCAGCCAGCGCTCCTGGAGGGCCTGGGCGCCGTGCACCCGCTTCCAGGCGGCCTCGTTCTGCGTCATCGGCAGCAGCGGCAGGAAGCGTACGGGGTCCAGCGGGGCGTCCAGCTCCAGGTCCTCCACCAGACCGCCCGGCTCCGCGACCAGCACCGAGGTGAACGGGGCGCCGGGCCACAGCGGCTCGCCGACGTCCAGGGAGGCGCCGGGCGCCACGACGACGCCCTCGACCTGCGGGGACGCGGCGAGCACGGCCAGCGGCCGGAGCACCTTGTCGGTGTCGGCGCCGCCCGCCCGGACGGAGAGGACCAGCTCGGCGCGGGGGCCCTCGACCGGGTCGGCGAGCACGGCCGTGGGGTCCGCCATGGGCTGCGCGGACATGCCGAGGGTCGCGTAGCGGACGATGTCGCCCTCCGGGCCGCCGCCGGGGAAGCGCAGCACCTCGATGCGGTCGGCGCCGAGGAAGGTGACCGCCGCGCGCGCGTCCGGTTCGCCCAGTGCCGTACACAACCGGGCCTCGACCAGAGGAAGAACATCAGCCATGCGGCGAGCATAGAACTCGTCAGTACGCGGCAAAGCGGCGCCTTGACACGTCGAGTCACTGGTACTCTGGGCCAGCGGTTCTGGGGCAGCACGCGGCAGTCGAGCGATCACGGCCCCGACGCTGAGAACACTCCCCTACGGGGAACCCCTTCAAACAGGGGTATGGATCGTCCCTCACGAGGGACCGGCCGGAGGAGGTGGGCGGCATGGACCGAAGTCGACCGTGCAGTACCACTCGCTCTTCCGGTCGCTGACGCAGCTGCTCCGGTTCTTCCCGCCGCGGCCTTTCGCTCGCGCGCCTCTCCTCGGAAGAGCACTTCGTCTCGTTTTGCCTGATCTGCCTGCCTGCAACAGCAGCGCTGAATCAGCAGTGAAGCCGGCCACCGCGACGGTGCGGTGCCCCCCGCTTTGTGGACGCGCCGAGCACGCGTGATCTGGACGTCCTCATTCCGGGTGGTTCCACCCGCCGCCGGCACGCTCGCTGCCCGTCGCGAAGGAGCCTGCCATGTCGATGATCCGTGACCTGCGCGCCGCGGTCCGCCCGTCCCGCGTCTCGCTGCGCAAGGACAACGGCGCCTACGACACCACCCGCGACCCGGGGACCGCCTCCGCCGTCGTCGACTGCGCCGTCTACCGCGACGGCACCCGCGTCCAGACCGACACCCCGCTGAGCCCGCACCGGGCGATGCGTCAGGTGCGCCGCGACGGCGGCTTCGTGTGGATCGGCCTGCACGAGCCCACCGAGGACGAATTCGCCGGTATCGCCCGGGAGTTCGGACTGCACCCGCTGGCCGTGGAGGACGCCGTCCAGGCCCACCAGCGGCCCAAGCTGGAGCGCTACGACGACTCCCTGTTCACCGTCTTCAAGACCGTCCACTACGTCGAGCACGACGAGCTCACCGCGAACAGCGAGGTCGTGGAGACCGGCGAGGTCATGTGCTTCACCGGGCGGGACTTCTTCATCACCGTCCGGCACGGCGGCCAGGGCTCCCTGCGCACGCTGCGGCACCGGCTTCAGGACGACCCCGAGCTGCTGCTCAAGGGCCCCTCCGCGGTGCTGCACGCCATCGCCGACCACGTCGTGGACGGCTACATCGCCGTCGCCGACGCGGTGCAGGACGACATCGACGAGGTCGAGACCGAGGTGTTCTCGCCCGGCCGCAAGGGCAGCCCGCGCGGCACCGACGCCGGCCGGATCTACCAACTCAAGCGCGAGGTGCTGGAGTTCAAGCGGGCGGTGGCGCCGCTGCTGCGGCCCATGCAGCTGCTCAGCGAGCGGCCGATGCGGCTGATCGACCCGGAGATCCAGAAGTACTTCCGGGACGTCGCCGACCACGTGGCACGGGTGCAGGAGCAGGTCATCGGCTTCGACGAGCTGCTGAACTCCATCCTCCAGGCCAACCTCGCCCAGGCGTCCGTCGCGCAGAACGAGGACATGCGCAAGATCACCTCGTGGGCGGCGATCATCGCCGTGCCGACGATGGTGTGCGGGGTGTACGGCATGAACTTCGACTACATGCCGGAGACGCACTGGAAGTTCGGCTATCCGCTGGTCCTGTCGATCACCGTCGGGCTCTGCCTGGGCATCCACCGCACGCTCAAGCGCAACGGCTGGCTCTGAAGCCGCCCGGGGGCCCCTGGATAGGCTGACCGCATGACAAGCGAGCTGCTCGACCAGGCCCTCGTCGAGGAGGCCACCAAGAAGTCCGGCCTCATCTGGGTCAAGGGCCCCGGCGTGCCCGCCCGTGCGCTGTGGCACGTCTGGCACGAGGGCGCGGCCTGCGTCGTCGGCGACGGACCCGGCGAGCAGCCGCTGCCGGGCCTGACCGACGGGGCGGCGGCCGAAGTGACGGTGCGCAGCAAGGACAAGGGGGGCCGGCTGGTCTCCTGGGCGGCGCGGGTCGTGGAGCTGCCCTCCGGCTCCGAGGCGTGGCAGGCCGCGGTCGCCGACCTCAAGGGCAAGCGGCTCAACGCCCCGGACGGCGAGGCGATGACCGGCCGCTGGGCGCGTGAGTGCCGGGTGCTGCGGCTGGAGCCGACGGGGACGTTCGCGCCGCTGCCCGACGGCTCACTGGCCGAGCCACCGCTGCCGAGCCCGGCGACGACCCGCGAACCGGCCCCGGCGTCCCTGCCGCGCCTGCTGCTGAAGCGCCGGAGGAAGAGCCGGCGGGGCTAGGGCGTCGGGCCCTAGGAGGTCGGCAGCTGCTTGCCGTAGTCCAGGGTGTCGTCCTTGGCCGGTGCCGTGAGCGGGAAGTCCTTGTTCCAGTCGGAGAAGCTGAGCGTGCCCGCCCTGCCGGCCCGCACCAGGCGCAGCGGGTAGGGCGTGCCCTCCAGGGAGACGTCCAGCGAGCCGCCGGAGCCCTGGTCACCGGTGACGCGGACGGTGCGCACGCCCTCCTGCTCGTGCCGGCCGTCGGTCTCCACCGTGCCGTGCAGCGTCAGCAGTCCGTCGAGGAGGACGTCCTTGTCCGTGAAGCCGCTGAACTTCTGGTACGCCGGGTCGCCCTCCGGCACCTTCACGTACTTGCCGGCCAGCTTCTCCGCGGCCGCGGCGTCGCCGCCGTCGTGGCTCCAGAAACCGGCGTCGGCCTTGAGGAAGAGCTGTTCACCGACCCGCAGCAGCCCGAAGGTCGCCCCCTCGGCGGCGACCGACCCGGTGCCGCCGTCGGACTTCAGGCGCATGTCCAGGGTGTACGTGCTGCCGCCGGCGGCCACCGTGCCGTGCAGCCGGACCGCGCGGGCGGCGTCGGCGGCCGCGCGCGTCTTGGCCTGGATCTTCTCGGCCGGGAGCTTGCCCACCCCGTTGGTGCCCGCGTCCGGGTCCTCGCTGCTGCATCCCGTCAGCCCCGCCCCCGCCACTGCCAGGGCGCACACCGCGCCCAGCCAAGCGGCCCTGCGGAGTCGGCGCCGGGGAGTCACGGTCACAGGTGGTGCTGCCTTTCTGACGGAGATCCAAGAGGCGTACCGCAGCGTACCGGGGCCGAAGGCGGTGATCGGAGCCAGTCCGTCCGGACCGGCCCGCCAGGGCGGACCTCTTCGGGACGGGCTAGCCTGAAGGCCGTGCGAGCGGGCAATTCGGGAAAGAGACACCGTACGAAACTCCTCTCAACTCCTCTCACGGACTGACTGACGAAAAGGAGCCGCGGCCATGGCAGCGGGCGCCCCCCGGATCTTCGTCTCGCACCTCTCCGGCATCGCCGTCTTCGACCCGGCCGGCGACCAGGTGGGACGGGTGCGCGACCTGGTCGTCATGCTCCGCGTCGGCCGCAAGCCCCCACGGGTGCTCGGTCTGGTCGTCGAACTGTCCACCCGCCGGCGCATCTTCCTGCCGATGACCCGGGTCACCGGGATCGAGTCGGGGCAGGTCATCACGACCGGGGTGCTCAACGTGCGGCGCTTCGAGCAGCGGCCCACCGAGCGCCTCGTCTTCGGCGAGCTCCTCGACCGGCGCGTGACGCTCACCGAGGACGGCGAGGAGGCCACCGTCCTGGACCTGTCGGTGCAGCAGTTGCCGGCCCGCCGGGACTGGGAGATCGACAAGGTCTTCGTCCGCAAGGGCAGGAAGGGCGGCGCCTTCCGGCGGGCCAGGGGCGAGACGCTGACCGTCGAGTGGTCCGGCGTCACCGGCTTCTCCCTGGAGGAGCAGGGGCAGGGCGCCGAGAACCTGCTCGCCACCTTCGAGCAGCTGCGCCCCGCCGACCTCGCCAACGTGCTGCACCACCTGTCGGCCAAGCGCCGCGCGGAGGTCGCCGCCGCCCTCGACGACGACCGCCTGGCCGACGTGCTGGAGGAGCTGCCGGAGGACGACCAGATCGAGATCCTCGGCAAGCTCAAGGAGGAACGCGCCGCGGACGTGCTGGAGGCGATGGACCCCGACGACGCGGCCGACCTGCTCGGCGAGCTGCCCGAGGAGGACAAGGAACGCCTGCTGAGCCTGATGCAGCCCGACGACGCGGCCGACATGCGGCGCCTGATGGCGTACGAGGAGCACACGGCCGGCGGTCTGATGACGACCGAGCCGATCGTGCTGCGCCCCGACGCCACCGTCGCCGACGCCCTGGCCCGCATCCGCAACCCCGACCTGTCCCCGGCGCACGCCGCGCAGGTCTACGTGTGCCGGCCGCCCGAGGAGACCCCGACCGGCAAGTACCTGGGCACGGTCCACTTCCAGCGCCTGCTGCGCGACCCCCCGTACACGCTGGTCGGCTCGATGCTGGACGACGACCTCCAGCCCCTGGAGCCGGACGCCGCGCTGCCGGTGGTCGCCGGTTTCTTCGCGACGTACGACATGGTGGCGGCGCCCGTCGTGGACGACTCCGGGTCGCTGCTCGGCGCGATCACCGTGGACGACGTACTGGACCACATGCTGCCCGACGACTGGCGGGAGACCGAGTACCACCTGGACGAGACGGACGGGCCGCGGGAGGTGAGCGCCGATGGCGCCTGAGCGCGAGACCCCGCCCCGGGAGCGCGCGGTGTCGGGGGCCACGGCGGCCTCCCGTCCCCGCGCCCGCCTCGACCAGCCCCGGCCGCCCCGGCGCCGGCTCCTGCCCGAGTGGGACCCGGAGTCCTTCGGCCGGCTGTCGGAGCGCGTCGCCCGCTTCCTGGGCACCGGGCGGTTCATCGTCTGGATGACGGTCGTCATCATCTGCTGGGTGCTGTGGAACGTGTCCGTGCCGGGCAGCCTGCGCTTCGACGAGTACCCGTTCATCTTCCTGACGCTGGCCCTGTCGCTCCAGGCCTCCTACGCGGCCCCGCTGATCCTGCTCGCGCAGAACCGGCAGGACGACCGGGACCGGGTCAACCTGGAGCAGGACCGCAAGCAGAACGAGCGGTCGATCGCCGACACCGAGTACCTGACCCGGGAGATCGCCGCCCTGCGCATCGGCCTCGGCGAGGTCGCGACGCGGGACTGGATCCGCTCCGAGCTCCAGGACCTGATCAGGGAGATGGAGGAGCGGCAGGACGGCCACCGCCGCGGCGACGGGGTATTCCCGGCGGATCGGTCCACGGGGCGTGACGTACACGACCGCTGACGGGGCTTTCCGCGCCCCGTGGGCGGCGCCGTACCATCGTGTCTATGGCTACGGAAGACGCGGTGCGCGAGGCACTGGCGACGGTGAACGACCCCGAGATCAACCGGCCCATCACCGAGCTCGGGATGGTCAAGTCGGTGGAGATCGGCGCGGACGGAGCGGTCGCGGTCGCGGTGTACCTGACGGTCTCCGGCTGTCCCATGCGGGACACCATCACGCAGCGCGTGACGGACGCGGTCTCGCGGGTCGAGGGTGTCACGCGGGTCGACGTCGAGCTGGACGTGATGAGCGACGAGCAGCGCAAGGAGCTGGCGAGCGCCCTGCGCGGCGGCCAGACCGAGCGCGAGGTGCCCTTCGCCAAGCCGGGCAGCCTCACCCGGGTGTACGCGGTGGCGTCCGGCAAGGGCGGCGTCGGCAAGTCGTCGGTGACGGTGAACCTGGCGGCGGCGATGGCGGCCGACGGCCTGAAGGTCGGTGTCGTCGACGCCGACATCTACGGCCACTCCGTGCCGCGCATGCTGGGCGCCGACGGGCGTCCCACCCAGGTCGAGAACATGATCATGCCGCCTTCCGCCAACGGCGTGAAGGTCATCTCGATCGGCATGTTCACCCCGGGCAACGCGCCGGTCGTCTGGCGCGGCCCGATGCTGCACCGCGCGCTCCAGCAGTTCCTGGCCGACGTGTACTGGGGCGACCTGGACGTCCTGCTGCTCGACCTGCCGCCCGGCACCGGCGACATCGCGATCTCCGTCGCGCAGCTCGTGCCGAACGCCGAGATCCTCGTCGTGACGACCCCTCAGCAGGCCGCCGCCGAGGTGGCGGAGCGGGCCGGTGCGATCGCCGTGCAGACCCACCAGAAGATCGTCGGCGTGGTCGAGAACATGTCCGGCCTGCCCTGCCCGCACTGCGGCGAGATGGTCGACGTGTTCGGCACGGGCGGCGGCCAGGCGGTCGCCGACGGCCTGACCCGCACGACCGGCGCCTCGGTCCCGGTCCTCGGCTCCATCCCGATCGACGTCCGCCTGCGCGAGGGCGGCGACGAGGGCAAGCCCGTGGTCCTGTCCGACCCGGAGTCCCCGGCGGGCGCGGCCCTGCGGGGAATCGCGGGCAAGCTGGGCGGCCGTCAGCGCGGCCTGTCGGGCCTGTCGCTGGGCATCACGCCCCGGAACAAGTTCTGACCTTCCGTACGGCCACGGGGGCGCTGTCCTTGCGGACGGCGCCCCTCGTCGTACGCCGGGACGCCGGTCAGGCGTCGTAGGCGGCGATGTCCTTGACCACCGAGAAGGCGAGCCCGTAGGCGCTCATGCCCCGGCCGTACGCCCCGAGGTGGACACCCCGGTCGGTGGAGCCGGCGAGCACCCAGCCGAACTCGGACTCCCGGTAGTGGAAGGACGTCGGCACGCCGTCCACGGGCAGCGACAGCGTCGTCCAGTCCTCCCCGTCGAGGTCGTCGGCGAGCACCCAGGCGGTCTCGGTCTGCTGCTCCAGCCAGTTGTCGCGCAGGGAGTGGTCCATCTGGCCCGGCCAGGTGAAGGACAGCAGCCCCACGCCGGCGAGCCATGCCGCCGAGGACACCGACGTGGCCTCCAGCAGGCCCGTGCCGTCGGCGCTGCGCCGGTCGGGGCTGGCGGCGACCGTCACGACCACCGCGAACTTCTCCTTGGCGTCCTGGTCGTCGCCGGACACGTGCTCGTTGCGCACGGACGGCTCGTCGCCGTGCCCGATCGAGCCGTGCTCCACGGTTCCGTCGGCCGCCGTGCCGACCTGCATCAGCCAGCGCCGCCCCGTGAACGCCTCGTCGAGGCCGTACCACGGGAAGTGCGCCCGCAGATAGCCGTCGACCGTACGCCGGGCGGAGGGGACTGGTGGTCCGTCCTCCGCGGCCGGCGCCTGCGCGACCGCCGCGTTCGTCGTCTCCATGTGCCCGGACGCCTCCTCGCTCTCGTCGGAGCGGAACGGCCCACCCCCCTTCGGGCGCACTCGTCCGCTCCGCACAACAACTCGGCAGCATAGCCACACCTGTGCGGGCAGCCGGGAAAGCGCCCGGCGCGTGGGCCGCACCGGTGCCGCGACGGGGGCGTGTGCGACCGGTTCGGAGTATGAGACGCGTCACGTACGGCGGCGCACGCCGACGGGGGCGGTGGGGTCAGGTGGCGTCGGCGTCGAACGGCGGGCGTTCGTCGCGGGCGGGGGTCTCGGGCTTCTTGGCCATGTCGATCTTCTTGGACATGTCGACGGCCCCGCCCGAAGAGGACGAGGACGACGAGGAGCCCGAGGAGGACGACGACGTCTCCGACTCGCGGCCGTGGACCGCGTCGGTGACCTCGGCCATCTCCTTCTTCAGGTCGAAGCCGTTGCGGATCTCCTTGAGACCCAGCTCGTCGTTGTCCAGCTGCTTGCGGATGAACGTCTTCGGGTTGAGGTCCTCGAACTCGAAGTCCTTGAACTCCGGGCCCAGCTCCTCCCGGATGTCCCGCTTGGCGCTGTCCGAGAACTCCCGGATCTTCCGGATGGTCCGCGTCACGTCCTGGATGACCTTGGGGAGCTTGTCCGGGCCGAACACGAGCACGGCGAGGACGACGAGCGTCACCAGCTCGAGTGCGCCTATGTCATTGAACACCTGAAGCTCCTTGGGATGTCCGGGCCGCCCCCACGGTACCCGCCGATCCCGCCCGGCCGGTACCGTCCCGTGACCACGGACTGTGCGTATGCGAGCGCTTTCCCGATTGTTTGCCTTCCCGGCCCCGTCTCCTGGCCGTGTGCCGGTCTGTCCCGGTTCAGTCGCCGTCGGAGGAGCCGAGCACCAACGAGACGTTCGTCTCCTTGCCCTGGCGCTCCACGGTCAGCTCCAGCCGGTCGCCGGGGCGGTGGGCGCGGGTCTTGACGATGAGTTCCTCGCCGGAGTGCACGCGCCGGCCGTCGACCTCGGTGATCACGTCCCCGGCCTTGAGGCCGGCGTCGGCGCCGGGTCCGCCGGCGGTGACCGGGGGCCCGCCGTCGCTGCCCCGCGTGCCCACGCGGGCGCCGTCGCCGGCGTAGTCCATGTCGAGGGTGATGCCGATGACCGGGTGTGTCGCCCGGCCGGTGTTGATCAGCTCCTCGGCCACGCGCTTGCCCTGGTTGATGGGGATGGCGAAGCCCAGCCCTATGGAACCGGCCTGGCCGCCGTCGGAGTCGGCGCCGCCGCTGCCGGCGGACCGGATCGCGGAGTTGATGCCGATGGCGCTGCCCCGGGCGTCCAGGAGGGGGCCGCCGGAGTTGCCGGGGTTGATGGGCGCGTCGGTCTGGAGCGCGTCGACGTACGACACGTCGCTGCCGTCGCTCTCCTCGCCGCCGGCCGTGATGGGCCGCTCCTTGGCGCTGATGATGCCGGAGGTGACCGTGCCGGCCAGGTCGAAGGGGGCGCCGATGGCGACGACGGGGTCGCCGACCTGCACGTTGTCGGAGTTGCCGAGCGGCATGGGGGTGAGTCCGTCGACGCCCTTGACCTTCACCACCGCGAGGTCGTACCCGCTGTCGCGGCCGACGACCGTGGCCTCGGCGGTGTCGCCACTGTTGAAGGTCACGGTGATCTCGCCGCCGTTTCCGGCGGGCTCGACGACGTGGTTGTTGGTGAGGATGTGGCCGCGGCCGTCGAGGACGAAGCCGGTGCCGGTGCCGGCGGCGTCGCTGCCGCTGACGTGCAGTGTCACCACGCTGGGCAGGGCCCGCGCGGCGATCCCGGCGACGCTGTCCGGGGCCCGGCCGGCCGGCTCCTTCCCGGCCTGCGGCAGCTCCACGGTCCCCATGCCGCCGTTGCGCTCCAGATAGACCCCTACGGCACCGCCGACGCCACCGGAGACCAGGGCGATCAGCACGACCCCGACGACGAGCGCCCGCCGGGCCCGC
>NZ_WWHX01000967.1 GCF_009862125.1 Streptomyces sp. SID5910
CCCGGCCCGACGCGGCGCTCAAGCGTCGGCGCCGCAGACCGTCCGGTGGGACCTCGCGCCGTGCCCGGCAGGGCGTGGTGCGACGGGCCCGGTGCTCACGTCGGCACGAGCAGCGCGCGTACCCGCCGGGCGGGGCGCACGCCCACCCCGTACCGGTTCTCGAATCCTGGAAACGCGGAGATGCCAGCATGCTCGAAACCACCCCGCCACCCACCCGGCCGGTCCGGCTGCGCGGTCTGGCGCCGGACGGCGCTGACACCAGCGGCCGGCGCATGCTCGTCGGCCTGGCCGACGGCACGGTGCCCGACCCGCCGGCCGCCCGCACGCTCGCGCTGCCGCCCGCCACCTCCTGGCTGCCCGGCCTGGTCGTCTGCGAGACGTCCTTCGACGCGGCGCTGACCCTCACCCCCGGCGTCGTCTTCGGCGGCTGGATCGCCTGCCTGGTCGACCACTTCGCCGGCCTGGTGATGCTGTCGGCCATCCCGGACGGCACCGGCTTCCTCACCGCCGGCCTGTCCGTCGACTACCACGCGCCCCTGCTGCCCGGTCCCGTCCGTATCGAGACCGTACTGACCAGCTGCTCCACCCGCCGCGCCGTGGCCGAGGTGCGCTTCGCGCAGAACGGCACCCGCGCCTGCACCGGGACCGTCGAGCAGATCATCCACCGCACCACCGGCCGGCAGACGGAGCGAGGGACATGCGCGACAGCGAACTGACCCAGGACCACCGCGACTTCCAGGCCATGGTGCGCGACTTCGTGGAGCGGGAGATCGTCCCGTTCCACGCGGACTGGGAGCGTGCCGGACTCGTGGACCGCGAGGTGTGGCGCCGCGCCGGCAAGCTCGGTCTGCTGGGCATCGACGTACCGGAGGAGTACGGCGGCGGAGGCGTCCGCGACTTCCGCTACCAGGTCCTCCTCAGCGAGGAGATCATGCGCGTCGGCGCGACCGGCATCGGCTTCGCCCTGCACAACGACGTCGTCGCGCCCTACCTCCTGGAACTCGCCACCGACGAGCAGAAGCGCCGCTGGCTGCCCGGTTTCTGCTCGGGCGACCTGGTCACCGCCATCGCGATGACCGAACCGGAGGCCGGCAGCGACCTCCAGGCCATCCGCACGACCGCCTTCCCCGACGGCGACGACTACGTGCTGCGGGGCGCGAAGACGTTCATCACCAACGGCATCCACGCCGACCTGGTCGTCGTGGTCGCCCGGACCCGCCCCGGCACGGGCGCACGCGGCCTGAGCCTGCTCGTGGTCGAGCGCGGCATGCCCGGCTTTTCCCGCGGCCGCAAGCTGGAGAAGATCGGCATGGCCGCGCAGGACACCGCCGAGCTGTTCTTCGACGACGTCCGGGTCCCGGCGGCCAACCTGCTCGGCACCCCCGGCCGCGCCTTCCTGCACCTGGCCGCCAACCTGCCGCAGGAGCGCCTCGGCATCGCCGCCTACGCCGTGGCCGCCGCCGAGACCGCCTTCGCGCAGACCCTCGCCTACTGCAAGAGCCGCACCGCCTTCGGACAGCCCGTCGGCACGTTCCAGCACGTCCGCTTCGAACTGGCCGAGATGGCCACCGAGCTGGACGTCGCCCGCACCTACGTCGACCGGGCGGTGGCCGAGCACAACGCGGGGCGTCTCGACGCGGTCGCCGCGGCCAAGGCCAAGTGGTGGGCCACCGACGTCCAGCGCCGGGTCCTCGACCGCTGCGTCCAACTGCACGGCGGCTACGGCTTCATGCGGGAGACGCCCGTCGCCAGGGCGTTCGTGGACAACCGGGTGCACCCGATCTACGGCGGCACCAACGAAATCATGAAGGAGATCATCGGCCGCGACCTGGGCGTCTGACCCGGGTCGTCATCTCCGCCCCGCCCGGCCGCCCCCGCCCGGCCGTCAGCTCCGGCCGCCCCCGTCCGGCGAATCCGCCGACGACCCGACGCAAAGGACCACGATGACGGCAACGACCCACCGGACCGCGGCGACGGCACACCAGTGGACCACCCCGGCCGGCGCCGAGGTGACCCGCCTGTCCGAGCCCCTGGACCTCGAACGGGCGGAGACCGAGCTCGCCCGCCTGGAAGAAGCCCTGGACACCCGGCGCGGACTGCTGATGTCGGGCCGCTCGGACCAGCCGGGCCGCTACCGGCCGTACGACATCGCGTACGTCGACCCGCCCGTCGAGGTGACCGCCCACCAGGACGACGTCCGGCTGCGCGCCCTCAACGAACGCGGCCGGGTCCTGCTGCCCGCCCTCCTCCGGGCCCTGGCCCCGCTCGGACCCCGCCACGACGAGACCGCGGGCACCGTCACCGTCGCGATCGACCCGAGCGGCGGCGCACGCCACGACCAGGTCCCCTTCGCCGAGGAGGACCGCACCCGGCTGCCCTCGGCGTTCACCGTGCTGCGCGCCGTCGTCGCCGCCCTCGCGGCACCGGACGACGACGTGTGGGGCCTGTACGGCGCCTTCGGCTACGACCTCGTCCTGCAACTCGACCCCGTACCGCACCACCAGGACCGCGACCCGCGCGACCGCGTCCTCGCCCTGCACCTGCCGGACCGCATCCTGTGCGTCGACCGGCACCGGGGCACCGCCGTGCGCCACAGCTACGACTTCTCCCACGCCGGCCGCAGCACCTTCGGGCTCGACCGCGCCACGCCCGCGACCCCGCTCGCCCCGCCGGCCCGGCCGTCCGCCCCGCGCGACCACGCGCCGGGCGCGTACGCGGAGCTCGTCGGCCTCGCCAAGGAGCGGTTCCGTGCGGGCGACCTGTTCGAGGCCGTGCCCGGCCAGAGCTTCCACCGGCGTGCCGAGGCGCCGCCCTCGGAGGTGTTCCGCAGGCTGCGCGCCCGCAATCCGGCGCCGTACGGCCTGCTGATGAACCTCGCCGACGGCGAGCACCTGGCCGGGGCGTCGCCGGAGATGTTCGTCCGCGTCGACCCGCGCGCCCGCACCGTCGAGTCCTGCCCGATCAGCGGCACCGTCGCCCGCGGCCGGAACCCGCAGGAGGACGCCGAACAGATCCGCGCGCTGCTGGGCTCCGAGAAGGAGGAGTCGGAGCTGACGATGTGCACGGACGTCGACCGCAACGACAAGGCGCGGGTGTGCGTGCCGGGCAGCGTGGAGCTCCTGGCGCGCCGGCAGATCGAGCTCTACTCGCGGCTCATCCACACCGTCGACCACGTCCGCGGCCGGCTCCGCGACGACCGCGACGCGCTCGACGCCTTCATGAGCCACATGTGGGCGGTGACCGTCACGGGGGCGCCGAAGCGGGCGGCGATCGCCTTCGTCGAGGAGCACGAGCGCAGCCCGCGCCGCTGGTACGGCGGTGCGGTGGGCCGCATCGGCTTCGACGGGGGCCTGGAGACCGCGCTCACCCTGCGCACCGTGCAGTTCCGCGACGGCGTCGCCACCGTGCGGGCCGGGGCGACGCTGCTGTTCGACTCGGACCCGCGGGCGGAGGAGGCCGAGACGGTGCTCAAGGCGGGGGCGCTGCTCGACGCGGTCGAGAACGCGGGCGGTGACGCGGCCACGAGGGCGGGCGTACGGATGGCAGCCGCGTCGGCGGTGCGCGAGGGCCGTCGGCGCCGGGTCCTCCTCGTCGACCACCAGGACTCCTTCGTCCACACGCTCGGCGACTACGTCCGGCAGACCGGCGCGGAGGTCGTCACGTACCGCGCCGGGTTCCCCCTGGACCTGCTCGACACCGTGGCGCCCGACCTGGTGCTCCTCTCGCCCGGTCCGGGCCGCCCGGCGGACTTCGGGATGTCGGCCCTGCTGGACGGCGTGCTGGTCCGCGGACTGCCGGTGTTCGGGGTCTGCCTGGGCCTCCAGGGCATCGTGGAGCACTTCGGCGGCACCCTCGGCACGCTGCCGTGGCCCGTGCACGGCAAGCCGTCGACGGTCGAGGTCGCCGGCGACGGGGGGACGGTGTTCCGGAACATGCCGGCCCGTTTCCGCGCGGGGCGCTACCACTCCCTGTACGCCGACACCGCGACGCTGCCGCCCGACCTGCTGGTGACCGCCCGCACGGCCGACGGCACGGTGATGGGCGTCGAGCACCGGGCGCTGCCGGTGGCGGCGGTCCAGTTCCACCCGGAGTCGATCATGACGGCGGGGGAGGGCGCGGGCCAGACCCTGATCGCCAACGCCGTGGCCGGCCTCAAGGGCCCGGTGCGGGCCACCGCGACGGCGGGGAGCCCGCGATGACACAGAACGAGACGCACGAGCCCGCGACGGCCGCCCGCACCGAAGCCCTCGCGGAGGACCACACCGGGGCACCGGCGGACCGGCGTGCACCGGACGCCGGGGACGAGCAGACGGAGGCGCCCGCGGACGAGCGTGCGGCAGAACCGGCGGGCGAGCGTGGCGCCGAGCCCGCGGGCGAGCGTGCGGCAGAACCGGCGGACGAGCGTGCCGCAGAGCCCGCGGGCGAGCGGACCGGAACCCCCGACGACGGCCGGGCCGCGCACGACGAGGGACCCCGCGCGTCCGCGCACGACGCTCCCGCCGCCCGTGCCATACCCCGCTCCTCCTTCACCCGCGGCGCCCGCCTGATGTCCCTGCCGCTCGGCTTCGCCGGCCGCTCCGCGCTCGGGTTCGGGCGCCGGCTGCTGGGGGAGTCCGGCGACCTCCTCGCCGGTGAGGTGCAGCGCCGCACCGCCCGGCACCTCTTCCGCGTCCTGGGCGAACTCAAGGGCGGGGCCATGAAGTTCGGCCAGATGCTCTCCGTCTTCGAGGCGGCGCTCCCGCCGGAGGTCGTCGGCCCCTACCGCGCCGCCCTGACCCTGCTCCAGGAGGCCGCCCCCGCCCTGCCGGCGGAGCAGGTGCACGCGGTCCTGCGGGAGGAACTCGGCCCGGACTGGCGCGAGCAGTTCACCGCGTTCGAGGACACGCCCGCGGCGGCCGCGTCCATCGGCCAGGTGCACCGGGCCGTCCACACCGACGGCAGAACCGTCGCCGTCAAGATCCAGTATCCGGGCGCCGGCGAGGCCCTGCTCGGCGACTACGCCCAACTCGGCCGCCTGATCCGGCTGTTCTCCCTGGTCACCCCCGGCCTGGACGTCGAGCCCTTGCTGCGTGAACTGCGTGAACGGGTCGCCGAGGAGCTGGACTACCGGCTGGAGGCCGAGGCCCAGCAGGCGTTCGCCGACGCCTACCGGGGCGACAAGGAGATCCTGGTCCCCGACGTGGTGACGTACACCCGCCGGGTGCTCGTCACGGAGTGGCTGGAGGGGACGCCGCTCGCCTCCGTCATCCAAGGCGGCACCCAGGCCGAACGCGACGCCGCGGGCCTCTTGTACGCGCGCTTCCTCTTCTCCGGCCCCGAGCGCGCCGGACGCCTGCACGCCGACCCGCACCCCGGGAACTTCCGCCTGCTCCCGGACGGCCGGCTCGGCATCCTGGACTTCGGCGCCGTCAAGCACCTCCCCGACGGCTTCCCGCCGGCCCTCGGGGGCCTGATCCGGCTGGCCCAGGACGGGGACTGGCCCGCCGCGCAGGAACTCCTGGTGCGGGAGGGCTTCATCACGGCGGGCGCGCCCCTCGACCACGCGGCCCTCGGCGCCTTCCTGCTCCCCATGGCCACGCCGTCGGCCGGCGAGACGTACCGCTTCACCCGCGCATGGCTCCGCGAGGAGGTCGTGCACTCCGTCGACCTGCGCGAGGGCGGACTGCTGCGCCGCTTCAACCTCCCGCCCTCCTACGTGCTGGTGAACCGCGTCGTCGGCGCGGCCACCGCGGTCCTGTGCCAGCTGGAGTGCGAGATCCCGTTCCGCGCGGAGGCGGCCCGGTGGCTGCCGGGCTTCGTGCCCGGCACGGCCGACGCGGGGGAGAAGGAGCCCACGGACGCCTGAGAGGCCGGGACGGGCGCCGGCCGTTTCGGCACCGTGTGCCCCCGGCCCCCGTTCGCCTGTATAACGGTATGCAGAATCGGATACCGGTGAATAGGTCGAGGGGGAGCACGTCATGAGCGGGACGGACAGCCCGGCCGCGCGGCTTCAGGCGCTCTTCGAGGGGCACCGGCTGACGCCGACCCAGCGGCGCATCGCGCACAGCATGGTGCGGCGCGCGGCCGACGTGCCCTTCCTGTCCAGCGTCGAGCTGGCCGAGCTGGCCGGGGTCAGCCAGCCGTCCGTGACCCGCTTCGCCGTCGCCCTCGGCTTCGACGGCTACCCGGCGCTGCGCCGCCACCTGCGCGAGGTCGCACCCGCGGAGGCGGCGACGGACACGGGCTCCGCCAACGAGTACCAGCAGGCCGTGGCGGCCGAGATCGAGAACCTGCGGCACCTGGCGGAGGTGCTGGCCGACCCCGGACCGGTGCGGGAGGCGGGCCGGGTCCTCGCGGGCAGCCGGCCGCTCCCGGTCCTCGGGCTGCGCGCGGCGGCCGCCCAGGCGCACGGCTTCGCCTACTTCGCCGCCAAGGTCCACCCCGACGTGCGGCTCCTCAACGAGGGCGGCACCATGATCCACGACCGCATCGACGCCGCCGTCCGGGCCGGCGCGAGCGCCCTGATCTGCTTCGCCCTGCCCCGGCATCCGCGCGAGGTCGTCGACACCCTCGCCCACGCCAAGGAGGCGGGGCTCACGGTGGTGACCGTCGCCGACTCCGCCTTCGCGCCGGTCGCCAAGGTGTCCGACCTGCTGCTGCCCGCCGCCGTCGGCACGGGCCTCGCCTTCGACACGGCCTGCGCGCCGATGCTGATCGGCCGGGTGCTGCTGGAGGCGATGTGCGACGACCTGCCGGACGCCCAGGCCCGGCTGGAGGAGTTCGACGCCAAGGCCGCGGCCCGGGGCCTGTTCGTGGAGTGACCCGGCCCCCGTGCACCTGACCGGACGGCTTCTCAGACTCGTCTCAGCTTCCCCCGCTACAGTGCGGCGCCCTACACACAGGACTGTGGACGAGGAGGCGGAAGTGGCGCGCGGAGGACACGGAGGACAGGGACTGGCTCGGGTCGCCGTCGTCGTACGGGCGGGGGCGGCGCCGCTGTGGTGGCTCGGCGTACTGGCGGCGGGCATCGGGGTGCTGGTGCCGGGACTGACCGGACGGCGGATCGGCGTCCTGGCCGGCGCGGCGCTGTTCCTCGTGGCGACGGCCGTGGTGGCCTCCGTGCGCCGCAAGCGGTACACCGCCCTGGCCGGCTCGGCCGCCCGCGCCGGCAAGCACGACGTCCTCCAGGACCGCGCCGTGACCCTGCGCAACTGGCGCCGGGCCCACCGCTGGTGGCTGCTGCTCGCCTTCCTCGCCGCGCTCGGCAGCGCCTTCGCGATCCCGGCGACGGCGGGACTGCTGATGGCGGGCTGCGGCGTGGGCCTGTGGCTGAAGTCGGCCTGGATCGGCCGCCGCGAACAGGACGGAGACGCCCTGCACTGGGTCCGCGTGGACTGGCTGACCCACCACGGCCGCCCGACGGGCAGGACGGTCAAGTCCTACCGCACCACAGGCACAGCAGCAGGCGACGCGGCCCCGGGCGGAGCAAGGCGAAAGACACCGGCACTGGCCTGACAGGGAGTTTGGCGCTGGGGCCGCTGGGCGTCGGGGGGCAGGGCGCGCAGCGCCCTGCCCCCCCAGGGGCGCGGGGCTGTAACACGGTGCGGCTCCGCCGCGCGGGCGCGACCAGCCACGACGCACCCGCACCCTACGAACCTCCCACACCCCCACGGCGAAGACCGGTCAGCCCACCCACATACTCACCACCGGCCTCGGCCACGATCTCCTCCACCGCCTGCGCCCGGCGCACCACACCGAACACGACACCCCCGCCCC
>NZ_WWHX01000968.1 GCF_009862125.1 Streptomyces sp. SID5910
TGCCGTCGGCGGTGAAGCCGATCACGGTCATCAGGTGGCCCGAGGTGCCGTATCCGGCCCCGGTCAGTTCCTTCTCCAGGAAGGACTGGGACGTTATGGCCGGGATGCCGGCCGCGATCAGCGTCTCCAGGTCGGTCAGGGAGCCGAGGCGGGTGACGACGCCCTGGAGGCCGGGGAAGGTGGCCGCGTAGGCGGCGTTGAAGGGCCAGTTGCCGCAGCCCGCGTACTGGAAGTCGTACGTGTACCGGGCGGCGTGGCAGACCTGCGGGTCGGCGTAGGACGGGTCGACCCAGGCGAGCTGCTGTTTGGTGAGCCGACCGCCCCAGTACTCGACGATCATCTGCGAGGAGGTGGGGCTGCACCAGGCCTCGCCGCCGTTGTCGTACTCCGGGTACTGGCCCTTGTGGATCTCCTGCGAGTAGCGCGGGACGCGCAGTTCGCCGGCGAGGCCGGGAGCGGAGGCGGGGACGGTGAAGCGGTCGGGGATGTCGGCCCGCGGCAGGAAGACACGGTCGATCGGGTCGAAGACCGGGTCGTAGGGCGGCCAGTCCTCCAGCAGACCGGCGGCCGACTGCTCACCGCTCGGCACCAGGTCCGGCTTCACACCGAAGGCGATCAGCGCCTTGGCGGTCTGCTCGCCCACCGCCGCGACCTTGATGCCCGCGAAGGCACGGGCGTCGAGCCCGTACTCCTCGAACTTCTCCCGGACCGCCTTCACCGCGTTGACCGACGTGAACGCGATCCACTCGTAGCGGCCCGTCACCAGGCCCTTGACCGCCCGCTCCATCTGCTGCGGGGTGCGCGGGGGCTCGACCGCGATGGTCGGCACCTCGTGCGGCACGGCCCCGTACGACCTCAGCTGGTCGGAGAGCGACGCCGCCTGCTCCTTCGTCCGCGGCACGAGGACCTTCCAGCCGAACAGCGGCTTGGACTCGAACCACGACAACTGGTCGCGCCGGGCGGAGGCGCTGCGCTCGCCGACCACGGCTATCACCGGGCGGCCGCCATCCGGGGACGGCAGCACCTTCGCCTGCTTCAGCGTCTGCGCGACCGTGCCCAGCGTCGCCGTCCAGGTGCGCTGCCGCGTCGTCGTACCGGCGATCGTCACCGTCAGCGGGGTGTCCGGCTTGCGGCCGGCCGACACCAGCTCACCCGCGGCCGCCGCCACCGAGTCCAGCGTCGTCGACACGACCACCGTCCCGTCGGAGGCGCCCACCTCGGTCCAGCACCGGTCCGACGCCGTACGGGCGTCCACGAACCGCACGTCCGCGCCCTCGGCGTCCCGCAGCGGCACACCGGCGTACGCGGGCACGCCGACGGCGTTCGCGATGCCCGGGACGACCTCGAAGGGCACCCCGGCCGCGGCGCACGCGAGCATCTCCTCGGCGGCGTACGTGTCGAGCCCGGGGTCCCCGGTCACCGCACGCACGACCCGCCTGCCGCCCCGCGCGGCCTCCATGACAAGATGTGCGGCATCCCGCACAGCGGGGACACCGACGGCCGTTGACGCCCCGTCAACTACCGTCAGCTGGGGCGTGCCTGCGCCCGGATCCGACGGATCGGCATCCGTGTGCACCTCGGCGACGCCCTGCCTCGCGTGCGTCCGTACGACGTCGAGCACCTCGTGCTCGGCGACGAGGACGTCCGCGTTCGCCAGCGCCTCCACGGCGCGCAGGGTCAGCAGTCCCGGATCTCCGGGTCCGGCACCGAGGAAGGTGACGTGCCCGTGTTCGGGACAGGCGGGAAAGGTGGTGGGGCTCACTGTGCTCGCTCCCCCATCAGACCGGCCGCGCCCTGGGCGAGCATCTCGGTGGCGAGTTCGCGACCGAGTGCCAGCGCCGCCTCGTGCGTCTGGGGCACGGGACCGGTGGTGGACAGCTGCACCAGCGTCGAGCCGTCGGTCGTGCCGACGACGCCGCGCAGGCGCATTTCCTTGACAGTCTGCCCGTCGGCCAGGAGGTCGGCCAAGGCACCCACAGGGGCGCTGCAACCGGCCTCCAGGGCGGCGAGCAGTGACCGCTCGGCCGTCACGGCGGCCCGCGTGAACGGGTCGTCGAGCTCGGCGAGCGCGGCGATCAGCGCAGCGTTGTCCGCGGCGCACTCGATCGCCAGTGCCCCCTGGCCGGGGGCGGGCAGAACCGTGTCGACCGACAGGAAGTCGGTCACCTCGTCGATGCGGCCCACCCGGTTCAGTCCGGCGGCGGCCAGCACGACGGCGTCCAGCTCCCCGCTGCGGACGTATCCGATGCGGGTGTCGACGTTGCCCCGGATCGGGACCGTCTCGATCTCCAGCCCGTGCGTGCGGGCGTACGCGTTGAGCTGGGCCATGCGGCGCGGCGCGCCGGTGCCTATGCGCGCCCCGCTGGGCAGGTCGGTGAACTTCCGCGCGTCCCGGGCGACGACGACGTCCCGCGGGTCCTCGCGCACGGGGGTGGCCGCCAGGACCAGGCCCTCGTGCTGTGCGGTGGGGAGGTCCTTGAGCGAATGAACCGCGAAGTCCACGTCACCCCGCAGCAGGGCCTCGCGCAGCGCGGCGACGAACACGCCCGTGCCGCCGATCTGGGCCAGGTGCTCGCGGGACGTGTCGCCGTACGTGGTGATCTCGACGAGCTCCACAGGCCGTCCGGTCACCTGGCTCACGGCATCCGCCACCTGCCCGGACTGGGCCATGGCGAGCTTGCTCCGCCTCGTCCCCAGTCTCAGTGCCTTCTCAGTCATGCCGGCCCTCGGTTCTTCTCAGTGCTGTTCTCGGTCCGCGAGACGGAGGCCACCGTCTCCTGGTCGAGGTCGAACAGGGTGCGCAGCGCGTCCGCGTACCCGGCGCCGCCCGGTTCGGCGGCGAGCTGCTTGACCCGGACCGTCGGCGCGTGCAGCAGCTTGTCGACCACACGCTTGACGGTCTGGGTGATCTCGGCGCGGTGCTTGTCGTCGAGACCAGGCAGCCGCCCTTCCAGCCGGGCGATCTCACCGGCGACGACGTCGGCGGCCATGCTGCGCAGGGCGACGACGGTGGGCGTGATGTGCGCGGCCCGCTGGGCGGCACCGAAGGCCGCGACCTCGTCGCCGACGATCCGGCGGACCATGTCGACGTCGGAGGCCATCGGTGCGTCGGCCGAGGCCTCGGCGAGCGACTCGATGTCCACCAGGCGCACCCCGGCCAGCCGGTGCACGGCGGCGTCGATGTCGCGCGGCATGGCGAGGTCGAGCAGGAAGAGCACGGGCTGCGGGCGCGGCACCTCGGCGACCGGCTCGGGCCGGCGGCGCTCGGGGATCCGGCCGACGCTCGCGGCCGTCGCGGCCAGCGCGGTGATCAGCTCGGCGTCCGCCCCGGCGCCGGGCCGCCCCGCCTCGCGCGGCCGGTCCACGACCGCACCGCCGGCGGCCCAGGCACCGTGCTGCTCCAGCGTCGCCGCGTCCATCCCGGCCACGGCGGCCTCCCCCATGACGGAGAAGCCGGTCGGCACGGAGGACAGGTCCAGCGGACAGTTCTCGTCGGCGGCGGCGCCCGGCAGTGGCGTTTCGGCGCTCTCCGGTACGGCGGTGGGGCGGGCCTCGTCGGAGGCGGGCACGGCCACGGCCGCGGGCGCGCCGGTGCGGCCCTCCACGGTCGCCGCCACGGCGTCGGCGGTGAGGACGAGACCGGTCGCCCCGGTGCAGGAGACGGCCACGTCGGCACGTGTCAGCTCGGCCGGCACCGTGTTCATCGGTACCGCGCGGGCCAGCACGTCCGTGTCGTCGCCCTCGGAAAGGATCTCGGCGAGCCGCTCGGCCCGCTCGAAGGTGCGGTTGGCGACCACGATCTCGGCGATCCCGGCCCGGGCCAGCGTGGCGGCGGCCAGCGACGACATCGAGCCGGCGCCGATGACCAGCGCCTTCTTGCCCCGCGCCCAGGTCTGGACGTCGGCTCCCGCGGCGAGCTGCTCCAGGCCGAAGGTGACCAGGGACTGCCCGGCGCGGTCGATGCCGGTCTCGGAGTGGGCGCGCTTGCCGACCCTCAGCGCCTGCTGGAACAGGTCGTTCAGCAGCCGGCCGGCGGTGTGCAGGTCCTGGGCGCGGGCCAGGGAGTCCTTTATCTGACCGAGGATCTGACCCTCGCCCACCACCATCGAGTCGAGCCCGCAGGCCACCGAGAAGAGGTGGTGGACGGCCCGGTCCTCGTAGTGCACATAGAGATAGGGAGTGAGCTCGTCCAGGCCGACCCCGCTGTGCTGGGCGAGCAGCGTGGACAGCTCGGCGACACCGGCGTGGAACTTGTCCACGTCGGCGTAGAGCTCGATGCGGTTGCAGGTGGCCAGCAGCGCGGCCTCGGCGGCCGGTTCGGCGGCGACGGTGTCCTGGAGCAGCTTGAGCTGCGCGTCCACGTGCAGCGAGGCCCGCTCCAGGACGCTGACGGGGGCACTGCGGTGGCTCAGCCCGACGACGAGGAGGCTCATGCCGGCATCACGGCGGGCACGTCCCCGTCGGGTCCCTGCTCGGCGGAGGGCTGCTTGCGGGCGGCGACGGGCGGCACGGCACCGGCGTCGGACGCGGCCTCCTCACCGGCCTTGCGCTGCTCGTGGAAGGCGAGGATCTGCAACTCGATGGAGAGGTCGACCTTGCGCACGTCGACGCCCTCGGGGACGTTCAGCACGGTCGGCGCGAAGTTCAGGATGGAGGTGACACCGGCGGCCACGAGCCGCTCGCAGACCTGCTGGGCGGCACCGGCGGGGGTCGCGATCACACCGATCGAGACACCGTCGTCCTGGATGATCTTCTCCAGCTCGTCGGTGTGCTGCACGGGGATGCCCGCGACGGGCTTCCCGGCCATCTGCGGGTCGGCGTCGATGAGCGCGGCGACGCGGAAACCGCGGGACGCGAACCCGCCGTAGTTGGCGAGGGCGGCGCCGAGGTTGCCGATGCCGACGATCACGACGGGCCAGTCCTGGGTCAGCCCGAGTTCGCGCGAGATCTGGTAGACGAGATACTCGACGTCGTAGCCGACGCCCCGGGTCCCGTAGGAACCGAGGTAGGAGAAGTCCTTGCGCAGCTTCGCGGAGTTGACTCCCGCCGCGGCCGCCAGCTCCTCGGAGGAGACCGTGGGGACCGAGCGCTCCGACAGTGCGGTGAGGGCTCGGAGGTACAGCGGAAGCCTGGCGACGGTGGCCTCGGGAATCCCTCGGCTGCGGGTCGCCGGTCGGTGTGCTCGGCCAGTTGCCACGGTGCTCCTGCGGGTAGAGCGGGGCTGTAGGCGGTCATACGTCCCTACATGACCGCCCCGTCGAATGCAGGCTATGTCTTTGTGAACGCGTGCACAAAGATGGTGTCCGATTTGCCCGGCCAACGTGACCGGGGTCACGCGCTCCCGGCGCACGAGATGGGAACCGGCGCATACGCACCCGCGTTCCTCTCCCATCGGGGGCAAAGCCGCTCACGCTCCTCACGATCAACGCCCCCGAGACCATGTCGCCATCGATCCTAAGCGACCATCCGGACTACTTGTACTGCTCGGTCAGTGCCTTGCGCAGGCGCTCCTCGTTCACACGCCAGAAGGTGTGCTGCCTGCCGTCGACCAGCACGACCGGGATCTGCTCCCAGTACTGGTCATGGAGCCGGCGGTCCTCGGTGATGTCCTTCCCCTCCCAGGGGACGCCGAGTTCGGCACACACCTTCTCGACGACGAGCTGTGCGTCATCACACAGATGACAGCCGGGTTTGCGGATGAGGGTGACGAGATGGTTCTCGGAGTGCGCAGGGGATGGCGGGTGCTCGGCGGTCTCGGGAGCTCCGGGCGCCTGCGGGGCCCGGCGGCGGAACAGGGGGCTCATGTCCGCCATTCTCGCGCGGACCCGGCCGGACGCGGCCCCTCGGCCGGCGACCGGACCGCCTGCGGGACCGGCAACCCGACGCGCCCGTCCGCCCGGCCCTTTAACGACACCGTCGCCCAGAGTTCACGGCTCCCCACCCTCTCGGGTCCGAAGCCTCCGAACAAACTGGCTATGCTCACGGGCATGGCCGCTCTCGGATGGCTCACCCCCCGCAGGCGCTCCGCCACGGCGCGGAGCGTGTTGGCCGGCGAGGCCTCGGCGGAGGCCGCCCGCAAGTCCACCCAGGACCTTCCCGACACCGCTCAGGGTGAGGAACCGGAGTTCCCCGTCCACGGCGACGACCGCGCCGCCGCCTTCTTCGACCTCGACAACACCGTCATGCAGGGCGCCGCGCTCTTCCACTTCGGCCGGGGCCTGTACAAGCGGAAGTTCTTCGAGACCCGCGACCTCGCCCGGTTCGCCTGGCAGCAGGCGTGGTTCCGCCTCGCCGGCATCGAGGACCCCGAGCACATGCAGGACGCCCGCGACTCGGCCCTGTCGATCGTCAAGGGCCACCGCGTCTCCGAGCTGAAGTCGATCGGCGAGGAGATCTACGACGAGTACATGGCCGAGCGGATCTGGCCCGGCACCCGCGCCCTCGCCCAGGCCCACCTCGACGCCGGACAGAAGGTCTGGCTGGTCACCGCGGCCCCGGTGGAGATCGCCCAGGTGATCGCCCGCCGCCTGGGCCTGACCGGCGCGCTCGGCACGGTGGCCGAGTCCATCGGCGGCGTCTACACGGGCAAGCTGGTCGGCGAGCCGCTGCACGGCCCCGCCAAGGCCGAGGCGGTACGGGCACTGGCGGCGGCCGAGGGCCTGGACCTGTCCCGCTGCGCCGCCTACAGCGACTCCCACAACGACATCCCGATGCTGTCGCTGGTCGGCCATCCCTACGCGATCAATCCCGACGCCAAACTGCGCAAACACGCTCGCGAACTCGAGTGGCGGCTGCGCGACTACCGCACGGGCCGCAAGGCGGCCAAGGTCGGCATCCCTGCCGCCGCGGGCGTCGGCGCCGTGGCGGGCGGCACGGCGGCGGCCATCGCGCTGCACCGCCGCCGCCGCTGATCCGGGCCGACCTACCCCCGGAGGACCCCCTTCAGTCCTCCTCTTTCACATCGAGCACAACCCGCACTGTAGCCACCAGGAACCCGAACCGTTTCGGTCGTCAAGCGATCAAACTGCTGCACCTGACCGGGCGTCAATCGGCTACAGAAGCGACGTAATCGATGATTTGAGCAACTGGGCGTAGCAGCACCTGTACGAAGCGTTATTCTCCTCAGACGCAATCCGGTACCCCACCTTCGCTACGACGGGTGAATGGTTCCGTACTGCACGTGATGGAAGCTCTGCCTCTGGGAGTCCCGTGTACCCACACGTCGGGGTTGACGCCTCGGGCCTGGCTACGCTGCGCGCAACGGTCAAATCAGCCCAGGACCTGTTGCGCGTCTTCGTCCCCACCGCGTACGCCGTCCCCGCCCTCGCGGCGGCCACCGCCCCCGTCGGCCCGTGCTATGCACTGGCCGAGGGCAGCGCCGCCGTCGGCAGACGCGCGCGCTCGTCCTCGTCCGGGGCCGCCGCCACCCACCGCCGCCCCGCCGCGGACAGCGACAGCGCCCGCATGATGGACCTGGTCGAACGGGCCCAGGCCGGCGAGGCCGACGCGTTCGGGCGGCTCTACGACCAGTACAGCGACACCGTCTACCGCTACATCTACTACCGCGTGGGCGGCAAGGCGACCGCCGAGGACCTGACCAGCGAGACCTTTCTGCGGGCCCTCAGGCGCATCGGCACCTTCACCTGGCAGGGGCGCGACTTCGGCGCCTGGCTCGTGACCATCGCCCGCAACCTCGTCGCCGACCACTTCAAGTCCAGCCGCTTCCGGCTGGAGGTCACCACCGGCGAGATGCTCGACGCCAACGAGGTCGAGCGCTCCCCCGAGGACTCCGTCCTCGAGTCCCTCTCCAACGCCGCCCTGCTGGAGGCCGTACGGCGGCTCAACCCGCAGCAGCAGGAGTGCGTCACGCTCCGCTTCCTCCAGGGCCTCTCGGTCGCCGAGACCGCCCGCGTCATGGGCAAGAACGAGGGCGCCATCAAGACCCTCCAGTACCGGGCCGTCCGCACCCTCGCCCGACTGCTGCCGGACGACGCCCGCTGAGTCCCCGGCGCCCCCGAGGCGCCACCACCCTCCGCATTCCCCAAGTCACCTTTGGTCACCGTGTGTTGAGAGCCCGGTCCGGTCCTCCGTCGTCCGTAACCCAAGTGCCGCGCCGCTCGTTGTGCGGGATGCAGGCTCCCTGTGGTCACTCCCCGACCGGCTCCCACCACACCTTCGTGTGGATCCGTCCGGGGCGTGCAACCCTCAGGACCCCCTGGGGAGTCGACCGTGATGACGAGAGGAGGTGCCGCCAGTGATCGCGAACGTATCGGCGCACCGGCGGGCGAACGCCTTCGCCCAGGCTCTGGAGGAGCAGTCCGATCCCGGGGCGGCGGCCGAGCAGTCCGAAGGACCGGCACCCGCCGGGGCCGTCGCGGAACAGACCGAGCAGGGACGTCTGCTGTCCCTCGCCGCCGGCCTGGAGACGCTGCCCCGGCCGGAACTGGATCCCGAGGTCAAGGTCGTCCAGCGGGCCCAGCTGGTGGCCGCGTTCGAGGCCATGATGCAGGAGGGCACCGCGGGCGGCGGGGCGACGGACCCTTCGGTGCCCGAGCAGCGCCGGGCCCGCGGCGCCCATCGGGCGACCCCACTGGGAAAGTTCCGGCCGCGCTCCCGGCTGGCCAAGGGCCTCACCGCGGGCGGACTGAGCGTGAGTGTCGCGGCCGGAGCCTTCGGCGGAGTCGCCGCTGCCAGTTCGGACGCGCTGCCCGGTGACTCGCTCTACGGCCTCAAGCGGGGCATAGAGGACTTCCGGCTCGGCCTCGCCGACGGCGACGACGAACGCGGACGGGCCTACCTCGACCTGGCCTCCACCCGGCTGAACGAGGCCCGTCGTCTCATGGAGCGCGGCCGCAGCGGCCCCCTCGACCACGAGGCCCTCGGCGAGGTCCGCCGCGCCCTGTCCGGCATGCGGCACGACGCGTCCGAAGGTCACCGCCTGCTCAGCGCGGCCTACGCCCGCGACCCCGAATCGCTCGCCCCCATGCAGGCGCTCTCCGCCTTCTCCCGCTCGCACCGGGAGACCTGGAGCAGCCTGCGCGACCGGCTGCCCGTGCAGCTCGGGGACGTCAGCGAAGAGGTGTCGTCGGTGTTCGACGCCATAGAGCAGGACGTCGCCCCGCTGGAGTCCCTGCTGCCGAAGCCACCGGCCCAGCAGGGCACCCCCGGCGACGACGA
>NZ_WWHX01000969.1 GCF_009862125.1 Streptomyces sp. SID5910
GGGTGCGGCCGGGGGCGCGGTCGGCGCGGGCGCGGGCGGGGCCGCGTGCTGCCGGCGCGGGTGGCTGTAGTCGATCGGGCCGCCGGGCGACTGCGGGCCGCCGGCGCCCTGGGGGTCGTACGGGGACGCCGCCGGTATGGGTTCGGGCGTGCCCTGAGGCGCTCCCTGGGGCGTGGCCGGGACGTGGTCCGGACCGAGCGCCGGGGCGGCGGTCTGCCGGGTACGGTCGCCGTCCGCCGTCTGCGGAGAGGGCGCCGGCACCGAGCGGGCCAGGCCGCCGGCCACCGCTTCCTGGATCAGGCCGGCGAGCTGGTGGGCCTGCGACAAACCCTGGTCGGTGAGGAGTTCGGCGAGGCCGCCCGCGTAGCCCTGGCCGACGGCCCGCACCTTCCAGGTGCCCTGCCGGCGGTAGAGCTCCAGCGCGACGACGGCCGTCTCGGCCTCCAGGCCGGTGAGGGTGTAGCTGGCGACCTCGGTGCCGTCGAGGCCGGTGACAGCGACGAACGGGGCGGCGACGGCGCCGAAGCGGGACGGGCCCGCCGCGTCGGCCGCGGCCAGGGCGAGCAGCACGCTGACCCGGTGCACCGCGTCCGGTACAGCGTCCAGGTCCACCGCGAGCCGGTGGTCGGCGGCCGCCTGCCGGGAGACCTCCAGGCCGGGCAGCGCGGGCGTGCCCGGATGGGCCACCCACTCGGCCCCGTGGACCGTCCCGTTCTCGTCGCCGAGCGTGGCCGCGGCCACCACCGGCGTACCGGCCGAGACCCGGATCTCCAGACGGGCCTGGGGAAGCGGGTGGTTCTGCCCCCGCACCAGCTCGGCCGTCATCGCCTTTCCCCCTGTGTCACTCGTGCACTGCTCGCGATGTGTGTGCCGGACCGCCCGCCCGTCCCCCGACGGAACGGGCCGGGCCGGTGTCCCGCCCTACAGGACCGGCAGGATCGCCGGCATCAGGTCCTGGAAGGTACGGCCGTTGGCCGGGGAGCCGATGGCGGTCATCGCCCAGCCCTGTCCCGCCCGGTGCACCTTGGCCATGATCTGGGCCGTGAAGGCGCCGCCGCCGGCCAGCGTGTAGCGGGCGAGCTCCTGGCCGTTGGTCTCGTCCACCAGGCGGCAGAACGCGTTCTGCACCTCCTGGAAGGTCTGGCCCGTGAAGGAGTTCACGGTGAAGACGATCTGGTCGATGTGGACCGGGACGCGCTGGAGGTCGACGAGGATCGCCTCGTCGTCGCCGCCCTGGCCGACACCGCCGACCAGGTTGTCGCCGGTGTGGCGCACCGAGCCGTCGTCGCTCACCAGGTGACGGAAGAAGACGACGTCGACCGGCTGCTTGTCGGCGAACAGGACGGCGGAGGCGTCGAGGTCGATCTCCCGGGTGCGCGAGCCGAACAGGCCGCGCCGGGGAGCCGCCTGCCAGCCGAGACCCATGCGCACCGACGTCAGGCTGCCGCCGTCGTTCTTCTGCAGACTGATGGCCTGACCCTTGGTC
This sequence comes from Streptomyces sp. SID5910, assembly GCF_009862125.1. GTDB lineage: Bacteria > Actinomycetota > Actinomycetes > Streptomycetales > Streptomycetaceae > Streptomyces. The sequence continues at coordinate 1,487 of NZ_WWHX01000969.1, forward strand.
ATGTTGACGGTCACGCGCTGATTCCCCTCTTCGAACTGTCCCCTGTTGCCGCGGCACCCGCGGTTGACCAGAACCCTACGCAGAGCCACCGACAGTGCCGTACCCAGGTCCGCACTTTGTGTCGGTCTTGCAACACACCGCGTGCCGGACGGGCCGTCAGGCCAGGCCTGCCTCCTTCATCTGGCGCAGTTCCTTCTTCATCTCGGAGACCTCGTCGCGCAGCCGGGCGGCGATCTCGAACTGGAGGTCCGCGGCGGCGGCCCGCATGCGGGTGGTGAGGTCCTCGATCTGCTCGGCGAGCTCCGCCGCGGGGCGGTCGGTCGGCGCCGTCTCCGTCTTCCTGCCCTTGGCCGCCTTGGCACCGGCCGCCGCCTTGCCACCGAGGGCCGGCACGGGGGCCTTGGCGGCCTTGCCGTCCTTCGACTGCCGGTAGCCCGAGCCGAGGAGCTGCTCGGTGTCGACGTCCTCGCGGGCGATCTGCGCGACGATGTCGTTGATCTTCTTGCGCAGGGGCTGCGGGTCGATGCCGTTCGCCGTGTTGTAGGCGATCTGCTTCTCTCGGCGGCGGTTGGTCTCGTCGATGGCCTTCTCCATCGCCGGGGTGATCTTGTCGGCGTACATGTGGACCTGGCCGGAGACATTGCGCGCCGCGCGGCCGATGGTCTGGATCAGGGAGGTGCCGGAGCGCAGGAAGCCCTCCTTGTCGGCGTCGAGGATGGCCACCAGGGAGACCTCGGGCAGGTCGAGGCCCTCGCGGAGGAGGTTGATGCCGACCAGGACGTCGTACTCACCGGCGCGCAGCTCGCGCAGCAGTTCCACGCGGCGCAGGGTGTCGACGTCGCTGTGCAGGTAGCGGACCTGGATGCCGAGCTCCAGGAAGTAGTCGGTGAGGTCCTCGGCCATCTTCTTGGTGAGCGTGGTGACGAGGACGCGCTCGTCCTTCTCGGTCCGCTTGCGGATCTCGTGCACCAGGTCGTCGATCTGGCCCTCGGTGGGCTTGACGACGACCTCGGGGTCGATGAGGCCGGTCGGGCGGATGATCTGCTCGACGGCACCGTCCGAGCGGGAGAGCTCGTAGGCGCCCGGGGTCGCCGACAGGTAGACGGTCTGCCCGATGCGCCCCTGGAACTCCTCCCACTTCAGCGGGCGGTTGTCGAGCGCGGACGGCAGCCGGAAACCGTGGTCGACCAGGGTCCGCTTGCGGGAGGCGTCGCCCTCGTACATGGCGCCGATCTGCGGCACGGTGACGTGCGACTCGTCGATGACGAGCAGGAAGTCGTCCGGGAAGTAGTCCAGCAGGGTGTTGGGCGGGGAGCCGGGCAGGCGGCCGTCGAAGTGCATCGAGTAGTTCTCGACGCCCGAGCAGCTGCCGATCTGGCGGAGCATCTCCAGGTCGTACGTCGTGCGCATCCGCAGGCGCTGGGCCTCCAGGAGCTTGCCCTGCTTCTCCAGCTCGGTCAGGCGCTCGGCCAGTTCCTTCTCGATGTCGTTGACCGCCCGCTCCATGCGCTCGGGGCCCGCGACGTAGTGGGAGGCCGGGAAGACGTACAGCTGCTGGTCGTCGCTGATGATCTCGCCGGTGACCGGGTGGAGCGTGGACAGGGCCTCGATCTCGTCGCCGAACATCTCGATGCGGACGGCGAGCTCCTCGTAGACCGGGAAGATCTCGATGGTGTCGCCGCGCACGCGGAAGGTGCCGCGGGCGAAGGCCATGTCGTTGCGCGTGTACTGGATGTCCACGAAGCGGCGCAGCAGCTCGTCCCGGTCGTGCTCGTCGCCGACGCGGAGCGGGACCATGCGGTCGACGTACTCCTGCGGGGTGCCGAGACCGTAGATGCAGGAGACGGAGGCGACCACGACGACGTCGCGGCGGGTGAGCAGCGAGTTGGTCGCGGAGTGGCGCAGGCGCTCCACCTCCTCGTTGATCGAGGAGTCCTTCTCGATGTAGGTGTCCGACTGCGGGACGTACGCCTCGGGCTGGTAGTAGTCGTAGTACGAGACGAAGTACTCGACGGCGTTGTTCGGCAGGAGCTCGCGGAACTCGTTCGCCAGCTGGGCGGCGAGGGTCTTGTTCGGCGCCATCACGAGGGTGGGGCGCTGAAGCTTCTCGATCATCCACGCGGTGGTGGCGGACTTGCCGGTGCCGGTCGCGCCGAGCAGCACGACGTCCTTCTCGCCTGCTTCGATGCGCCGGGCGAGGTCGGCGATGGCCGTGGGCTGGTCGCCGCTGGGCTGGTAGGGGCTGACGACCTCGAAGGGCGCCACCGTGCGTTCGATCTGGGAAACGGGCCGCATGGGATCCACCGTACGACCCCGCACTGACAACCGGCCCGGATCAGCGGTTCTGCGGGATGCGCGGGCGCCGGCGGGCGAGGGGGCGGCGCGTGGAGGGCGCGGGATGGTGGACCGGGCGGCGGGCCCTCGGCACGGGAGCGCCGTGGGCGGGGATGCCCGGCTTGTGCTCCACGGGCGCTCCGGCCGGCCGCCCCAGGACCATCAGCGGGTCGAGCAGCACCACGACGGCGGCCAGGAGGAGGAAGGCGAGGGGGCCGATCAGCATGGGGGCGAGCAGCTCGGCCGGTGCGCCGCCCGTGCCGGGGTCGGACGTGCCGTGCACATGGACGTCGAGCGCGGCCATGCCGGTGTAGTGCATGCCGGTGACGGCGAGGCCCATCACGAGGCTCGCGCCCAGGCTCCAGAGGAATCCCCGGACCTGCCCGGCCGCCCACAGGGCGGCGGTGGCGGCGGCCATGGCTATGGCGACGGACACGGCCACGGTGAACGTGTTGTACTCCAGCTGCCCGTCCAGCCGCATACCGGCCATTCCCAGGTAGTGCATCGAGGCGATGCCCAGGCCGGTGATCGTGCCGCCGGTGAACAGGGCCGTTCCCCGTGCGCCCCGGTGGCCGACGATGAAGATCCCCACGCCCACCATGACGATGGCGACGGCCAGGCTCGCAAAGGTCATCGCCCAGTCGTAGCGGATCGGCGTGTGTTCGACCGTGAACCCCATCATCGCGATGAAGTGCATGGTCCATATCCCGGAGCCGATCGCCGCCGAGCCGAGGGCGAGCCAGGCGGGGCGCCACGAACGGGTGACCAGCATCGACCTGGTGGTGCAGCGCAGGCCGAGGGCCCCGCCCAGGCAGGCCATGAGGTAGGCCACCAGCGGTGTGACGAGTCCGTAGTTGAATCCGTCGACCGTGCCTTGCATGTGCGGCTGCCCTTCCGCCCTTTTACGTCCCGGAATGCCCGGATGTGCGCCCTTCCCAGGACCGTACGAACGGGTCAGGGCCGAGGCAGAGAGTATGACCCCCACCGGAATGGTCGAACGATTCTCCGGCAAAGAATCACGGCCCTGCCCCAGTTGTGCGGCCCCGGTGAGCGGAGTTGAGCAACTCCATTCAGCCTGTGGCCATTCTGCACCCATCTCTCGTTGACGCTCTGCTGTCACAGTGGTGCTGTCCGTGAACGCTCGATGCGAGGAGTACGCATGTACGCGCGCGCAGTTGCCGTCCTGACCACCGCGCTCGTGGGGGTCGTCCTCATGGCTCCCGGTTCCCACGCAGACACCCTGGACAGCGGCGAGGCGCCGACGGTCGTCGCCCACCGGGGCGCCTCCGCCTACGCGCCGGAGAACACGCTGGCCGCCATCGACAAGGCGGCCGAGCTGGGCATCCGCTGGGTGGAGAACGACGTTCAGCGCACGAAGGACGGCGAGCTCGTCGTCCTGCACGACGAGAGCCTCCAGCGCACCACCGACGTCGAGCAGGTCTTCCCGGACCGCGCGCCCTGGAAGGTGAAGGACTTCACCGCCGCGGAGATCGCCCGGCTGGACGCGGGGAGCTGGTTCGGCGCCGAATACGCGGGCGCGCGCGTGCCGACGCTGGAGCAGTACGTGCACCGTGTGGAGCGGCACCACCAGAAGCTGCTGCTGGAGCTCAAGAGCCCGGCGCTCTACCCGGGAATCGAGCGGCAGACCCTCAAGGTCCTCGCCAACGAGGGCTGGCTCGACCGGCGGCACGTGGCCGGCCGGCTGACCGTGCAGAGCTTCGACGCGAACAGCATCAGGACCGTCCACGAGCTCAAGCCGGCCGTCAAGACCGGGTTCCTCGGCACCCCGGCCGTGGCGGACCTGCCCGAGTACGCCCGGTTCACCGACCAGATCAACCCGTCCCACGGCACGATCTCCCAGAGCTACGTCGCCACCGTCCACACCTTCACGGGGCCGCACGGCAGGGCCATGGAGGTCTTCACCTGGACGGTCGACGACGCGGACACCGCCCGGCGGGTCGCCGGGTACGAGGTGGACGGCATCATCACCAACAAGCCCGACGTGGTCCGGGACGCGGTCGGCGAGGCGGCGGCCTCCTCCGGCCGCTGATCCCACGACGCCCCGGGCGTTGTCAGTGGCGGGCCGTACGGTGGGCGCATGGACAGCCATGGGCAGGACGAGCAGCAGGTCGTGTGGACCGTGGCCGGTACCGGCATCGGCCCGTTGCTCCTGGCCGCGACCGGTGACGGCCTGGTCAATGTCGTCTTCCACGCCACGGACGCCGTGCGCGACCGGGCGCTGGAACGGCTCGCGTCCCGGCTGGGAACCCGCCCCGTCGAGGCGCCCGGCTCCCCGCTGCTGGCCGAGGCGATACGGCAGCTGGAGGCGTACTTCGCGGGCGAGCGGCACCACTTCGACCTGCCGCTGGACTGGTCGCTGATATCGGGCTTCAACCGGCAGGTGCTGCGGGAGCTGGCGTCCGGTGTGCCCTACGGCTCGGTCGTCGGCTACGGCGATCTCGCCGGGCGGGTGGGCCAGCCCGGGGCCGCCCAGGCGGTGGGCGTGGCGATGGGCGCCAACCCGCTGCCGGTCGTCGTGCCCTGCCACCGGGTCGTGGAGAGCGACGGCGGCATCGGCGGGTTCGGCGGCGGCCTGGACACCAAGCGACGGCTGCTCGCGCTGGAGGGCGTGCTGCCCGAGCCGCTGTTCTGACCCGAGCCGCCGCACGTGGTTTGACCCGGTCCCCCGACCGCCAGAGATGAGGGAGAACCGACGGACTGGGGAGGCAGGCGCGTGATGCTGACGGTGTCGGAAGAGGTACGGGAGGCGCTCGACGCGCGTCGCCCCGTGGTGGCCCTGGAGTCCACGATCATCGCGCACGGGCTGCCGCGCCCGCGGAACCTGCTGGTGGCACGGGAGCTGGAGGCGGCCGTGCGGCAGGAGGGCGGCGTACCGGCGACGATCGCCGTGCTGGACGGACGGCCCCATGTCGGCCTGGACAAGGAGCAGCTGGAGCGGATCGCGAACGAGGACGGCATCCGCAAACTGGGCCACCGCGACCTGCCCCTCGCCGTGGCCGCCGGCGCGAGCGGGGCGACCACCGTCTCGGCGACCGCGCTGCTGGCCGCCCGGGCGGGGCTGCGGGTCTTCGCGACCGGCGGGCTCGGCGGTGTGCACCGGGAGTGGACCGCGACGCAGGACGAGTCGGCCGACCTCGGTCTGCTGGCACGCACCCGGATCACGGTGGTGTGCGCGGGCGTGAAGTCCATCCTCGACGTGCCGGCGACCCTCCAGCGGCTGGAGACGCTGGGGGTCGCGGTCGCCGGGTACGGCACGGACCGCTTCCCCGGCTTCTACCTGTCCGACTCGGGGCATCCGGTGGACTGGACGCTGCGCACCCCGGAGGAGGTGGCGGCGGTGATGCGGGCCCAGGACACGGTCGGCGGCCCGGAGTCGGCGCTCGTCGTCGCCCACCCCGTCCCCGAGGAGGAGCAACTCGATCCCGCACTGCACGCACGCGTGCTCGCCGACGCGCTGCACGCGTGCGAGGAGGAGGGGGTCACGGGCCAGGCGGTCACCCCGTTCCTGCTGGACCATCTGGTGCGGCACACCGACGGCGCGTCGCTGAGCGCCAATCTGGCGGCGGTGCGCGGCAACGTACGGCTGGCGGCACGTGTCGCGGTGGCGTGGACCGGGGCGTGACCGCCGGAGCGGGCGACGCGCTGCTGGTCGTCGGGGACGTCGTCACCGATGTCGTCGCCCGGCACCGGGGACCGCT
>NZ_WWHX01000970.1 GCF_009862125.1 Streptomyces sp. SID5910
GGCGCGTACTCGGCGATGAAGGTGGACGCGCCCGCGTACTCCCCGCCGGTCGAGAAGCCCTGCACCAGGCGGGCCACCAGCAGCAGCACCGGCGCCCACACGCCGATCGTCGCGTACGACGGGATCAGGCCGATCGCGAACGTGCCCGCCGCCATCATGATCATCGTGACGGCGAGGACCTTCTGCCGCCCGACCCGGTCGCCGAGCGGACCGAAGACCATGCCGCCGAGCGGCCGGACCAGGAACGCGGCGGCGAAGGCACCGAAGGTGGAGAGGAGCTGGGCGGTCGGGTTGCCCGAGGGGAAGAAGACCTTGCCGAGGGTGACGGCGATGTAGCTGTAGACGCCGAAGTCGAACCACTCCATGGCGTTGCCGAGCGCCGCCGCCTTCACGGCGCGTCGGACGAGTGCCGGGTCGGTGGCGGTGACGCCCGCGCCGGAGCGGCCCGGCTTCTCGAGGGACAGGGGGGATGCGACGGTGGCAGCCGACAAAGCTCCGCTCGCCTACCTTTCGACGGGGACAGGGACACCGCGACCCGCACGGCGGCGCTGTCGCCGGGTCGGAAGGGGCCCGCGGCAACGCGCCACTGGCCGAAAAGCGACCATAGGCGGTGGTGTGCCGCTTACGCCCGGTAAACTGTTCGTTGCTCACTGCATCAATATGACGTGCACGCAGGGACGTCTCTTCGGTACGGAGCGCGTCCTGCGCCCCTGACCTGTGATCCTTCTCGCTCCGCCCGGGTCGGGGGAGGGGGTGCCGGGAGGGGGCGCGAGCCACCCGAAGTGGGACCGGACTATCGTCATGCGGACAAAAGGGCGGCCAACGGGCCGCTCGACCGGCGCCGATGCCGGACGGCGGTCAGGCGGGACAGGGGTTTCCTGCGTCTCCCCCAGGGGGCGGTGCGAGCCCTCGTAGGGTGCGCAGGGACGGCACCGCGCACACGGGTGCGCGGGCGAGCGGGGCGGGAGGCCGCGGGGCGTGGCGAATGCGGAGCACAGTGGGCGGCCGGCGGATGCCTTCGGAGCGGCACCGGCCGTCGCGGCGACCAGAGCACGGCTGCGCGCGGCGCGCCTCGGACTGTGGCTGGTGGCCGCCGTCCTCGCCGTGCGCCAGCTCGCCGCGGTCCTCGGCACCCCCCGCGGGGAACGGCTGACCGACCTGGAGACCTGGGTCGGCGAGCACGGAGTCCTGCACGTGGAGGGCTCGCTCTACGACTCCACGCAGTTCACCGGCACCCCCTTCGTCGGCCTCGTCCTCAAGCCCTTCACCCGCGCCGCCGAACAGGCCCTCGGCTGGGGCTGGACCTTCGGCTCACTCCTCCTCGTCGTCGCCCTCGGCCTGGTCGCCGCCCGCGCCCTGCCCCGGCCGGTCGGCCGCCGTACGGCGCTGCTGGCGGCGCCCGTCGCGATCAGCCTGCTGATGCTGTCGCTGCCGGTGCGCAACGCGCTGTGGCTCGGCCAGACCAGCATCCTGCCCGTCCTCCTCGTCCTGCTGGGCTGCTTCGCCGTCCGCGGCGAGCACGGCGAACGCGCCGGCGGCGCCCTGATCGGCATCGCCGCCGCCTTCCAGCCGACCGTGCTGCTCTTCGTGCCCCTGCTGTGGTTCACCGACCGCAGACGCGCCGCCGCCTCCACGGCCGCCGCCTTCGCCGCCTGCACGGCGATCGCCTGGGCCGCGATGGCGCACGACTCCTACACCTACTGGGTGCACCACCTCGCGGGCGTCGGGCTCGGCGGCGCGGCCGACGACCTCGCCAACCAGTCCCTGCACGGCGCCCTGCTGCGGCTCGGTCTCTCCGGGCCCCTGGAGATCGGTCTCTTCCTCGTCCTCGGCGCCGCCGTCGCCGTCCTCGCCCTGCGCCGGGCCGTGCGCTACGCCCGGGACGGGCAGCTCCTGCTCGCCGTCGCCGTCACCGGCTGCGCGGCGGTCGCCGTGTCGCCGACCACCTGGCAGCACCAGCTGCTGTGGGTGCTGCTCGCGGTCGTCGGCCGGGTCGGCAAGCGCGCCTCCGACCGGTACGTGTGGCCGGTCGCCGTCGTCCTGGTGATGACGCTGCCCGCGAAGATGATGCTGCCGAACATGGCGACCCTGTTCCCGCTGCGGGACAACGTCGTCCTCCTCGCGGCGCTGGCCGCGGCCGTCGCCGTGCCGTTCCTGCCCCGCAGCTCCCCGTACTACGACACCCCGCTCCCGACGAGCCACGCGGCGCCCGTCCCCACCCGCTTCAAGCACGTCCCCCTGCTGCCCTTCCTGCGCCGGGTCCTCACCCGCCCCAACCTCCTCCTCGAACTCCTCCTCATCCGCGTCACCTACGCCGCCTACTCCCAGGTCAGGCTCGCGGCGACCGGCGGCAGCAACTCGGCCGGGCGGGCGCGGGCGGAGGAGCACGGCCATCAGATCCTCGACCTCGAACGCTTCCTGCACATCGACATCGAGCACGCGGTCAACCACGCCGTGGTGAAGGTCGGCTGGCTGCGGGACTTCTTCGACTTCTACTACACGTCGTTCCACTTCGTCGTCCCGCTGACCGTGCTCGGCGTCCTGTACTGGCGCCGCCCGGTCGACTACCGCTGGGCCCGCGCCTCCCTCGGCTTCGCCACCCTGCTGGCCCTGGTCGGCTTCTGGCTGTACCCGCTGGCCCCGCCGCGCCTGATGCCGGGGCTCGGGATCATCGACACGGTGCACGGCGTGCAGGACTTCTCCCAGCCCGACTACGGCACGCTGACGGCGCTCACCAACCAGTACGCGGCGATGCCGTCGCTGCACTTCGGCTGGTCGCTGTGGTGCGGGCTGGCGATCGCGGTCATCGCCCCGAAGGTGTGGATGAAGGCCCTCGGCCTGCTCCATCCGCTGTTCACGGTCTCGGCGATCGTGGCGACCGGCAACCACTGGGTGCTGGACGCGGTGGGCGGCGCGCTCGTGGTCGGCGGCGGCTTCGGGCTGGCGTACCTGTTCCAGGGCCCCCGGGCGCGTACGGTGACGGCCGCCGCGCAGACCCCGGCCACGGTCCCCCGCCCCCCGGCCGGCGAGGTCAGCAGCGGTCCGGCGTCGTCGTCGGCGAAGGAAGGTACGCCGAGCTGAGCCGGTACTCGCCCGCCGCCGGGACGGTCAGCCGCGTGAACTCGCCGTCCCGGGTCAGGCACCCGCCGTCGGTGCGCAGCCACGGCGACCAGGCGACCCGCACGGTGACCGGGCCCGGCCGCTCCGCGCGCAGCACCAGATCGACGCCGCTGCTCGTCACGACCGTGCCCGGAGCGGAGACGAGCGGTACGGCGTCCCGCACCCGGTAGACCTGCCAGTGCTCGTCCTGCCAGACGGGCTCCAGCCACCCGGGCCGCAGCGCCGGGTCCCGCACGAGTGCCGCCTCCGCCTTGGCCGGGCCGTCGGGTCGGCCGAGCGGCAGGACGACGAGACCGACGGCCCAGCGGTCCAGCCAGGCCCGGTAGGCGGCCGGGGAGAAGCTGCCGTCGTAGAAGAGACGGCCGCGCTCGACGTCGAGCTGCCGGTTCCAGCCGCGCGCCATGTTGATGTGCGGGGCGAGCCGCATGGCCTCGCGGTGGTTGCGGGCGGGTACGACCTCCACGCGGGTGCGGTCGGCCCCGAGTCCCTTCAGCGCCCGTACCACCCCGTCCGTCTCGGCGGCCCAGGCGGGCACCGCCGTGGAGACCCGCAGATCGTCCACGGTCTTCTTCCCCACCCACCCGACGGAGAAGACGAGCGCGACGACCAGCAGCGTGTGCGCGACCCGGCGCGTCCGGGGCACGGAGAACAGGGCGGCGAGCAGCGCGGCGGGCGCGAACAGCTCCACGAACCGTTCGACGTTCGTCCCGACGGGCGAGGCGATCAGATACGTCAGCACCGTCCCCACCGCGTACACGGCGCCGCTCCACCGGGCGACCCGCCAGGTGCGCGGCACCAGCACGGCGACGGCCAGCCCGAGCACGGCGGGCTGCCAGATCCGGTCCGCCGGCATCGGCTGCTCCCCGGTGAACGGGAAGAACAGCGTGGTCAGCCCGACGACGGCGGCGGGCGGTATCAGCAGCACCAGGGCCCGCCCCCAGTCCCGCACCAGCAGGAACCCGGCTCCGACCACGGCCAGGAACAGCCCCGCCACCGGGGACGCCAGCGTCGCCAGCGCGGCGTACGAGGTGGCCAGCGCGAGCCGCCGCTCGCGGACCAGCGGCACGCACGCGGCCAGCCCGAAGGCGACGCCCAGGGCGAACGTGGTCCGCCCCGAGGCGACGTCGCACCACAGCGCGAGCGACGCCAGCAGCGCGGGCCACAGCGGCCGGCGCACCCCGGCCCGTCTGATCAGCACGGCCGCCAGCCAGGAGGACGCGAGCCCCGCCGCCACGGTGACCGTGCGGACGCCGAGCGCGGCCATCAAGTACGGGGAGATGACGCTGTAGTTGGCGGTGTGCATGCCGCCGTACCAGAACAGGCCGTACGCCGAACCGCCGTGCTGCGCCGCGAAGTCCGCCCACGTGTACTGCGCGGCCAGGTCACCGCCGCCGGTGGCGAGGAAAGCCCACCACACCCCGTACAGGGGGAGGGTGGGCAGCGTCGCGAGCAGCGGGACGCGGTGCCGGTACCAGAAGGCGCGCGGCGCGTTGTCCGGGCGTCTGTCCGACCGCTGGTCGGGCCGGGAGACGGTGAGATCGGCAGGGACCACGGTCGGGGTTTCCGTTCGGCTTCGTCAGGAGCGTCCGGTGTGGACGCATGTGCGAAGACGATAAATCGAACAGAAACGTTGATCGGACCCCGGCCCGGGTCAGTTGGCGGTGGTGGCCGCCCAGTCGATGAAGGTGGTGAAGGTGGCGGGGGTGAGGGCCAGGGCGGGACCGGCCGGGTTCTTGGAGTCCCGGACGGCGACGGCGGAGGTCAGCTCGGCGACCTCGACGCAGTTCCCGCCCTGGTCGCCGCTGTAGCTGGACTTACGCCACTGGATCCCCGTCAGAGTCGGCTTGCTTTCCATCGCGTTCCTCCATCAAGCGCCGGATCAGCTCCGCCGAGTCCCTGAGGGAGAGCGCGGATGCCTGGAGATGATCGTAACGGAGTGAGCAGTTCTTGACGGTGTCTGGGTTGGCGGCCGGATGCCCGCTTCCGTATCCCTCGGTGTAGACAATGGTGGGGTCGCTCCCGAAACGGTAGATGTCGAACGAGCCTTGCAGTCCCGCGTGCGCACCCGCCGCGAACGGCAGTACCTGGATGTTGATCCGTGGTTCGCTCTCGAAGGCCAACAGATGGGCCAGTTGCTCCTGCATGACCTCCCTGCCGCCGATCTCCTGGTGGAGCGCGGCTTCGCTGAGCACGGCCCAGAAGACCGGCGGCTCCTCCTTCTCGAAGATGGCCTGGCGGGCGATCCGCACGGCGGTGCGGTCATCGAGGTTGTCCCGGTCCAGCACGCCCAGGACGGCCCGCGCGTACGCCTTGGTCTGAAGGAGACCGTGGATCATTTGCGTCTCGAACGAGTAGATCTCCGTCGCCCTCGCCTGCAACTCGGCCACTTGTTGAAACCACGCTGGGAGTTGGCTGCGCAACACCAGCGTGACCAGCCGCGAAAGTAACCCACCCGTCCCCAGCGCCGCGTCCACCCGCTCGCTGAACTCCCGCGTCGGCAACTTCCTCGCCGTTTCGATCTGGCCGATCAGCGAGCCCGTGTAGTTGACGATGTCGCCGAGCTGCCGTTGGGTCAGTCCCGCGGCCTCCCGGTACCGGCGCAGCTCGAAGCCGTAGTAGTCGAGCGGCGAGGCGCCCGGGTCGAGGATGTTGATGTGGGTCACGCAGCGGCCCCTCTCGCGCGACTCGGCCCACTGGGGGACCGGTTGTATTCGTCCGGTAGCCCAGGGTAGTCGCCCGCCGTCACGCTCGTGCTGTGAACGATTACTTTCCCCCGACCCTGATGGGCCCCCGCGCGGACCAGTACACGATGCGCTTCACCGCCGGCGCGCACTCGGCCCGCCATGTCCGGCGCATCGTCCGCTCGTATCTCGCCGAGTGGGAACTCACCGTGCTGACCGATGCCGTGGAGCTGGGCGTGACCGAGCTGCTGGCCAACGTCGTACGCCATGTCCCGGACCGCCGCTGCACGTTGCTGTTGCTGCGGCGGGCGGACCGGGCGGGCGTCCGGGTCGAGGTGACGGACGGTAGTCCGCGGCGCCCGCGCCTGGCCGAGGAGGTGCCGGACGACGCCGAGGGCGGGCGGGGGCTGGTGCTGCTGGACGCGGTGGCCGACAAGTGGGGCGTGGGGCCGGGGCCGGGCCGCGGCAAGACGGTGTGGTTCGAGTGCGAGGAGGCGTCGGAGGCGTCCCCCGCCCCGGGAGCGGGGGACGCCCGGTGATCACACCGCCGCGGTGTGCCCGGTGATCGGGCAGGTGCCGGCCGCCGCCGTCGCGGCGAAACCGGCCGTCTTCGCGACGGGTGCCGTGCCGCCGATCTGCTGGAGGATCTCGTCGGAGAGCAGGTCCTCCTTGCCCTTGAGGGCGTCGGCGACCTTGAGGTCGGTGTTGAAGACCATCTCCGCGGCGACGTTGTCCTGGACGATGCGGGCCAGGTTGTCCAGGGCCACGGCGATCGGGTCCGAGGGGGTCTCCACGGTCGGCAGGTCGATCAGGTGGGTGTTCACCTTGGCCTGGTTCATGGTGCGGCGGATGATGATGGACGCCTGGTTCAGCTCGGCCGTGGTCCAGATCGACAGCACCGTGACGTAGAGGTTGCTCCACGCGGCCTCGCCGATCAGCGTGCGCCACCGCTTCATCAGGCCCTCGATGCCGGTGCTCTGCGCGGTGGCGGCGAAGGTCATGTTGACGCGGATGGCCGGGTAGACCGTGGCGGCGAACCGGTTGAACGACACCATGTCGAACGACTGCGCCTTGACGGACGCGTCGATGAACTTGACGGCCTCGCTGAGGATCTTGTCGCAGGAGTTCTCGAGGTCGAGCGGAAGATTTGCCGTGCCGAGCTTGGTGTAGGCCGTCTGGAGCGTGGTCTTGAACGCGTTGAGCGGGGTGATCCAGCCCTTGTCGCCCGGTGCCTTGGTGACGACCATGTCGAGGTCGTGCGGGTCGATGCGGGCGGCGTTGGGGATGTTGGGGACCTGGTCGCTGAGGTAGGAGGCGAGGACCGAGAAGACGCCCAGGGGTACGTGGGCGATCGACTTGGCCAGCTCGAAGTACTCGGGGACCGGGTCGACGGTCTCGACCTGCTTGCCGTTGTTGATGAGGGTGAAGCGTCCGCCGACCGCGTTGTTGGAGACGACGACGACCGGGCTGAGCTGAGTGGTCAGTTCGCTCTTCAGGGTCGCGTAGTTGGCGCGCATCTTGGCGTTGACGGCGCGTATCGCGTCGCGTGCGGCCTTCTGGTCGGTCGCGGTGGTGCCGGTGGTGGCCGCCGAGGCGGAGGAGGCGGTCTGGCCCGTCAGTAAGGTCGCCGCCCCGACGGCCGACGCGGTGCCCAGAAATCCTCTACGTGTTGCCATGCCCCGTTTTCCTGCTTTCTCGGGTGAAGGGAAAGGTGCCTTGTGGCGATGTGGGGGGGCGT
>NZ_WWHX01000099.1 GCF_009862125.1 Streptomyces sp. SID5910
GGTCTCCAGCAGCAGCCGCTGCTGCGGGTCCATCGCCAGCGCCTCACGCGGCGAGATGCCGAAGAAAGCCGGGTCGAAGTCGCCGGCCGTATGCAGGAAGCCGCCCTCACGGACGTAGCTCTTGCCGTCCGTGTCCGCGTCCGCGTCGTACAGTCCTTCCGCGTCCCAGCCGCGGCCCTCGGGGAAGCCCGAGATGGCGTCCTGGCCCTCGGCGAGCAGGTGCCACAGCTCCTCGGGGGTGCCGACGCCGCCCGGGAAGCGGCACCCCATGGAGATGATGACCACGGGGTCGTCGTCCTCGCCGGTGGCACCGACGGGGAGGGCGGGAACGGTGGGGCGTGCGGTGTCCTCCTGGCCGGTCAGTTCCTCGTGGAGGTGCCGGGCCAGGGCGGCGGGGGTCGGGTAGTCGAAGACGAGGGTGGAGGGCAGGCGCAGACCGGTGACCGTGGTGAGCCGGTTGCGCAGCTCGACGGCCGTCAGGGAGTCGAATCCGAAGTCCTGGAAGGCCCGGCCCGGTTCCACGGCCTCCGCCTCCGCGTGGCCCAGGACCGCGGCCACGTTCCGGCGTACGACGCTCAGCACGAGCCGTTCGCCGTCGGCGGCCGAGACGCCTGCGAGCTGTTCCCGCAGCTGCGCGGGGCCCGCGTCCCGGGCGGTGTCGGCGGAGCGGCGGTTCATGGGCCGCACCAGGTCACGCAGCACATGTGGCACGTCACCGCCGCGGCCGGCCTGCGCCGTGTCCAGGCGCATCGGTATCAGGACGGGCGCGTCCGCCGCGCAGGCGGTGTCGAACAGCGTCAGGCCCTCTTCCGCGGACAGACCCAGCACCCCGGACTGTGCGATGCGTCGCAGGTCGGCACCGGCCAGGCCGCCGGCCATGCCGTCGCCCAGGTCCCACAGACCCCAGGCGAGGGAGAGGGCGGGCAGGCCGGCGGCGCGTCGGCGCCTCGCCAGTGCGTCGAGGAACGCGTTGCCGGCGGCGTAGTTGGCCTGGCCCGCGGTGCCGAAGGTGCCCGCGGCGGACGAGAACAGCACGAACGCCGACAGGTCGAGCGTCTCGGTCAGCTCGTGGAGGTTGACCGCGGCGGTCACCTTCGGACGCAGGACCGCGTCCACCCGTTCCGGGGTGAGCGAGTCGATGACGCCGTCGTCGAGTACACCGGCGGTGTGCACCACGGCGCGCAGCGGACGGTCGGCCGGAACGGCCGCCAGGACGTCCGCGAGCGCCGCCCGGTCCGCCACGTCACAGGCCGCCCAGGTGACGGAGGCGCCGGCGGCCGACAGCTCCGAGGCCAGCGCTCGGGCGCCGTCGGCGTCGCCGCCCCGGCGGCTCATCAGCAACAGGTGCCGGACGCCGGCCTCCGTGACGAGATGGCGTGCGACCAGTCCGCCCAGCGTGCCGGCGGCGCCGGTCACCAGGACGGTGCCCTGGGGGTCCCAGGTCGCCGAAGGGGCCGGTGCCGTCTCGGTGGTCCTGACCCGGTCCAGGCGCAGGGCCAGCAGGCTCCCGCCCCGGACGGCGACCTGGGGCTCGCCGCAGGACGCGGCGGCGGCCAGGAGCGACAGGTCCTCGGCGGTCAGCTCCGACGGCCGCCCCGACTCGGCGGCGGCCGTACCGGCTTCCAGGTCGGCCAGCAGGAAACGGCCCGGGTGCTCGGTCTGCGCGGTCCGCACCAGCCCCCACACGGCGGCCGCCGCGAGATCCGCGACGTCACCGGCGTCCTCGACCGTCACCGCACCACGGGTGACGATCAGCAGCCGCGAGCCGGCGAGACGCTCGTCGGCCAGCCAGCCCTGGATCAGGGCCAGGGCCCGGTGTACGGCGTGCCCGACCTCGTCGGCGCGCACACCCGGTGCGGACGGCAGCACACAGGCGACCAGTGGAGGCACGGCCGCGCCCTCTTCGAGCGCCGCGCACAGCGCGTCGACGTCCTCGTGGAACGAGGTCCGGTCGAGAGCTTCCTCCGCCCACGCGTCCCGGGATGCCAGTCCGGCGCCGCCCAGCAGGACGGGCGCGGGCCCGGCATGCCGCACGGGCGCCTCGGCACCGGGTACACGGCTCCAGCCCAGCCGGAACATCGACCGGTGCAGCACACCGCCCGCGGCGCTGATCTGCTCGGCGGAGACGGGACGGGTCACCAGCGAGCA
>NZ_WWHX01000971.1 GCF_009862125.1 Streptomyces sp. SID5910
CTCGGCGGTGTCGACCGCCGTCTCCGCCTTGGCGGCAGCGGTCTTCCGGGTCCGACGCGGCTTGGCCTCGACGGCCTCCGGAGCCTCCACGACCTCGACGGTCTCCGGAGCAGCGGCGGCCTTGCGAGTCCGACGGGGCTTAGGCTCCGCCGTCTCGGCAGTCTCCACCGGCGCCGCCGCCTTCTTGCGCGTCCGGCGCGGCTTCGACTCCGCGGGCTCGGCCACACCTTCGGCCGTGTCGACCGCAGACTCGGCGGCAGCCGAAGCCGTGGCCTTACGGGTGCGCCGGCGCGGCTTCTCGACGGGCGCCTCGACCGCGGCCGCCTCGGCGACCTCGGTCACGGGAGCGTCCACCACGGCGGCCTCGGCCACCGGCGTCTCGGCCGACTTGCGGGTGCGACGACGACGCGGCTTCGCCGAAGCCTCGGCGCTCTCCGCAACCTCCGGAGCCGTGCCCTCAGCCGTAGCCACCGCCACTGCCGCCTCCGGCGCCGCGGCCTCGGTCGCGACGGCCGTCACCGGCTGCTGGGCCGACTCACCGCTGCGCGTACGGCGACGCCGGCGCAGGGTGCGGGGACCCTCGGTCGCGTCCGGGGCGCCGTCCGCGCCGCCGGTCACGGTCTCGGGCGCGGCACTCCCGGCGACCGACGCGTCCACCTGCGCCCCGCCCCGCGTACGGCGACGGCGACGCGGCGTCGTACGGGAGGAACGGTCGGAGGAACGCTCGCGGTCCGCGGAGCGGGACTCGTCGCGGCCGCCACGGCCGCCGCGGGCGCGACCGCCCCGGCCGCCCGGCTCGCCCAGGTCCTCCAGCTCCTCCGCCTCCAGCCCGGCGCGCGTGCGCTCCGAGCGCGGCAGGACGCCCTTGGTGCCCTCGGGGATACCGAGGTCGGTGTAGAAGTGCGGGGACGTGGAGTACGTCTCCGGCGGGTCGTTGAAGCCCAGGTCCAGCGCCTTGTTGATCAGCTGCCAGCGCGGGATGTCGTCCCAGTCGACCAGCGTGATCGCCGTACCCTTCGCGCCCGCGCGGCCGGTGCGGCCGATGCGGTGCAGGTACGTCTTCTCCTCTTCCGGCGACTGGTAGTTGATGACGTGCGTCACGCCCTCGACGTCGATGCCGCGGGCGGCGACGTCGGTGCAGACGAGCACGTCCACCTTGCCGTTGCGGAAGGCGCGCAGCGCCTGCTCGCGGGCGCCCTGGCCGAGGTCGCCGTGGACCGCGCCGGAGGCGAAGCCGCGCTGCTTGAGCTGGTCGGCCAGATCGGCCGCCGTGCGCTTGGTGCGGCAGAAGACCATGGCCAGTCCCCGGCCGTCGGCCTGCAGTATGCGCGCCACCATCTCGGGCTTGTCCATGTTGTGCGCGCGGTAGATGAACTGCTTCGTGTTCGCGACCGTCGCGCCCGCGTCGTCCGGCGAGGTGGCGCTGATGTGGGTCGGCTGCGACATGTAGCGGCGGGCCAGTCCGATGACCGCGCCCGGCATGGTCGCCGAGAACAGCATGGTCTGGCGGCGGGCCGGCAGCATGTTGATGATCTTCTCGACGTCGGGCAGGAAGCCCAGGTCGAGCATCTCGTCGGCCTCGTCGAGGACCAGGCACTTGATGTGCTTCAGGCTCAGCTTCTTCTGGCCCGCGAGGTCCAGCAGACGGCCCGGGGTGCCGACGATCACGTCGACGCCCTTCTTCAGGGCCTCCACCTGCGGCTCGTACGCCCGGCCGCCGTAGATCGCGAGGACGCGCACGTTGCGGACCTTGCCGGCGGTGAGCAGGTCGTTGGTGACCTGCTGGCACAGCTCGCGCGTCGGGACGACGACGAGGGCCTGCGGGGCGTCGGTCAGGGACTCGGGGGCGGCGCGGCCCGCCTCAACGTCGGCGGGGACGGTGACGCGCTCGAGGAGCGGGAGGCCGAAGCCCAGCGTCTTGCCGGTGCCGGTCTTGGCCTGGCCGATGACGTCCGTGCCCGACAGGGCCACGGGGAGCGTCATCTCCTGGATGGGGAAGGGATTGACGATGCCGACGGCCTCAAGGGCTTCGGCGGTCTCGGGGAGGATCCCGAGGGATCGGAACGTCGTAGTCAGGGTGCTGCCTCTTCTGTGTGCGTGGTGCGAGGCGAGCGCGCGGGTCGTGCCGGACCGTGTCGGGGACGTCGGCTGCCCTTACGGGTGAGCCGTAGGACACGGGACCTCTGTCGACGCTCCAGCGCTCGTACCACTGAGGGTCCCCCTCCGGATTGCCTACGCGATGTGGCGTACGGCAGGGAGGGCTGTCGGGTCGGAGCCGATCGGGCCACCGACCGGGCATCCTCATGCGTGCGGCCCGACGAAGACGTCACGTACCCGTACGTCACATACTCGGCAGGCGCATTACCACCATACCTCGGATTCGCGCACACGCGATGGCCGATTTGGTCACGTAGTCGTCGTCACAGTGACTGACCAGGCCCTTACGGTCCGCGGCGGGCGGGCTATTGTGCGCTGCATGACGAGCTCTGACAAGCCTGGCAACGCCGCAGACGCCCCCGCCGAAACCACCGGAGTGACCGGAGCCACCGGTGCCACCGGAGTCGCCGCCCAGGACTGGGCGACGGCGGCCGCCGAACCGCAGTACCGTGCCGCGGTCGTGGACCTGCTCGGCGCGCTCGCGTACGGCGAGCTGGCGGCGTTCGAGCGGCTCGCGGAGGACGCCAAGCTGGCGCCCACGCTGGCGGACAAGGCGGAGCTGGCGAAGATGGCGTCGGCGGAGTTCCACCACTTCGAGCGGCTGCGCGACCGGCTCGCCGAGATCGGCGAGGAGCCGACGGCGGCCATGGAGCCGTTCGTGGCCGCCTACGACGGCTTCCACAAGCAGACGGACCCCTCGGACTGGCTGGAGGGCCTCGTCAAGGCCTACGTCGGCGACTCCATCGCCAGCGACTTCTACCGGGAGGTCGCCGCCCGGCTCGACTCCGACACCCGGAGCCTGGTGCTGGCCGTGCTGGACGACACCGGGCACGCGACCTTCGCCGTGGAGAAGGTGCGCGCGGCGATCGACGCGGACCCGCGGGTGGGCGGGCGGCTGGCGCTGTGGGCGCGGCGGCTGATGGGCGAGGCGCTGTCGCAGTCCCAGCGGGTGGTCGCCGACCGGGACGCGCTCTCGACGATGCTCGTGGGCGGCGTCGCGGACGGCTTCGACCTCGCCGAGGTGGGCCGCATGTTCTCCCGGATCACCGAGGCGCACACCAAGCGGATGGCGGCGCTGGGGCTGGCGGCCTAGGCCGGACCTCGGCGCCGGTGCCGTCCGGCCGGCCGCCACCGGCGGCGGGTCAGGCGGTCGCCGAACGGCGGCGCAGTCTTTCCGGGCGCAGCAGCAGCGACAGCGAGGCCGCCGAGACGGCCGCCGCACCCAGCAGGACCGGCAGCAGCCCCCCGGCGCCGAGCGCGGTGTGCGTGACGAACGCCCCGAACAGGGCGCCGGCGACCCCCGTGGGCAGGACCAGGACGCGGTCGGGGAGGCGGTGCGGCAGACGGCGGGCGGCGGCCCAGGCCAGGACGAGGCCGAGGATCGAGGCGCTGAGCGCTTCCAGGAGCATGTCGGGGTCCCTCCCACGTGGCCGGCCTGCCCGAAACGGTCACTGCCCGACTTACCCCTGACCTGCGGAATGCAATCCTCCTCCTGTGGGTGAGCTGTGCTCCGTACGGGGAAACGGAGAAGGGCCCGGCGGTCGTGGCCGCCGGGCCCTTCTGCGTGCTTCGTCCGTCGGCTACAGCGCGCCGAAGCCCACCTTGCGCGGGCTCGGCTCGCCGAGCTCGACGTACGCGAGGCGGTCGGCCGGGACCAGGACCTTGCGGCCGTGCTCGTCCACGAGGCTCAGCAGCTGCGACTTGCCGGCCAGTGCCTCGGCCACCACGCGCTCTACCTCCTCGGCACTCTGACCGCTCTCCAGAACGATCTCGCGGGGCGCGTGCTGCACGCCGATCTTGACCTCCACGGCTATGTCCCTCCGACGGTCAGTGAAGTGCGCGATCTTCCGCGCCGTACCCCGCACACATTAGCCCGGTGAGGGGACGTACACGCTCCGCCCGAGAACGCCAGGAGCGAACAGCCGGGGGAACGAACGCCCCGGTGAGCCGAACGCGCGACGGTCAGTGCTGCTCGGTGCCGTGCAGCGGGAAACCGGCGATGCCCCGCCAGGCCAGCGACGTCAGCAGCTGGACCGCCTGGTCGCGCGGCACGCTGCGGTCGCTGTGCAGCCAGGCGCGGGCCACCACCTGGGCGAGGCCGCCCAGACCGGAGGCCAGCAGCATCGACTCGGCACGGGAGAGACCGGTGTCCTCGGCGATGACGTCGCAGATCGCCTCGGCGCACTCGTTCGTGACCTTGTCGACGCGCTCGCGCACGGCGGGCTCGTTGGTCAGGTCCGACTCGAAGACCAGGCGGAAGGCGCCGCCGTCGTCCTCCACGTACGCGAAGTAGGCGTCCATCGTCGCCCGGACGCGCTGCTTGTTGTCGGTCGTCGACGCGAGCGCGTTCCGCACGGACTGGATCAGCGCCTCGCAGTGCTGGTCCAGCAGGGCGAGGTAGAGGTCGAGCTTGCCGGGGAAGTGCTGGTACAGCACCGGCTTGCTGACGCCGGCGCGCTCGGCGATGTCGTCCATCGCGGCGGCGTGGTAGCCCTGCGCCACGAACACTTCCTGGGCGGCGCCCAGCAGCTGGTTGCGTCGGGCACGGCGGGGAAGGCGTGTGCCCCGCGGGCGTACCGCCTCTGTCTGCTCGATGGCTGTCACGCCGCCTCCCAAAGTCGTCCACGTGCGGTGTGCGCCGCGTCGCCATCGTACTTTTCGGTAACCGTGGTGTGCGCGGTGCGGACGCAGAATTTCACGGACCGGACGGTGGCGAAAGCCGCACAACAGGTTTCAAAAGGTCCCAGGACGGGCAAAAATCGGCCTCCCTCCTGCTCGGCGGCCGCCCGCTTCAGCGGTAGTCGTCCTCGTCGTGCGAGACGACCCGGGCCTGCTCGGCCAGGTCGGCCTCGTTGGCGCGGTCCGGTTCCACGTCGGTCAGCGGATCGTCGCGGTCGGGCGCGATGTCCGCGTTCTGCTCCGCCGCGTCGGCGTCGGGGGCCTCGACATCGAGTTCCCGGGGCTCGCGGTCCTCGTCGTCGAAGGTCTCCGGGTCGGTGGGGTCGACGGTCATGCTGGGCTCCCTTCCTACGGACGTCCCTGGATGCAGGGGCCACATGCGGGTGCCCTCTCCATGAGCCTAGGAGACACCCGATTCGGCCGCCAGACGTCATGTGCGCCGATCGCAGGTACCCGGCTCGCCCGGTACCGCACCCGCCCCTGTGATGGCGAACACATGAGCCACTGCGTGATCGTCTCGTAACATTGCCGCATGTCTTCGACCGAGCCGCCGTCCGTGCCGCCCGCCACCGTGCTGCCGAAAGTGGCGGCCGTCAAGGTCGCGGAGGGCGAGCGGCTCAGCTCGGTCCACCTGCCCGGCATCACCCTGACGGTGCGCTCCAGGCGCCCCGCGCGCGAAGGGCTCCCGCCCGCGCTGTACGTCCACGGCCTCGGCGGTTCCTCGCAGAACTGGTCGGCGCTGATGCCGCTGCTGGACGACGTCGTCGACAGCGAGGCCGTCGACCTGCCCGGCTTCGGCGACTCGCCGCCACCGGACGACGGCGACTACTCGATCAGCGGCCACGCGCGCGCGGTCGTCCGCCACCTCGACGCGGCCGGGCGCGGCCCCGTGCACCTCTTCGGCAACTCGCTCGGCGGCGCGGTCGCTACGCGCGTCGCCGCGGTGCGGCCCGACCTGGTGCGCACGCTGACCCTCGTGTCGCCCGCGCTGCCGGAGATCCGCGTGCAGCGCAGCGCGGTGCCGACGGGGCTGCTGGCGCTGCCGGGAGTGGTGTCGCTGTTCACCCGGCTCACCAGGGAGTGGACCCCCGAGCAGCGCGTCCGCGGAGTGACGGCGCTCTGCTACGGCGACCCTGCGAAGGTGTCGCCGGAGGGCTTCCGCAACGCCGTGGAGGAGATGGAGCGGCGGCTGCGACTGCCGTACTTCTGGGACGCGATGGCGCGTTCGGCGCGCGGGATCGTCAACGCGTACACCGTGGGCGGCCAGTACGGGCTGTGGCGGCAGGCCGAACGGGTTCTCGCGCCGACGCTGCTGGTCTACGGTGGACGGGACCAGCTCGTCGGCCACCGCATGGCCCAGCGGGCGGCCCGCGCCTTCCGTGGCTCCCGGCTGCTGACCCTGCCGGACGCGGGACACGTGGCGATGATGGAATACCCGGAGACCGTGGCCACGGCGTTCCGCGAACTTCTCGCGGACACCGGGGAGCCGGCGGTCGCCGGGAGCACCGACCGGGCCGTCGACGACGAGCCCGCCAACCAGACCACAGGAGGCTGAGGCGCGAGTGGGACGCCACAGCCGCCGCGGACCCGCCCCCAAGGGCGACAGCGCGGACGCCCCCGCGGCAGCACGGGACGACCGGGCCGCACGCCCGGGCCGACGACGCATGCCCGCGCCGCCGGCGGATGAGTGGACGCCGCCGGCGAACGGAACGCCGGGGCCGGCGCCACGGGGCACGGCGCCGGGAGACACCCGGGGCGAGGCGACCCCACGCCCGCCCCGCTTCGGCGACGGCGCGTCAGGTCAGGCGGCCTCTCGACTTCCTGACGACACGCCCGCGCGTGATGTGCCCCGGTTCGCGGACGGGACTCCCGCGCACGGGGTGCCGCGGTTCGGCGACGGCACGCCGGGTCGGGGCGTTCCCCGCTTTCCCGACGGCACGCCCGCGCACGGTGTACCCCGCTTCGGCGACGGTGCGTCGCGTCAGGGTGTTCCCCGGCTTCCCGACGGCACGCCCGCGCACGGTGTGCCCCGGTTCGGTGACGGCGCGGCCGCGCAGGGCTTTCCGCGGGTTCAGGGCGGTGCGCAGGCGCAGGGTTTCCCGGGGTTCCCGGACGGCACCCCGGCGCATGGTTCTCCGCGTGTCGGGGGCGGTGGGGCCGCCCAGGGTGGTCCCGGTACGCCTGGCCGGGGTGTGCCCCGGTTCCCCGACGGGACTCCCGCGCGGGGGGTGCCCCGGTTCCAGGACGGGACTCCCGCGTCCTCCACA
>NZ_WWHX01000972.1 GCF_009862125.1 Streptomyces sp. SID5910
ACGGCAACGCCACCCAGAACTTCTGGCGTTCGGCCGAGAACCTCGCGATCACGCCGTCCAACGGCACCGACCGCTGGGCCGTCGCGCAGGCCGCGCCGTTCCGCCGCATCCACGTCAAGGGCGGCCTCAACCTCGCCCCCAACGGCTACGGCTGGGCCTCCGGCGGCTACATCGCCGACTCGAAGATCGACGGCACGGTCGGCCCCTACTCGCAGCAGCAGTGGTACACCCGGGACAGCTCGGTCGGCGGCTGGACCAACGGCGTCTGGAACATGACCTTCACGGGCGTCGAGGGCGCGCCGGCGAGCAACTTCGAGACCGGCCCGTACACCACGCTCGACACCACGCCCATCTCGCGCGAGAAGCCGTTCCTCTACCTGGACGGCAACGAGTACAAGGTGCGGGTGCCCGCCAAGCGGACCAACGCGCGCGGAGTCTCCTGGCCGGCGAACGCCGGCGGCACCTCGCTGCCGCTGAGCCAGTTCTACGTGGTCAAGCCGGGCGCGACGGCGGCGACGATCAACGCCGCCCTCGACCAGGGCCTCAACCTGCTGTTCACGCCAGGTGTCTACCACGTCGACCGGACCATCAACGTGAACCGGGCCAACACCGTGGTGCTGGGCCTCGGTCTGGCCACGATCGTCCCGGACAACGGCGTCGACGCCCTCCACGTCGCCGACGTCGACGGCGTGCGGCTCGCCGGCTTCCTGATCGACGCCGGTCCGGTGCGGTCCGAGGCGCTGCTGCGGATCGGGACGCCGGGCGCGAGCGCCGACCACTCCGCCAACCCCACCACCATGCAGGACGTGTTCATCCGCGTCGGCGGCGCCGGACCGGGCAAGGCGACCGACTCCGTCGTGGTCGAGAGCGACGACGTGATCATCGACCACACCTGGATCTGGCGGGCCGACCACGGCGAGGGCGTCGGCTGGGAGACCAACCGGGCCGACTACGGGCTGCGCGTCAACGGCGACGACGTCCTCGCGACGGGCCTGTTCGTGGAGCACTTCAACAAGTACGACGTGTACTGGAGCGGGGAGCGCGGCCGGACGATCTTCTTCCAGAACGAGAAGGCGTACGACGCCCCGAACGCGGCCGCCATCACCCACGACGGCATCGTCGGCTACGCCGCCTACAAGGTCGCCGACACGGTGAGCGAGCACGACGCCGTGGCGCTGGGCAGTTACTGCAACTACACGTCCGACGACACGATCGTCCAGCACCACGGGTTCCAGGTGCCGGTCAAGCCGGGCGTCAGGATGCGCCATCTGATGGTGATCTCCCTGGGCGGCAAGGGCCAGTACGCCCACGTGATCAACGACACCGGCGCGCCCACGTCGGGGACGGACACCGTGCCGTCCAAGGTCACCCAGTTCCCGTGACCGAAGGCTGAGCCAGGCGCCCGTGCGTCCGGGGACCCCGTGTCCCGGGCGCACGGGCCGCTCGCGGCGGGCACCCGGAATCCGCCATTGCCGCCGGCCGGCCGGTGCGGCGCGGCGAGTCGGCACGGTCACCGGCGGGGCCGGTGCCCGCACGGCGCTGTCGTGCGGGAACACCCGCAGCCACCCTTTGTGACGGTGCCGTCACACCTCCTTCACCGGACGCACACTTCCGGCCGAGCCGTGTTCCCGCTGTTCCCGGCGGTGCAGACGGTGCGCGGGGGCCGTGCCTAGTGTCCCGGGCCATGCGATCCACACGAACGAGACGCTTCTCTCTCGCCACGATCATCGCCCTCGCCCTCGCCCTGTTCGGCCTGGCGCCGACCGCGAGCGCCGCCGACCCGGCCCCGGCCGAGCTGACGTTCAGCACCGACGCGGCGACCACGCAGCCGGGCGGCACGGTGAACCTGTCGATGACGATCAAGAACAACAAGACGTACGACATCTGGTTCGTGTACCAGACGATCGACCCGACCTGGCTGACCACCCAGCGCCCGGACCTCAAGTACAGCTTCACCGGCTGCACTCTGGCGGCGGAGAACGGAGCCGTCCCGTGCAGCGGGACCGGGCCCGCCGACCTCGGCGCCAACTACGGTGCCACCATCCCGCCCGGCCAGAGCCGCACCGTCACGCTGACGCTCCAGGTCGCCGCCGACTCCGGCTGCAACGGCAACATCGGCTTCTACTCGTACTACTACGCCGAGTTCAGCGACAGCGCGAGCGTCAACGGCGGCCCGGTCTACACGCCGGAGACCCGCGTCCTGTGCGCCTGACCGCACCCCCTCCCACGTACTGAGCACCGGCGGCGGCCGGCCCCACGACGGGCCGGCCGCCGTCGGCTCGTGGATCACGCGTGACCTGATCTCGCACCAGGGCCGGTCGGCACATTGGTGCAGACCTCTGACACCGGGATCGGTCGGAATATGACATTCCGTGGTCGTCCGATGTCGCTTCGCAGCAGTACACAGGCCCTGCGGAGGATTCCGGCCCCTACCCGGACGGCGCTCCCCGGGTACCGGACACGGCCCGGCCGGGACCGAATGGACACAAGTGCTTTTCCGTCAAGTTCCGCAGCAGGCACACAAAAGCTCCACACAGACCTCACTATGTGACGCGACGGATGCGTTGACGACCGGCGTCTCAGGGGAGCGGCGGCGTTGTCATGGGGTGGGGGGCTCCGAAAGGGGCGGCCCACCCCTGCCCGGGGGAGGGAATCTCACCGCATGAAGCGGACCATTCGCACGACGGCGCTCACCGTGGGCGCGCTGATCGCGTCGCTCGCACTACCGGCCGGCACGGCCCGGGCGGAGGACCCCGCACCGCGCGTCGACCTGCGCGTGCTGGTCGTGAGCGACGGAGGACCGGCCACCGACGCCATCGCCGCCGAGCTGCGGACCGCGGGGACGCCGTACACGGAGGTCGACCTCGGGGACGCGGACCGGCCCTCGATCGACGCCGGCTTCCTGGCGGACACCGTGGACGGACGGCCCCGCGCCAGGTTCCAGGCCGTGGTCATGCCCAACGACAACCCCTTCCCGGCGAACTCGGGCGAGATGGCGGCCCTCGCCGCCTACGAGCAGACGTACGGGATCCCCCAGGTCGACGCGTACACCTACGCGCGCCCCGAGGTCGGGCTCCAGTACGCGGTCGGCACCGGCTACGCCGGCAGCCTGGACGGCGTACGGGCCGAGGTGACCCAGGCCGGTCTGGCCGGGCCCTTCGGCTACCTGGACGGTGCCGTGCCCTTCGAGGACAACTCCCCCTCCGTGGGCGAGTCCTACGCCTATCTGTCGACGCCCGCGCCGGGCGCGGACTTCGTCCCGTACGTCCAGGCGGCGATACCCGGGCGCGCGACCAAGGGTTCGCTCGTGGGCGAGTACCGGCACGACGGGCGGCGCGAACTGGTCGTCACCTTCGTCTACAACCAGTACCAGCAGCAGTTCCGGCTGCTCGCCCGGGGCATCGTCGAGTGGATGACCGGCGGGGTCCACCTGGGCGCCGACCGCAACTACTTCGCGGTCCACGTCGACGACGTCTTCGCGGCCGACGACCGCTGGGACACCGCGCTCAACTGCACGCCCGGTGACGTGGACTGCCCGCCGGGCGAGGGGACGCCGGACCCGATCCGCATGGTCCCCGCCGACGTCGACCACGCCCTCGCCTGGCAGGACAGCAGGAACATCACCCTGGACCTGGCCTACAACGCCTCCGGCAGCGTCGACTTCCGTCAGGACAACAACGGCGCCGACCCGCTCGCCGACAAGCTGATCGCCGACCGTGCCGCGTTCCGGTGGATCAACCACACCTACACGCACGCCTTCCTCGGCTGCGTCCAGGACGTCAGCGTCGTGCCGTGGAAGTGCGCCGTGAACGCCGACGGCAGCACCCGGTGGGTCTCCCGCAACGAGATCGCGGACGAGATCGCCACCAACCGCGTCTGGGGCGAGGGCGCCGGACTGCCGCTGGACGACGACGAGTTGGTGACCGGTGAGCACTCGGGCCTGAAGGTGACCCCGCAACAGCCCGACGACAACCCGAACCTGGGCCCCGCCCTCACGGACAACGGCGTCACCTGGCTCGGCTCGGACAACTCCCGCGACCCCGTGCAGCGCCGGGTCGGCAGCGCCACCACCGTCTCCCGCTACCCGATGAACGTCTTCTACAACGCCGGGCGGGCGGCCGAGCAGGTCGACGAGTACAACTGGATCTACACCAGCCGCGCCCAGGGCGGCAGCGGCATCTGCGAGGACAACCCGGCCACCTCCACCTGCCTGACCGCACCGCTGGACACGGCCACCGGCTACACGGACCACATCGTGCCGCTGGAGACCCGCATCGCGCTCGGGCACGTCCTCGCCAACGACCCCAAGCCGCACTTCATCCACCAGTCGAACCTGGCCGAGGACCGCATCGCCTACCCCGTCCTCGACGGTGTCCTGGACGGCTACGCCGGGCTGTTCGCCGACAACACCCCCGTGGTGAACCTGCGCATGGCGGACATCGGCGTCGAACTCCAGCGCCGCGCGGCCTGGCAGGCGGCCGTCGACGCCGGCCACGTCACCGCCTACCGCGTCGGCTCCGCCGTGACCGTCGAGGCGCCCGACGGCGTCGCGGTGCCGGCGACCATGCCGGCCGGCACCCAGCGCGCGGGCACGGGCTTCGGCGACGCCTACGCCGGTGCGGTGTCGGGCTGGACGACGCCGGGGGCCTCTGGCGCCCTCGCCCTCACCCTGCCGTCGTCGGCCACCGCTCCCACCGCGGTCACCGGTTCCGGCGACACGGCCGCCGCGACGCCGGCCGCCCCGCGCACCCGGGTACCGGCCGGCGTGAGCGAGCCGGTGCCCTACGGCACGGAGCGCTGAGCGCGCCCACCGCAGGTCCCGCCACCCCACACCCCGGCCGTGGAGCACACCGATGCACGTTCCCCACGGCGCGCGGCGCCCCGGCGCGCCGCGCGTCACCCTGCTCACCGAGGGCACCTACCCGCACAGTCACGGCGGAGTGAGTGTCTGGTGCGACCAACTCGTCACCGGCATGCCCGACCTGGGCTTCGACGTCGTCGCCGTCACCGGCACCGGGCGCGAACCGGTCGTCTGGGACATCCCCGCGCATGTCGACCGCGTCGTCTCCGTGCCCATGTGGGGCCCGGCCCCCGAGGGGCGCCTCCCGCGCGGGCGTGAGCGCAGCCGGCTGGAGGCCGCCTACGAGCGGTTCGTGACCGCGCTGCTCGACCCCCGGGCCGAGGCCGGGTTCGGCCCCGCCCTGTACCGGATGGCGCGGGCCGCCGCGGACGGCCGGCTGAGCCCGTTCCTGCGCGGTGACCGGGCGATCGGCATCCTGACCGCCGTGTGGAACCGGCCGGGGCTCGCCGTGCGCGAGGCCCGGCCCACCGTGCACGACGCGGTGACGGCGACCGCCCTGCTGGAGCACGCGCTGCGCCCGCTGGCCGCCCCGTGCCCGGAACAGGGCGTGGCGCACGCGGTCAGCGGCGGCGTGGCCGTGCTGCCCGGGCTGGCCGCGCTGGAACGGCACGGAGTACCGCTGCTGCTGACGGAGCACGGGGTCTATCTGCGCGAGCGGTACCTCGGTTACCGCACCGCCCCCTACCCGTGGCCGGTGAAGGCGCTCGTCCTCGGCTTCTTCCGGCTGCTGGCCGAGGAGACGTACCGCAGGGCCGCCCTGATCACCCCGGGCAACCGCTACAACCGGCTGTGGGAGGAGCAGGGCGGCGCCGCCCCGGAGTCCATACGCACGGTCTACAACGGCGTCGACCCGGCCGCGTTCCCGCCCGCCGGTCCGGAGCCCTCGGAGCCGGTGCTCAGCTGGGCCGGCCGGGTCGACCCGATCAAGGACCTGGAGACCCTGATCCGCGCCTTCGCCCTGGTGCGGGCCGAACTGCCCGCGGCGCGGCTGCGGTTGTTCGGCGGCACGCCGCGCGGCGGCGAGGCGTACCGGGAGCGCTGCGAGGCGCTGGCGGCGCAACTCGGCCACGGGGACGCCGTCACCTTCGAGGGCCGGGTCGAGGACATCAAGGACGCGTACGCCGCCGGGAACGTGGTGATGCTGTCCAGCATCAGCGAGGGCTTCCCGTTCACCCTGATCGAGGCCATGTCGTGCGGCCGGGCGACCGTCTCCACGGACGTGGGCGGCGTGCGGGAGGCCGTCGGCGGCACCGGTCTCGTCGTACCGCCCCGCGACCCGGCCGCCATGGCCGCCGCCGCGCTGGAGCTGCTGGGTGACGCCGGGCGGCGCCGGGCGATGGGCGAGGCGGCGCGGCTGCGGGTGATCGAGCAGTTCACGCTCCGGCAGACCATCGACACCTTCCGGTCCATCTATCTGGAGCTGTCGGCGTTCGGCGCCGCGGCCGTGCCCGCGGCGGCCGACGGGGAGCCCTTCACGGCGGTCGGCGCGGCTCCGGTGGGGAGCGCGACCGGATGAGCGGGCCCATGGCGCTGGAACCCGGCGGCGCGGAGCAGGACACGCTGGCGCTGCGCCTCGCCGACGCCCGCAGGCCCGTCCCGCGCGCGGCCGACCACCACACGCTCGCCCTGGTCCGTCCCGGGCACGGCGTACAGCACGCGGCGGTCGACCGGCTGGCCGCCGAACTCGCCGACCGCGTCGCCCCGGCCGTCCACCCCTACGAGGTGGCCGCGCTGCTGGAGTCGGAGGGGCTGACCGGCGAGGCGATCGCGGAGCAGTACGGGCACCGCGACCTGTTCTCGCTGGCCACGGCGTTGTACGAGCGTGTCCCGCGCAGCTTCCCCGAGCCGCCGCGGCCCGCGGACCCCTGGCGGCCCGACCATGTGCGCTGTGCGCTGCGCGGCGCCCTGTTCGCGCTGCCCGGCCTCGGCTACGCGCTCGCCGGGCGCCTGCTGCCCCACGGCGGCACGGTGACGGCGCTGGTGGTGGCGGGGCTGGTGTCCTGGGCGTGGAACCAGGCGCTGGGCCACCGGGCGTATCTGCGGCTGGCGGCCGGGCGCCGGGAGGCCGGCCGCACGCTGCTGAAAGGGGCGCCGCTGGGTGCGCTCGCCGCGACGGCCGCGGGCGCCCCGTTCGCCGA
>NZ_WWHX01000973.1 GCF_009862125.1 Streptomyces sp. SID5910
TGTCATACGCCGCCCCCGTCAACAGCACCTGAAGGCAGATCCCGTCCATCAGAGCCACCAGCGCCCGCGCCGTCACCGCGTCCGTGCGGGCGGCGAGCAGGGCGCCCACGTCCTCCGCCCACTCCGCGGCGACCGGGCGCAGGGCGGGACGACGCAGGGCGGCGAGGTACAGCTCGTACTCCAGCTCCACACCCTCCCCGCCGAGCCACTCCCCGAGGACCCGCGCGAGCGCGTCGGCCAGGTCGGCCGTCGGGTCCGAGAGGGCCGGGTGGGCGGCCAGGACCTTCGCGAAGCCCTCGTTGGCCTGGCGCAGGGCCGCGACCAGGAGGTCGTCCAGGGTCGCGAAGTGGTACGTCGTGGAGCCGAGCGGCACGTCCGCCTCCGCGGCGGCCGTGCGGTGGCTGAGTCCCGCGATGCCCTTCGCCCCGACGACCCGGATCGCCGCGTCGATGATGCGCTGACGTCGCTCGGGGTCGTACCGCCGGACGGCCATCAGTGCGCGCCGCCCAGGTTCAGCACCACCACGCCGACGATGATCAGCGCGATGCCCGCCGCCTTGGTGAGCGTCATCCCCTCCCCCATGAACGCCACTCCGATCGTCGCGATGGCCGCGGTGCCCACGCCGGCCCAGATGGCGTACGCCGTGCCGACGGAGAGGGTCTTCAAGGTCTGGGCGAGCAGCGCGAAGGAGATCAGGTAGCCCAGGGCCGTCAGGACGGAGGGGACCAGGCGGCTGAAGCCCTCGCTGTACTTCATGGCGGTGGTCCCGGCGACCTCTGCGGCGATGGCTCCGGCCAGGAGCAGATATCCCATGTGTACGAGCGTACATAACGCGGCCCGCCCCAGACAGCAGAACGGCGGTACCCGGTGGGCACCGCCGTTCTCGCACGCAGCCTGTCTCAGACCTGTCTCAGACGTTGAACCCGAGCGCCCGCAACTGCTCGCGCCCGTCGTCCGTGATCTTGTCCGGGCCCCACGGCGGCATCCAGACCCAGTTGATGCGCAGCTCGTTGACGAGGCCGTCCGTGGCGGACTTGGCCTGGTCCTCGATCACGTCCGTCAGCGGGCAGGCCGCCGACGTCAGGGTCATGTCGATCGTCGCGATGTTCGCGTCGTCGACGTGGATGCCGTAGATCAGGCCCAGGTTGACGACGTCGATGCCCAGCTCGGGGTCGACGACGTCCATCAGGGCCTCGCGGAGCTCCTCCTCCGAGGCCGGCTTCATCTCCACGGTCTCGCTCATGCCGTCGTCTCCTTCTCGGCGTCGGCTCCGTCCAGTGCCTGGGCGGTCGCGTCCTTCCAGGCCATCCAGCTCAGCAGGGCGCACTTGACCCGGGCCGGGTACTTCGAGACCCCGGCGAACGCGACCGCGTCCTCCAGGACCTCCTCCATGGCCTCGTCGGGCTCGAGCTTGCCCTTGGACTGCATCAGCTCCAGGAAGGTCTCCTGGATCTTCTGCGCCTGGGCGAGGTCCTTGCCGACGAGCAGGTCGTTCAGTACGGAGGCGGAGGCCTGGCTGATCGAGCAGCCCTGGCCCTCGTACGACACGTCGCTGATCGTCGTGCCGTCGTACTTCACGCGCAGCGTGATCTCGTCGCCGCAGGTGGGGTTGACGTGGTGGACCTCGGCGTCGCCATCCCGCAAGCCCCGCCCGTGCGGGTTCTTGTAGTGGTCCAGGATGACTTCCTGGTACATGGAGTCCAGCTTCATGCTCTTCGCTCGTCCCGTCAGCCGAAGAAGTTCCGTACGTGCTCCAGGCCGTCGACCAGCGCGTCGATCTCGGCCGGCGTGGAGTACAGATAGAACGACGCTCGCGTGGTCGCAGGAATTCCGTAGCGCAGGCAGACGGGGCGGGCGCAGTGGTGGCCGACCCGGACCGCGATGCCCTGCTCGTCGAGGACCTGGCCCACGTCGTGCGGGTGGATGTCGCCCAGTGTGAAGGAGATCGCGGCGCCGCGCTCCTCGGCCGTGGTGGGGCCGATGATGCGCAGGTCGGGGACCTCCAGCAGGCGCCCCACCGCGTACTCCGTCAGCGCGTGCTCGTGGGCGAGGATCTTGTCCATGCCGATCGAGTTGAGGTAGTCGATCGCCGCGCCCAGGCCGACCGCGCCCGCGATGGGGGGCGTGCCCGCCTCGAACTTGTGCGGGGCCGGGGCATAGGTGGAGGAGTGCATCGAGACGGTCTCGATCATCTCGCCGCCGCCGAGGAACGGGGGCAGGTCCTCAAGGAGCTCCTGGCGGCCCCACAGGACGCCGATGCCCGTCGGGCCGCACATCTTGTGGCCGGTGAAGGCCACGAAGTCGGCCTGGAGGGCCTGCACGTCCAGCGGCATGTGCGGCGCGGCCTGGGAGGCGTCGACGCAGACGAGCGCGCCGACCTCCTGGGCGCGGCGCACGATCGCCTCGACCGGGTTCTGGGTGCCCAGGATGTTGGACACCAGCACGAAGGAGACGATCTTCGTCTTCTCCGTGATGACCTCGTCGATGTTCGAGAGGTCGAGGCGGCCGTCGTCCGTGAGGCCGAACCAGCGGAGCTTCGCGCCGGTGCGCTGCGCGAGCAGCTGCCACGGCACGATGTTGGAGTGGTGCTCCATCTCCGTGATGACGATCTCGGTCTCGTGGTCGACCCGGTAGGGCTCGTCGGCCCAGCCGAGCATGTTGGCCACGAGGTTGAGGGACTCCGAGGCGTTCTTGGTGAAGATCACCTCGTTGCGCGAGGGCGCGTTGATGAACTCCGCGACCTTGTCACGCGCGCCCTCGTACAGCGCCGTGGCCTCCTCGGCGAGGACGTGCACGCCACGGTGGACGTTGGCGTTGTGCTGCTCGTAGTACTCGTCAAGCACGTCGATGACCTGGCGCGGGGTCTGCGAGGTCGCGGCGTTGTCGAGGTAGACGAGCTTCTTGCCGTCGTGGATCACGCGGTCCAGGATCGGGAAGTCCTTGCGGATCGCCTCGGTGTCGAGGAGGCCCGGCAGCTGTGTCACTCGGATGCGCCGCCCTTCGTGTATGCCTCGTAGCCCTCGGCCTCCAGCTTGTCGGCCAGCTCGGCGCCGCCGGACTCGGCGATGCGGCCGTTGGCGAAGACGTGGACGTGGTCGGGCTTGATGTAGCGCAGGATGCGCGTGTAGTGGGTGATCAGCAGGGTGCCGACCTCGCCGGTCTCGCGCACGCGGTTGACGCCCTCGGAGACGACGCGCAGGGCGTCGACGTCCAGGCCGGAGTCGGTCTCGTCGAGGACGGCGATCTTCGGCTTGAGCAGCTCCAGCTGAAGGATCTCGTGGCGCTTCTTCTCACCGCCGGAGAAGCCCTCGTTCACGTTGCGCTCGGCGAAGGAGGGGTCCATGTTGAGGCGCTCCATGGCCTCCTTGACCTCCTTCACCCAGTGGCGCAGCTTGGGGGCCTCGCCGCGGACGGCGGTGGCGGAGGTGCGCAGGAAGTTGGAGACGGAGACGCCGGGGACCTCGACCGGGTACTGCATGGCGAGGAAGAGGCCGGCGCGGGCGCGCTCGTCGACGGACATCTCCAGGACGTCCTCGCCGTCGAGGGTGACGGTGCCGCCGGTGATCGTGTACTTGGGGTGACCCGCGAGCGAGTAGGCGAGGGTCGACTTGCCGGAGCCGTTGGGGCCCATGATGGCGTGCGTCTCGCCCTGCTTCACGGTGAGGTCGACGCCCTTGAGGATCTCCTTCGTGGCGTTGTCGGCCTCGACGGTGACGTGCAGGTCTCGGATTTCAAGCGTTGCCATGGGTGCCTCAGGACTCCTGGGTGAGGGAGACGAGCACGTCGTCCCCTTCGATCTTTACGGGGTATACGGGGACGGGGCGCGTCGCCGGAAGACTGTCGGGCTTGCCGGAGCGGAGGTCGAAGCGCGAGCCGTGCAGCCAGCACTCGATGTGGCAGTCGTCGACCTCGCCCTCGGAGAGGGAGACGTTCGCGTGCGAGCAGATGTCGTTGATCGCGAACACCTCGCCCTCCGTGCGCACGACGGAGATCGGCGTGCCGTCGAGTTCCACCCGCTTCGGGGTGTCCTCCTCCAGCTCGTCCGCC
This sequence comes from Streptomyces sp. SID5910, assembly GCF_009862125.1. Classification (GTDB taxonomy): domain Bacteria; phylum Actinomycetota; class Actinomycetes; order Streptomycetales; family Streptomycetaceae; genus Streptomyces. The sequence continues at coordinate 4,048 of NZ_WWHX01000973.1, forward strand.
CCACAGACGCGTACGAAGGTCATGCGACCGACGCCTCCAGCTCCTCCGCGATCTTGGTGAGGAGGCGCTCCTCGATGTCCGGGACACCGATCTGCTGGACCAGTTCGGCGAAGAAGCCGTGGACCACCAGGCGGCGGGCGTCCAGCTCGGGGATGCCGCGGGCCATCAGGTAGAAGAGCTGCTCGTCGTCGAAGCGGCCGGTGGCGGAGGCGTGGCCGGCGCCGACGATCTCGCCGGTCTCGATCTCCAGGTTCGGCACGGAGTCGACCCGCGCGCCGTCCGTGAGGACGAGGTTGCGGTTCATCTCGTAGGTGTCGGTGCCCTCGGCGGCGGCCTCGATGAGCACGTCGCCGATCCACACGGCGTGCGCGTCGTCGCCCTGGAGCGCGCCCTTGTAGACGACGTTCGACTTGCAGTGCGGGACGTTGTGGTCGACCAGGAGGCGGTGCTCCTGGTGCTGGCCGGCGTCGGTGAAGTACAGGCCGAACAGCTCGGCCTCGCCGCCGGGGCCCGCGTAGGCCACGCGCGGGTGGAGGCGGACCAGGTCGCCGCCGAAGGTGACGACGAAGGACTTGAAGGTGGCGTCGCGGCCGACCAGCGCGTTGTGCTGGCCGACGTGGACGGCCTTGTCGTCCCAGTCCTGGACGGAGACGACGGTCAGCTTGGCGCCGTCGCCCAGGACGTAGTCGACGTTGGCGGCGAGGACGGCGTCGCCGGTGTGGTCGATGACGACCACGGCCTCGGCGAAGGCGCCCAGCTCGACGACCTGGTGGGCGTAGGCGGTGCCGCCCTGGCCGTGCACGGCGATGCGGATCGGCTCGGTGAGGACCGTCTCCTTGGGGACGGTGATCACACCGGCCTTCTCGAACGCCGAGTAGGCCTGGGCGGCGACGCGGTCCACGGGGGTCCCGGCCCGGCCGATGCGCGCGTCGTCGCGGCCGACGGTCTCCACGACGA
>NZ_WWHX01000974.1 GCF_009862125.1 Streptomyces sp. SID5910
GCGGTGCGGGCCGGTGACCTGGCGTCCACGGCCCCGCGCAAGCCGGGCGCGGGCACCGGCGAGGGCACCCCGGCCGCCGACGGCGAGCTGCCCCGCACGGGCGCGGCCGAGACCCTGGCCACCGTGCAGGCTGCCGTGCTGACCGGCGAGGCGCTGTGGATCGGCTACGTGAACGCCGAGGGCGCCGCCAGCCAGCGCGTCATCGCCCCGATCCGGGTGGAGGGCGGTTTCGTCACGGCGTACGACCACACGGCGGACGAGGTGCGCACGTATCCGCTGCACCGGATCACGGGCGTGGCGGAGCTCGCCGACGACGCGACCTGACGGGTTCCGCTCGGCGGTCCCGCACACCGGGTTCCCGCGGGTGCGCACTTTCGGGCGTACGGGGCGGTTCATGCACGCCACGCCGGTCTTTTCCCACCTCCGGGGGAGCTTTCCCCGTGTTCCGCATCGGTTCACCGGGGCCCGGGCAGCCACCGGGTGTCCCACCGCCGAACGAAAGGAAGCTCCCGATGCGTGCCGCTCGTCGTGTCGTCACCGTCCTGGCCTCCACCGCCGCGCCGCGCGTCGCGGCGGTCGGCGAGGCCGCCGCGGCCGGCATCGATCCGGTCGGGGGCCTCGCCCCCTGACCCGTCCGTCCCGCATCTCCGTCGTGAGCGGGCCGGCCCCAGTCCTCTCCCTGGTGCCGGCCCGCTTCCGCTTCCCCCCTGATTCCCCCCTGCGTATTCCGAAAGGCCGGACCGCCCCATGCACTCGAAACTCCCCGACTCCACCCGCGCCGCCGTCGCCGTCTCCGTCGCCGCCCTGATCACCGCGGCCGCCCTGTTCGGCTCGCTCGCCCCCGAGGCCACCGCGCTGCCCGTCACCGGGGGGATCACCGTGCAGGGACCGCCGGCCGGCCAGCTCCTACCGCGGTAGCGGGCACCCTCGGGCCGCGATCAGGCACACTGGACGATCGGCCGTGCCGTCGTCCGGCCGTACGCACGCGAAAGGGTGCCGCCCGTGAATGGTCCGCTCATCGTCCAGTCCGACAAGACCCTGCTCCTGGAGGTCGACCACGAGCAGGCCGACGACTGCCGCCGTGCCATCGCGCCCTTCGCCGAACTGGAGCGGGCGCCCGAGCACATCCACACCTACCGGGTGACCCCGCTCGGCCTGTGGAACGCCCGGGCCGCCGGGCACGACGCCGAGCAGGTCGTGGACGCGCTCGTGCAGTACAGCCGCTACCCGGTGCCGCACGCGCTGCTCGTCGACATCGCCGAGACGATGGACCGCTACGGCCGCCTCACCCTCTCCAAGCACCCGGCGCACGGACTGGTCCTGACGACCACCGACCGGCCGGTGCTGGAGGAGGTCCTGAAGTCGAAGCGGATCGCCCCGCTGGTCGGCACCCGCATCGACCCCGACACGGTGGCCGTGCACCCCTCCGAGCGCGGGCAGATCAAGCAGACGCTGCTCAAGCTGGGCTGGCCCGCCGAGGACCTCGCCGGGTACGTCGACGGCGAGGCGCACCCGATCGAGCTGGCCGAGGACGGCTGGGCGCTGCGCCCGTACCAGAAGCAGGCCGTGGAGAACTTCTGGCACGGCGGCAGCGGTGTCGTCGTGCTGCCCTGCGGCGCGGGCAAGACGCTGGTCGGCGCCGGGTCGATGGCGCAGGCCAAGTCGACCACGCTGATCCTCGTCACCAACACCGTCTCCGCCCGGCAGTGGAAGCACGAGCTGGTGAAGCGGACGTCGCTGACCGAGGACGAGATCGGCGAGTACAGCGGGACGCGCAAGGAGATCCGGCCCGTCACCATCGCCACCTACCAGGTGCTGACGACCCGCCGGAAGGGCGTCTACCCGCACCTGGAGCTGTTCGACTCCCGGGACTGGGGGCTGATCGTCTACGACGAGGTGCACCTGCTGCCGGCGCCGGTCTTCAAGTTCACCGCCGACCTTCAGGCGCGGCGCCGGCTCGGGCTCACCGCGACGCTGGTCCGCGAGGACGGCCGGGAGTCGGACGTGTTCTCGCTCATCGGCCCCAAGCGCTTCGACGCGCCGTGGAAGGAGATCGAGGCGCAGGGCTACATCGCGCCCGCCGACTGCGTCGAGGTCCGGGTCAACCTCACCGACTCCGAGCGGCTCGCGTACGCGACCGCCGAGACGGAGGAGAAGTACCGCTTCTGCGCGACGACCGCGACCAAGCGGAAGGTGACGGAGGCGATCGTGCGGCGCTTCGCCGGGCAGCAGATCCTCGTCATCGGCCAGTACATCGACCAGCTCGACGAGCTGGGCGAGCATCTGGGGGCGCCGGTCATCAAGGGCGAGACGTCCAACGCGCAGCGGGAGAAGCTCTTCGAGTCCTTCCGGCAGGGCGAGATCAGCGTGCTCGTCGTGTCGAAGGTCGCGAACTTCTCGATCGACCTGCCGGAGGCGACGGTCGCGATCCAGGTGTCCGGCACCTTCGGTTCGCGGCAGGAGGAGGCCCAGCGCCTCGGCCGGGTGCTGCGGCCCAAGGCGGACGGCCACCAGGCGCACTTCTACTCGGTCGTCGCCCGCGACACCCTCGACCAGGACTTCGCCGCCCACCGCCAGCGCTTCCTGGCGGAACAGGGCTACGCCTACCGGATCATGGACGCGGACGAGCTGCTGGCGGAGGGCTGAGCGCCCCCGCCGCCGTGACCGGGCCCGGCCCGGTCACGGCGCGGGCAGGGTGAAAACCAGCAGCAGGACGATGAGGGACGGCAGCAGCGAGGCGAACGCCAGCCACGCGCGCAGGGCGGCCCACCGGCGGGTCCACGGGATCACCCAGGCGGCGATCCAGACGCCGAAGGAGAGGAAGCCGCCGATGTACAGCGTCCCGTAGATCAGCTCCAGGGAGGTCATCAGCGCCTGCGAGCAGTCGTCCGGGCCGCAGCTGTCGGTCGCCATGACCGACAGCCCGCCGAGGAACAGCGCCGCCGGGCCCAGCACGGTGAGGAGCGCGGTGGCGACGGTCGGGGCGACCCAGGCGTGACGGTCCCGGTCGGCCCGCCGCGGCAGGGCGGCGGGCGGCTGCGCCATGAAGTGCGGTGTGGTCATACGGCCAGTGAAGCCGCGCGTCCCGTGCCCGCGCACCGGCGGACGTACTCAACCGCCGCGCGTCGGCGTACTCAGGCCGGCGGCGCGGGTACGGACGCCTTCGGCGGGGGCGCGGGTGTCACCGGCGCGCGTACGGACGTCACCGGCGGCGGACGCCGGCCTCCTCGCCGTACTCGCCGAGGACGACCACGTCGAAGGCGGCGCCCGCGAACACCTTGACGGCGCGCAGGGCGTCACCGAGCCGGTGCCGGTGGCTGCCGGCCACGGGCGTCGCGCCGGGCGGACGGCCCGGTGCCGGGGCGGGGGAGATGGTTGCTGCGCTCATGTCTCCATGGTGCGATTTCGGACATAGGCCTGTCATCGGTCTCCGGACCGACCCCGCGCCGCCGTCCGCTACGACCGTGGAGGGAGCGCGTCCCCCAGTACGGAGGACGCGATCCCCTAGGGGACGGGGGCCCGGGGGCGAGGGTTCCCTGGGGCGGGGAAAACGGTTGGCCCGCGTCGCGCCGCGTCCCCTAGAATCTCCGCTCTTGCCCGCCTCCTCCCACGGAGCGCCGCCGTCCGGACGGAAACCGGTCGGCCCACCGCGCAGCCCGCGCCCACCGAACCGCAGGTCGACCGGAGGCACCCCCTTGTCCACGCCCGTCCACGACGACCCCCTCTCCCGCGAGCGCGCCCACCTCGCCGCGTCCCGCTCCGCCCTGCGGGCCATGCGCGAGGACGTCGAGTCGCTCGACATCACCGACGTCACCGCGAACTGGGTCAACGCCGCGGTGCTGGAAGCCCAGATCGAGGACCGCATCAAGGCGCTCGCCGACCTCAGCGACACCCCGCTGTTCTTCGGCCGGCTCGACTACCTGCACGCACCGGGGGCCGAGCAGGCCGAGGGCGCGGAGGGGGAGCAGTTCTATATCGGGCGCCGGCACGTGCACGACGCGGACGGCGACCCGATGGTGATCGACTGGCGGGCGCCGGTCTCGCAGCCGTTCTACCGGGCGTCGAAGAAGGACCCGCTGGACGTCGGGCTGCGCCGCCGCTTCGGCTACACCGGCGGGGACCTCACGGCGTACGAGGACGAGCACCTGTCCGACCCGGCCGAGGCGGCGGCCACCAGCAAGCTGCTCCAGCAGGAGATCGAGCGGCCCCGCGTCGGCCCGATGCGGGACATCGTCGCGACCATCCAGCCCGAGCAGGACGAGATCGTGCGCGCCGGGCTCGCCGGGTCGGTCTGCGTGCAGGGCGGCCCCGGCACCGGCAAGACCGCCGTCGGCCTGCACCGGGTCGCCTACCTCCTGTACGCCCACCGCGAGCGGCTCGCCCGCACCGGCACGCTCGTCATCGGGCCGAACAAGTCCTTCCTGCACTACATCGAGCAAGTGCTGCCCGCGCTGGGCGAGCTGACGGTCCGCCAGGCCACGGTCGACGACCTGGTCGCGCACGTCGAGGTGCGCGGCGCGGACGACGCCGCCGCCGCGGTGGTCAAGGGTGACGCCCGGATGGCGGAGGTGCTGCGCCGGGCGCTGTACTCGCACGTCACGCCGCCCACCGAGGGGATCGTGGTCGTGCGCGGCTCGCGCCGGTGGAGGGTGGCTGCGTACGAGCTGGAGGAGATCGTGCGCGAGCTGCTGGCCCGCGGGATCCGCTACGGCGCCGCCCGCGAGGCCCTGCCGCAGCGCGTCGCGCACGCGGTGCTGGTGCAGATGGAGCGGGCGGGCGAGGCGCCGGACGACCGGGTGCAGAACGCGGTGGCGCGCAACGCCGCGGTGAAGGCGGCGGTGAAGTCGGTGTGGCCGCAGGTCGACCAGGCGAAGCTGGTGCTGCGTCTGCTGACCGACGCGGACTTCCTCGCCGAGCACGCCGAGGGTGTGCTCACGGAGGACGAGCAGAAGACGATCCTGTGGGTGAAGCCGGCCCGGTCGGTGAAGTCCGCCCGGTGGTCGCCCGCGGACGCGGTGCTGATCGACGAGGCGACCGACCTGATCGAGCGCACCCACTCGCTCGGGCACGTGGTCCTCGACGAGGCGCAGGACCTGTCGCCGATGCAGTACCGCGCGGTGGGCCGGCGCTGCACCACCGGCTCGGCGACCGTCCTCGGCGACCTGGCGCAGGGCACGACGCCGTGGGCGACGCGGAGCTGGGAGGAGGCGCTGGCTCATCTGGGCAAGGGCGAGGCGGTGATCGAGGAGCTGACGGCCGGTTTCCGCGTGCCGACGGACGTCATCACGTACGCGTCGCGGCTGCTGCCGTCCATCGCGCCGGGGCTGACGCCGGTGGCGTCGATCCGTGAGAACCCGGGGTTCTTCGAGATCCGCGCGGCCTCGGACGGTACGGCGGACGTGGTGGCGGCGTGCCGTGAGCTGCTGTGCCGGGAGGGGTCGGTGGGGCTGATCGCCGCGGACGCGCGGGTGCGGGAGCTGGCGGACGCGCTGGCGGCGGCGGGGATCGGCCACCTGGGCCCGGGCGAGGAGACCACCCGGGCCACCCGCCTCACCCTGGTCCCGGCCTCGCTGGCCAAGGGCCTGGAGTACGACTACGTGGTCCTGGACGAGCCCCAGGCCGTGATCGACGGCGAACCGGACGAACGCACGGGTCTGCGACGCCTGTACGTCTGCCTGACCCGAGCGGTGTCGGGGCTACTGGTAACCCACGCGACAACGCTGCCGCAGCAACTGACCTAGCCGCAAGCCCCCCGCCGCTCCAGCGCGCCTCCCCAGCTGCGGACACCTCGCCGCTCCAGCGCCTCCGCAGCTGCGGGCAGTCGCACAGCCGCATAGCCGCTGGCAGCCCGCCGCTCCAGCTTCCGCAGCCACGGGCTGGCCGCAGCCGCACAGCGGCGGGCATTCGCGGCACCCCAGCTTCCGCAGCCGCGGGCAGTCGTGCCGCCTGGGGCGGCACGGGTGGGCGCGGCGGCACCCGGCCAGTGCCGGGTCACGTCACCCGGCCCCCCCGCGGCATTGCCGGTGGCTGTTCGGCCCACGGGTGCCCGGCGCCGGTGCGGGCCAGGGGTGGGACGCGGAGCCCGGCGCTGCCGGGGTGCCGCTGCGCCCACCCGTGCCGCCCCAGCGGCACGACTGCCCGCAGCTACGTA
>NZ_WWHX01000975.1 GCF_009862125.1 Streptomyces sp. SID5910
CGCCGAGGGCGACCTGCTGGGCGCCCACTTCGCGCAGGGCGGGTCCGCCGGGGCGCCCAGCCTGCTGGAGGTGCAGGCCTCCGTGGACGAGGCCGCCGCCGAGCTCGCGGAGCTGGGCGTGCGGTGCGCGGAACTGGCCGAGACGCAGGAGGCCGCCGCCGGACGGCGCCGCGAGTGCGCCGCGCTGGTCGAGGAGCTGGGGGAGCGGCGCCGGACCGCCGACCGGGAGAAGTCGTCCGTCGCCCAGCAGCTCGGGCGGCTCGCCGGGCAGGCGCGGGGCGCGGCCGGGGAGGCCGAGCGGTCCGCCGCCGCGGCGCAGCGGGCGCAGGAGGCACTCGACCAGGCGCTCATGGACGTCGAGGAGCTGGCGGAGCGGCTGGCCGTCGCCGAGGAGACGCCGGTCGAGGAGGAACCCGACACCTCCGTCCGCGACCGGCTCGCCGCCGACGGCGCCAACGCGCGCCAGACCGAGATGGAGGCCCGGCTCCAGGCCCGTACGCACGAGGAGCGGGTCAAGGCACTCGCCGGACGCGCCGACTCCCTCGACCGGGCCGCCCGCGCGGAACGCGAGGTACGCGCGCGTGCCGAACAGCGCCGGGCCCGGCTGCGGCACGAGGCGGCCGTCGCCGAGGCCGTCGCCGCGGGCGCCCGGCAGCTGCTCGCGCACGTCGAGGTCTCCCTGGCCCGCGCCGACGAGGAGCGCACCGCCGCCGAGGCCGCCAAGGCACGGCGCGAACAGGAACTGGCCGGGGCCCGCACCGCCGGGCGCGATCTCAAGGCCGAGCTGGACAAGTTGACGGATTCAGTTCACCGGGGCGAGGTACTCGGCGCCGAGAAGCGGCTGCGCATCGAGCAGCTGGAGACCAAGGCGCTGGAGGAACTCGGTGTGGAACCGGCGGGGCTCGAGGCCGAGTACGGGCCGCATCAACTGGTGCCGCCCTCGCCCCCCGCCGAGGGCGAGGAGCTCCCGGAAGACCCGGAGCACCCCCGCAACCGCCCCCGGCCCTTCGTACGGGCCGAGCAGGAGAAGCGGCTGAAGGCGGCCGAACGGGCGTACCAGCAGCTCGGCAAGGTCAATCCGCTGGCCCTGGAGGAGTTCGCGGCGCTGGAGGAACGGCACCAGTTCCTCAGCGAGCAGCTCGAGGACCTGAAGAAGACCCGCGCCGACCTGCTCCAGGTCGTCAAGGAGGTCGACGAGCGCGTCGAGCAGGTCTTCACGGAGGCCTACCGGGACACGGCCCGGGAGTTCGAGGGCGTGTTCAGCCGGCTCTTCCCCGGCGGTGAGGGACGCCTGGTGCTGACCGACCCCGACAACATGCTCACCACGGGCGTGGACGTCGAGGCACGGCCGCCGGGCAAGAAGGTCAAGCGGCTCTCGCTGCTCTCGGGCGGGGAGCGTTCGCTGACCGCCGTGGCGCTGCTCGTGTCGATCTTCAAGGCGCGGCCCAGCCCGTTCTACGTCATGGACGAGGTGGAGGCGGCGCTCGACGACACCAACCTCCAGCGGCTGATCCGGATCATGCAGGAGCTCCAGGAAGCCTCGCAGCTGATCGTCATCACGCACCAGAAGCGGACGATGGAGGTCGCCGACGCGCTGTACGGCGTCTCCATGCAGGGCGACGGCGTGTCGAAGGTCATCAGCCAGCGGCTGCGTCAACCTCTGTAAGAGGGTCGCAAGCCGGGCACATCAAGTTCAACTCTTGAACACAATGCTGTCGAAGGCATCGCGCAGGCATCGCACAACTCACAGCTCTCGCCCTATTGACTTCGAAACTTGAAGGCATAGTCTCTGCAACGTTGCTTTTACCTTCAGGTACCTACGGATGGCACCTCGAAGGGCGAACCACCCCGGCAGCGTTGCCGGAAGCCCGAGGAGTACACGTGGCCAGCACAGCGCAGGCACCCAATCCAGGAGCCAGAACGGCTCACCCCGATCATCTCGGGCACGTCATCTTCATCGCGGCGGCGGCCGCGATGGGCGGTTTCCTCTTCGGCTACGACAGCTCCGTCATCAACGGCGCCGTCGAGGCCATCCGGCACCGCTACGACGTCGGCTCCGCGGTGCTGGCCCAGGTCATCGCCATCGCGCTGATCGGCTGCGCCATCGGCGCCGCGACCGCCGGACGCATCGCCGACCGCATCGGCCGCATCCGCTGCATGCAGATCGCCGCCGTCCTGTTCACCATCAGCGCCATCGGCTCCGCACTGCCGTTCGCCCTGTGGGACCTCGCCATGTGGCGCGTCATCGGCGGCTTCGCCATCGGCATGGCCTCGGTGATCGGCCCGGCGTACATCGCCGAGGTCTCCCCGCCCGCCTACCGCGGCCGGCTCGGCTCCTTCCAGCAGGCCGCGATCGTCATCGGCATCGCCGTGTCGCAGCTGGTCAACTGGGGCCTGCTCAACGCCGCCGGCGGTGACCAGCGCGGTGAGCTGATGGGCCTGGAGGCCTGGCAGGTCATGCTCGGCGTCATGGTCGTCCCGGCCGTCCTCTACGGCCTGCTGTCCTTCGCCATCCCGGAGTCCCCGCGCTTCCTGATCTCCGTCGGCAAGCGTGAGCGCGCCAAGCAGATCCTCGAAGAGGTCGAGGGCAAGGAAGTCGACCTCGACGCCCGCGTCAACGAGATCGAGCACGCGATGCACCGCGAGGAGAAGTCGTCCTTCAAGGACCTGCTCGGCGGCAGCTTCTACTTCAAGCCGATCGTCTGGATCGGCATCGGCCTGTCCGTCTTCCAGCAGTTCGTCGGCATCAACGTCGCGTTCTACTACTCCTCGACGCTGTGGCAGTCGGTCGGCGTCGACCCGACGGACTCGTTCTTCTACTCGTTCACGACGTCGATCATCAACATCGTCGGCACCGTGATCGCGATGATCTTCGTGGACCGCGTCGGCCGCAAGCCGCTCGCGCTCATCGGCTCGGTCGGCATGGTGATCGGCCTGGCGCTGGAGGCCTGGGCGTTCTCCTTCGACCTCGTCGACGGCAAGCTCCCGGCCACGCAGGGCTGGGTCGCCCTGATCGCCGCCCATGTGTTCGTGCTCTTCTTCGCCCTGTCCTGGGGCGTGGTCGTGTGGGTCTTCCTCGGCGAGATGTTCCCGAACCGGATCCGCGCCGCCGCGCTCGGCGTCGCCGCGTCCGCGCAGTGGATCGCCAACTGGGCCATCACCGCGAGCTTCCCGTCGCTGGCCGACTGGAACCTGTCCGGCACGTACGTGATCTACACGGTCTTCGCCGCGCTCTCCATCCCGTTCGTCCTGAAGTTCGTGAAGGAGACGAAGGGCAAGGCCCTGGAGGAGATGGGCTGACCGCCCGCCCCGAACTCGGGGAGAAGGGCCCATCCCCGCTGCCCCTCTCCCCGTACCGTGCCGCCGCCCCCGCCGGAGTCCTCCGGACGGGGGCGGCGGTGTGTCGCGCCCACGCGGTGGGGCGGGACCGTCCCGGGGGAGTGGCGCGCACCGGGGTGCGGGGGCATGAAGGCGCGCGCGGGCCTGGCCACGCGGCCGGCC
>NZ_WWHX01000976.1 GCF_009862125.1 Streptomyces sp. SID5910
AATTTCCGCGGAACGTCGGATGACGCGACGGCGACGGCGGCCGCTCGCCCCGCCCGGTTCACCTTCCCGTCACCCGGCATCGCCTCAGTGTTTGGCCTCAGTGTTCGACCTCAGTGTTTGATCCGGCGTCGAATGGCCCGCGCCCGCCGCACCACCTTCCGTGCCGTGGAATTGTGCGGCAGAAAGGCCAGGCGCTCCGGAATTCCGCCGGGCAGTCCCAGGGTCGTGAGCCGCCGTTTCTTGAAATAGCGCCAAGTGCGGGTGGTGAGATGTCCGCGCAGGAATTCCTCCGCGTCCGGCCGCAGCCCGGTCAGGATCTTCGGCTGCATCGCGAAACCCACCGCCCGCACCAGGGCGCCGAGGGCGTCCGCGTCCAGGCCCCGGCGCCCCTCGGCGACGGCCGCCGCGTCGTCCGGGCCGGGCAGCAGCGCGTCGACGATCGTGACGGGCACCCGGTTGCTGTTCTCGTACGGCGTCAGCCGGTCGAGCAGCGTCTCGGTGCCGACCCGCGCGACCGGCAGGCCGTACAGCGCGGACGCGGTGAGCAGTGCCGTGGAGAAGCAGCCGACCACCAGCGCCGGGCGCAGCCGCTGGTACAGCACCTCGGCGAGCACCGGCGTGTCCACCACCGTGAGGGCGACGCCGAGCCGCTCCGCCTCCTCCTCCAGGGTGCGCGTGAAGCGGGCCGGGGCCGTGGGGTGCGGCTTGAACACCACCCGGGTGTGCCCGAGGCCGACGGCGCCGGTGAGCATCCGCACGTGCAGGGCCTCCTCCTCCTCGGCGGTGAGGATGCCCAGCGCGGACAGGTACTGGCCCAGCAGCAGCGCCGGTCCCTCGACGTCCGGCAGACCGTCGCCGGTGTCCGCCAGCTCGGCCAGCACCTTCGTGAACGCCGCGGTCGGCACCAGCTCGGGGCCCACCTCGAACTCGGTCAGCAGCAGCGGCGTCAGCCCCGGCACCAGGTCCAGGTGGAGCAGCCGCTCCACGCGGGTGCCGACCAGCGGGTCGAGCTTGTTGCGGGTCGGCCCGTAGCTCATCAGGCCGTCCGCGTACACGGTCAGCGGCGCGTCCGGGAACAGCTGCGCCACCCCCAGCGCCGGCTGCACCTGGATCGACTCCACGACCAGCGCCACGTCGTCGTCGCCGAGCCCCCAGGCCAGCCGCAGATACCGCTCCCACATCGGGGCGTCGTCCACGCGCGGCGCCCAGCCGCCCGGGTGGAACGGGAAGATCGTCGCGTTCCACGACACCACGTCGTCGAACCGGTCCCGCAGCCGTTCGAACCCCGGCATCGCGTCCAGCGCCGGCGTCGTCTCGGGCGTCGCCGCGTTGTTGGAGACCAGCAGGATCCGCCGGTCGGCCGCCTCGAAGCAGCCCGCGTCCAGGGCGGCGGCGAGCGTGGCCGTGCCGTACAGCGTCGACGCCAGGAAGATCTGCGTGCTCACGCCGCCACCTCCGCGGCCGGCACCGGACGGCGGCGCAGCCGGCGCAGCCGCGTGGCCCGCTCGGCGTCCATCGAGGCCAGCACCTCGTCGAGCGCGTCCTGCGGCATCCGCCGCAGCGCGGCGGCGCTCATCGCCTTCAGTTTCCGTGCCACGGCAGGCTCGAACCTCTCGATGGAACCCAGATGGTGGGAGATGATCGCGCAGTACGTGCGCACCGCCTTCGGCAGCAGCCGCGCGGCGTCCGCGTCCGCGGCCGTCTCGGCGACGACCTGGTCGAAGGCGCGGACGAAGTCCAGCTGGCGGACGTCCCCGATCTGGGTGAGCGAGGACGCCACCCCGCGCCGGTAGAAGACGCCGAGCAGCCCGGTCACCGCGAAGGACTCCGCCTCCCGGTGCAGCCGCCAGATCCACGGCCGGTCCTCCGCCGTGCGCAGCCCGTCGGTGAAGTGCAGCAGGCCCCGGTCGGCCAGCCGGCGGTGGTAGACCCCGGCCCAGGCGTACGCGTAGTCGACCGAGGTGGAGCGGTGGGCGGGCAGGATCGCGTCGCGCGGCCGCAGGGAGACGTTCCGGCGGCCGTGCGGCACCCGGAACAGGGTCCGGGACCTGGCCGTGCACTGCACGTGGTCGGTGCGCACGAAGTCGCAGCCCAGCTCCTCGATCACGGCGACCAGCCGCTCGTAGTAGCCGGGGGCCAGCCAGTCGTCGCCGTCCAGGAAGGTCAGGTACTCGCCGCGCGCCCGGTCGATGCCGGTGTTGCGGGCCGTCGCCAGACCGCCGTTGCGTTCGTGGCGGACGAGCACCGCCCCCGGCAGCTCGTCCTCCGCGCGCACGAGAAGGTCCACGGTGCCGTCGGACGAACAGTCGTCGACGAGAATGAATTCGAAGTCGTCCCGCGCGTTCGCGCGCAGACTCCGCAGGGTGTCGGGTGCGTATTGCCGCACGTTGTAGAACGGCACGATGACGGAGAGCTTGGGCACGTCCGTGACGCTAGGCGCCGGCCCGGCATGCGGCTTTACCTGTGCCTTGATGCGAGGTGAACGAGGCGTGGCGAAGCCGTGAAGTGGACGGGATTTCCGGCGTCCGGCGGCCCGATTCGCCATTCGGCGATCTGCTGTTCACCGTTTGTTGCATTCCGGTTGGGCGGTTCCTAGAAGTGGCTTCCTAGCGTCTTCGACGTGCCAGCAAGTGCAACGAAGGCCCGGCGGATCGCCGTTCTCGCGGATTCCGACACCCGGTGGAAATGGGGCGCGCTCACCGCGTCCCGCATCTCCCCCGACGGTGCGGACCTCCACCTGGACGGCTACCTCCTGCGGGGCCGAGCCACCCCCACCGCCCGCCAGTTGGCGGAGGTCGGCGCCGACGCGGACTCCCTCCGCGAGGTGACCGCCGCCGAGTTCCTGCGCGCCATGGCGCAGGAGTCGTACGACGTGCTGGTCCTCGCCCTGGTCGGCGGCGGCGTCCAGGCCGTGCTGCACGGCCTGCGCCACGCGTGGCAGGGCCGCACCGGCCGGCCCGTCGTCGTCACCGGCTACGTCGGCGTCGTCTACGAGAAGCTCACCGACGGCCTGCTGCTGCGCCACGGCGCCGACCTCGTCCTCGCCAACTCCCGCCAGGACGCGGACCGTTTCCGCGCCGTGTACGAGGGGGTCGGCGCCGACGCCTCGGCGGTGACCGAGGTCGCGCTGCCCTTCCTGGGCGGTGCGGAGCACACCGGCGCGCACGGCCACCCGTACACGGTCGTCTTCGCCGCCCAGCCCTCCGTCCCGGACGGCCGCCGCGACCGTACGTACCTGCTCGACCGGCTCGTGCGGCACGCCCGCCGGCACCCCGAGCGGGAGGTGCTGCTCAAGCTGCGCTCCAAGCCCGGCGAACACACCACGCACATCGAGGAGCTGCCCTACCAGAAGCTGGTGCAGAAGGCCGACCCGCCGCCCAACTTCCGCCTGGTCTACGGGCACATGGGCGACGTCCTCGACCGCACCGACCTGCTGGTCACCGTCAGCTCCACGGCCGCCCTGGAGGCCCTGCACCGCCGCGTCCCGACGGCCGTGCTGACCGACCTCGGCGTGCGCGAATCGCTCGGCAACCACCACTTCACCGGCTCCGGTTGCCTCGCCTCCTGGGACCAGCTCGACGACGGCCGGCTGCCCGTGCCCGACCCGGCGTGGCTCGCCCGGCAGGGCGTCGCGGCCGACGGGAGCTACGCCACCGCCTTCGACACCGCCCGCGCCCGCATCACCGCGCTCCTCGACCGGCCCGGCGGCCTGCCCCCGCTCAGCCCCTACTACACACCCGTCACCGCCCCCGGCTACCTGCCCGGCATCCTCGCCCGCCACCACCTCGCCCCGGACGGCAGCCCGCTGCCCGGCGCGCCCGCCGGCGACCGCGAACCCGGCCCGGTCCGCCAGATCGTGCGCCGCGCCGCCCGAGGCGCCTACCGGCACGGCGTCCAGCGCGTCGCCCCGGTGATCCGCCGGATGGGGGAGCTGTGACCGCCCCGCACCCCGCCCCGACCCCGCCCCGCACCACCGCCCAAGGAGACCGAGGAGTCCCTCCCATGACCCAGCCGGACGA
>NZ_WWHX01000977.1 GCF_009862125.1 Streptomyces sp. SID5910
TCCACCGGCATGCCCGCCGCGACGAGCTGACCCGCGACACCGGTCGAGTACCGGGGCCGGCCCGCGTCGTCGAGGCTCGCGCACCCGAGGACATGGCAGCCCGCCCCGACCAGGGCACGGACCTCGGCGAGCAGACCGCCCACCGGGTAGCCCTCCTCGAAGTCGCTGACGACCACGACGAGGGTGCGGGACGGCACGGTGACCAGCTCGCGGGCGTGCCGCAGCCCCGCGGCGATGTGGGTGCCGCCGCCCACGCTGACCTCCAGCAGCAGGGACAGCGGGTCGTCGACGTGGTCCGTGAGGTCGATGACCTTCGTGGAGAACGCCAGGAAGTGCGTGGACAGGCTGGGCACCCCCGCCAGCACCGACGCCGTGAGAGCCGACCAGACCGTGGACGCCTCCATGGACCCCGACACGTCGGTCACCAGGATCAGCCGCCAGTCCGCGGCGCGCCGGGCGCGGGTGCGGAAGACCGGGTGCTCGGGGACGACCCGCACGGTGCCGTCCGGGCCGCGGCGCGCGGAGGCCAGGTTGGCCCGCAGCGTACGGGCCAGGTCCAGGCCGCCGCCCGGCCGGCGGCTCGGGCGGGGCAGGACCGTCCCGTGCAGCGCGGGACGCAGCCGCGTGGCCAGCTGCCGGGTCAGCGCGTCGACCAGGCTCCGGACGAGCGGCCGGAGCGCGGCCAGCCGTGACTCGGGCAGGCCGCCCGCGTGCCGGAGTACCGTCCGCAGCAGGTCGACGGAGGGCCGCGCGCTGTCCGGGTGGAGCTCGGCCAGCACGTCCGGCCGGCCCGTGGCGGCCGCGGCCGCCAGCACCTCCTCGCGGATGCCCGGACCGAACAGCGCCGCCAGGTCCTCCGACCACTCCCGCACGCCGGGGTAGGAAGCCTCCCGGCCGCCGCCACGGCCGGGACCGGACAGATCGCCCCGGCTGCCCTCGCCCCGGCCGCTGCCGTACAGCTCGTCCAACGCCGTGGCCAGCGCGGCCGCCGACGGGGCCAGCCGGTCGCTCCGCCGGCCCAGCACGAGCCGCCAGCGGTCGGCGGGGGCCGGCCGGCGTACCTCGAAGGCGACGGGAGGCGCCTCACCGTGCGCGCCGTCGGGCGGCGCGTCCCCGTGTGCGGCGGCGGGCCCCGGTGTTCCGGCCTCGCCGGCCGGTGGCGGGGGCAGCAGGCCGAGGGCGTCGAGGGTGGCCCTGGCCGCGAGGTCCGCGCCGGTCCAGCGGGCGAGGGCGACGGGATCCACGGTGCCCGTGTCGGCCAGGTGACCGACCGCCAGCCGCTCCTCGACGGTCGTGAGGAGCCGGTCGCGGGCCGCCGGGCTGAGGGCGTCGAAGCCGCCGCGCAGCGCGGGCAGACGGTCGAGGAAGCCCCGGTCGGGCAGTTCGGACACCCGGTTCAGGAGCGGCTCCAGCGCCGGGGCGGCCGACTCCAGCAGCGGGCCGGCGGCCGTCAGCAGCCCGGTCAGCCGTGCGGTGAGCGCGGCCCGGGACGCGGGGTCGTTCGCCGTGTCGACCCACGCGGCGACGCGCTCGCCGAGCACCCGCGCGTCCTCGTGTCCGAGCAGCACCCGGACGGCACCGGCCGCGCCGCGCATCAGGGGCGAGCCGTCCTCGGCGAGCCGGGCCAGGGCGTCGGTCAGCCGGACGCCGCCGAGGAGGTCCGCGCGGTGGGCGAGTTCCAGCAGGGCGTGCGCGTCCGCCGGGTCCTCGGCGCCGGCCAGGCCGTCCACCTGACGCACCGCGGCGGCGGTGAGCAGTTCGGCCACGGCGGCGGCCCGGGCGGTACGGTCCTCGTCGGTGCCGAGCCCGGCGAAGTGACCGGCTCGCAAGCGGTCCAGAAGGCCGAGACCGGTGAGGAGTTCGGGCAGCGCGGCGGCCCCGGGAAGCACCTCGGCGGTCTCCGCCAGCCGCGAGTCCGTCAGCTCCGGCAGGCCGCACTCCGCCGCCTGCCGCAGGCCCTCCAGCGTCTGCGCGGGCGTGGGCCCTCCCTCGTCCCGCTCCGCCCGCCACCGCTCCCGCAGTACCCCTTCGGCGGCCTGGGCGGGCGTGACACCGCGTACGCCGGCCGCGTTCAGCATGGCTTCGGTCGCCGGGGTCCAGCGCACCTCCCACCGCGTGGTCAGCGCCTCGGCACCTCCCGCGGCGACGACCTCCCGCGGCTCGGCGTACGGCACCCCGCACACGGTCAGCCGGCGCAGCAGCAGGTCGCGCCGGCGGTCGAGGCCGGAGCGCTGCGGGTCGAGACGCAGATCGCGGGGCTTCACGCCGCCGGGACCGTCGGCCGCGGGGCCCGGCAGTCCGAGGGACGACAGCTCCGCCTCCACGGCCGGGGCGAGGCCGCTGCGCGGTGCGCCCGGGGCGGGACGGCCACCGCGCGTCCCGACCAGCACGTGTTCCATCGCCCGTGCGACGGCCCGCCCCCTGCCGTACGGCTCGCCCTGCGCGAGCACCGTCTGCACCGCCTCGACCAGCTCGCCCCGGCCCGGCGCCGGCAGCCCCCGCAGCCGGGCGAGGTCCGAGGCGAACCGGGTGATCTCGCGCGCGTCGGGCGGCCCCGACGGGTGCCCGAGGGCACGCAGCCGCGCACACACCCGCACGGCCGTCCCGGTCAGCGCCTCCTCCAGCGCGCCCGGATCACCGGCCGCGCCCAGCACCAGATGCTGCCACTCCGGATCCCGGATACCGGCCGGATACCCCGACCGCTCGTCCAGGAGCGCGTAGCTGTACGGAATGAGCGAGGTCGTCCACCCCGCCCCCTCCGCACAGCCGGCCTCGGCCTCCGCGTCGGCCCCCGCCTCCCCCTCCCCGTCGGGCAGCGCCAGTGCCGGGGCGTGGAAGGCGCCGACGACCACGGCCGCCCGTTCGCCGTGGGCGGTGGCGGCGCTCAGCCGGTCCCGCATCCATCGTTCGCGGCGCAGATCCAGTTCGGGCACCCCGCCCGCGGCCACCGCTTCCTCGCGCAGCGCCCATCCCGTCAGCAGCGCGGCACGGCGCAGCTCCTCGGGCGTGGAGCCGGGAGCCGTCGCCTCGACGAGCCGGTCCCAGAGGTCCTCGCCGGGGCGGCCGGTCAGCCGGGCCCGCAGGGCACGGGTGAGGTCGCGCCGGCCGGACTCCGGCGCGGCGCCCCGACCCTCGCTCCACGCCCGGTCGGCCAGCGGCAGGTCGCACGCGACGACCGGGACCCCGCGCCGGACCGCCCAGCGCACGGCGGCGAGTTCGGGGGAGAAGTCGGCGAAGGGATAGAACGCCGGCCCCCCGCCCCCCTCGGCGGGCGCCGCGGCCAGCGCGACCGGCGCCCGCGTCTCCTCGTGGCCGAGCCACGGCAGCCACTCCTGCATCTCGGCGGGCAGCTCGACCAGCAGGACGTCCGGTGCGGCCCCGTCCAGCAGCGCCGGCACGGCTCCGGCCAGGGACGGCGCGTGATGCCGTACGCCGATGAGGTAGGGCGCCGCCGGATCCGTGAGGGCGTCGGCCGCCTCGGCGGGCGTCAGGGACGGTGCGGGGAAGGGAAGCGGGGGAAGGGACACGGCGGTCAGGCCTCCAGGACCGTGGGCAGGTCCCACAGGGTGCGCCAGGTGGCCGAACCCTGCTCCGCGCGGCGCCGCACCGGACCGTCCCAGTAGCCGCGCAGCCGGGCCGCGTCGGCGGGGTCGTCCTTGCGCACGACGCCGAGGAGATGCCCGGGCAGCAGCCCCAGCACGTCGCGGTCACCGGGGAAGTAGGCCGCGGCCAGCCCCAGCGCACCCGCGACGGACACGGCTTCCGCGGTGCTCATCACGGTGGACGGCCGCTCGACCTCCCAGCCCTCTGCCGACCGCCCCTCGCGCAGGTCGCGGAACGCGGTGACCAGCGCCTCCAGCACGGCGTCGTCGACCTGGAAGGCCGCCCCCGCCCGCTCGACCGAGGCCCGCGCCTGGCTGCGGACCAGCGCGGTCTCCGCGTCGAGGTCGGGGATCGGGCCGACCGTCTCGAAGTTGAAGCGGCGCTTCAGCGCGGCGGACATCTCGGAGACGCCCTTGTCGCGCAGGTTGGCGGTGGCGATGAGGTTGAACCCCGGTGCCGCGTGCGCCAGGGCGTCGTCGCTGCCCGCGAGTTCGGGCACGGCGATGCGCCGCTCGGACAGCAGGGAGACCAGGGAGTCCTGCACCTCCGGCAGACAGCGGGTGACCTCCTCGACGCGGGCGATGCCGCCGCGACCCATCGCGGTCAGCACGGGTGAGGGCACGAGCGCCTGCCGGCTGGGGCCCTGGGCCAGCAGCAGCGAGTAGTTCCAGCCGTACTTCAGCTGGTCCTCGGTCGTGCCGGCCGTGCCCTGCACGACCAGGCCGCTGGTGCCGCACACGGCGGCGGACAGCAGCTCGGACAGCAGGGACTTGGCGGTGCCCGGCTCGCCCACGAGCAGCAGGCCGCGCTCCCCGGCGAGGGTGACGACGCATCGCTCGACCAGCGCCCGGTCGCCGACGAACTTGCCCTCCACCGTCAGCCGGCGCGGCACGCCCTCGGGCGCCTCGGCGTCGTCGGGCAGGCGCAGGGCCCGGCCGTCGCTGCCCATGACGAAGGTGACGACGGCCCGGGGCGTGAGCCGCCAGGCGGGCGGGCGCGGGCCCGCGTCGTACGCGGCGAGGAAGGCCAGTTCGGTGGCGTACCGGTCCTCGGGCGGCACGATCTGGCGGGCGGTGTCGGGGGACAGGGCGGTGGTCATCGACGTGTCTTCCAGGGGGCTCGGAGCGGTGGTCATCGGCGGCGGGCCTTTCGCGCGGGCCGGGTGACGAGTTCCTCGTAGGCGGGCGCGTCGCCGGCGCGGACGCGGTCCCAGGCCCGGGCGAACAGCTCGGGCACCGGCAGCAGCGGCACGGCCCGCAGCCCGCCGCGCACCGGGTAGAGGGCTTCCTTCCAGGTCTCCACCGGCAGCGCGGGGGACTTGAGGTCGAGCCAGCCGCAGGGCAGGAACAGCGAGCGCCCGGCACGAGCCCGCTTGGCCTCCACGACCAGGTCCGTCGCGGCGAGTTCGGCGCGGGCCTTCTTCAGCCGGGCGGGCTTCCAACCGGTCCAGC
>NZ_WWHX01000978.1 GCF_009862125.1 Streptomyces sp. SID5910
CCGGCGGCCCGCCCCGCGCCCGCCGACGTGCTCGTCGACCGCCCCGGCGCGACCGTACGGCTGGCCCGCTGCTGCACCCCCGTACCGCCCGACGAGATCACCGGCTTCGCCGTGCGCGGGGGAGTGGTGACCGTGCACCGCGCCGAGTGCGCCGTGGTGGCGCGCATGAAGAGCGGGGGGCGCCCGGAGGTCGGCGTGCGCTGGGGCGAGTCCACCGAGTGCCGGGTCACGCTGCTCGCCGAATCGTTCGGCCGCCCGCACCTCCTGGCCGACCTCACCGAGGCCATGGCCCTCGAAGGCGCCGAGATCATCTCCGCCACCGTCGAGCCTCCCGACCGGCAGCGAGTCCGGCACTCCTACACCGTGCTGCTGCCCGACGCCGCCCGGCTGCCCGCCCTGATGCGCGCCATGCGCGACGTGGCCGGGGTCTACGACGTGAGCAGGGCCCAGCCGCAGCCGACGGGCGCCTGAACGCGGGCAGCACGGGGGCGTACCGGTGCGGTGCCGGGCGCGAGGTGTCCGGCGGGATGCTCATTCGGGTGCCCCGGGCGCGCGCCGTCGCCGCGGCGCACGCGCGCGCTGATAGCCGTGGGGGATGCTGCACACCCCCCACACCCCGGCTCCCCGCCCCCGCGCGCGCACCCGCCGCCGGCTCAGGGCCGCGGCGCTGCTCGCCTCCGCCGTCTCCGTCTGCCTGGTCGCCGCGACCGCCCCGCCGGCCCCGCTGGGCGTCGGCGACCGCCTCTTCCCGCACCTGGGCAACCCCGGGTACGACGTGACCGCGTACGACCTGTCCTTCACCTACTCCGGGAGCAACAGCAAGCCGCTGAAGGCCGTCACCACCATCGACGCCCGGACCACGACCGGTCTCGACCGGGTCAACCTCGACTTCGCCCACGGCAAGGTCGAGTCGGTCCAGGTCGACGGGCAGCCCGCCGACTTCGTCACGGCCGGCGAGGACCTCGTGGTCACGCCCGGCAAGCCGCTCGACGCGGGGGAGCGCACGCGGATCACCGTGCGGCACAGCAGCGACCCCGTGTCCCCCGAGGACCGGCAGGGCGGCTGGGTGCGCACCGCCGACGGGCTCGCCATGGCCAACCAGGCCGACGTCGCCCACCTGGTGTTCCCCTGCAACGACCACCCCTCCGACAAGGCGCGCTTCACCATCCGGGTCACCGCCCCCGACGGGCTCACCGCGGTCGCGAACGGGCTGCCGACGGCCGTGGACCGGGCCGGCGGGTCGACCACCTGGACGTACCGCACGGCACACCCCATGGCGACCGAACTGGCCCAGGTCTCCATCGGCCGCTCCACCGTGCTGCACCGCACCGGCCCCCACGGCCTCCCCGTCCGCGACGTCGTGCCCACGCAGCACCGCGCGGCACTCGAACCGTGGCTGGAGAAGACCCCCGGCCAGATCGCCTGGATGGAGAGCAAGGTCGGGCGCTACCCCTTCGAGACCTACGGCATCCTCATGGCCGACGCCACCACCGGCTTCGAACTCGAGACCCAGACGCTGTCCCTCTTCGAACGGGAACTGTTCGGCGACCCCGGCTACCCCCGCTGGTACGTCGAGTCGATCATGGTGCACGAACTCTCCCACCAGTGGTTCGGCGACAGCGTCAGCCCGCACTCCTGGTCCGACCTCTGGCTCAACGAAGGACACGCCACCTGGTACGAGGCCCTCTACGCCGAGGAGAAGGCGGACCGGCCCATGGAGGCCAGGATGAAGGCCGCCTACGGCGCCTCCGACCGCTGGCGCGCGGCGGGCGGCCCCCCGGCCGCGCCCAAGGCACCGGAGAAGGGCAGCAAGACCGGCATCTTCCGCGCCAACGTCTACGACGGCGCCGCGCTCGTCCTCTACGCCCTGCGCCAGGAGATCGGCACCCCGGCCTTCGAGCGCCTCGAACGCGAATGGGCCGCCCGGCACCGGGACCGCACGGCGACCACCGCGGACTTCGTCCGCCTCGCCTCCGAGATCGCGGGCCGTGACCTGGACGGCTTCCTCCACGGCTGGCTGTACGGCGAGAAGACCCCGCCCATGCCCGGCCACCCCGACTGGAAGCCGACGACGGCCGACAAGGCGCCCCCGGCCCCCACCGGCAAGGCCCGCGGCTAATAAGCCGATGACGAGACGACCCGTGCCGTGCGACCATCTTCGGGACGGCGCGGCACGGGCCGCGGGAATCTCCCGGGCGGCCCGCGCGTTGTGCACAGTGCGACGGCAGAAGTGCCGCGCGCCACGTATCCCAGCTACGTAAGGATCCAATGACCTCCTCTTCTTCCCCCCAGGACACCAAGCGTCTCGCGCAGACCTACCCCGAGGGCCTTCGGGCCGATGCCCTGATGGAAGAGGACGTCGCCTGGAGCCACGAGATCGACTCGGAATGGGACGGCGAGCAGTTCGACCGCTCCGACCGCGCGGCTCTGCGCCGGGTGGCGGGCCTGTCCACCGAGCTGGAGGACGTCACCGAGGTCGAGTACCGCCAGCTCCGCCTGGAGCGGGTCGTCCTCGTCGGCGTCTGGACCACGGGCACCGTGCAGGACGCGGAGAACTCCCTCGCGGAGCTCGCCGCCCTCGCGGAGACCGCGGGCGCCCTCGTGCTCGACGGCGTGATCCAGCGCCGCGACAAGCCCGACGCGGCCACCTACATCGGCTCCGGCAAGGCTCTGGAGCTGCGCGACGTCGTCGTCGAGTCCGGCGCGGACACCGTCATCTGCGACGGTGAGCTCAGCCCCGGCCAGCTGATCCACCTCGAGGACGTCGTCAAGGTCAAGGTCATCGACCGCACCGCCCTCATCCTGGACATCTTCGCCCAGCACGCCAAGTCCCGAGAGGGCAAGGCACAGGTCGCGCTCGCGCAGATGCAGTACATGCTGCCGCGGCTGCGCGGCTGGGGTCAGTCGCTGTCCCGGCAGATGGGCGGCGGCAAGGGCGGCGGCCTCGCCACCCGCGGTCCCGGTGAGACCAAGATCGAGACGGACCGGCGCCGGATCCGCGAGAAGATGGCGAAGATGCGCCGGGAGATCGCGGAGATGAAGACCGGCCGCGAGATCAAGCGCCAGGAGCGCCGGCGCAACAAGGTGCCGTCCGTCGCCATCGCGGGCTACACCAACGCCGGCAAGTCCTCCCTGCTCAACCGCCTCACCGGCGCGGGCGTGCTGGTGGAGAACGCGCTGTTCGCCACTCTCGACCCGACCGTACGCCGCGCCGAGACGCCGAGCGGGCGGCTGTACACCCTGGCGGACACCGTCGGCTTCGTGAGGCACCTGCCGCACCACCTGGTCGAGGCGTTCCGCTCCACGATGGAGGAGGTCGGCGACTCCGACCTGATCCTGCACGTGGTCGACGGTTCGCACCCGGCACCGGAGGAGCAGCTGGCCGCCGTGCGCGAGGTGATCAGGGACGTCGGCGCCACCGGCGTGCCCGAGATCGTCGTGATCAACAAGGCCGACAAGGCGGACCCGCTGACGCTCCAGCGGCTGATGCGTGTCGAGAAGCGGTCCATCGCCGTCTCGGCCCGTACCGGCAGGAACATCGACGAGCTGCTCGCGCTGATCGACAGCGAGCTGCCGCGCCCGTCGGTGGAGATCGAGGCGCTCGTGCCGTACACCCGCGGCAAGCTGGTCGCCCGCGCCCACGACGAGGGGGAGGTGCTCTCCGAGGAGCACACCCCGGAGGGCACCCTGCTCAAGGTCCGGGTGCACGAGGAGCTGGCGGCGGAGCTCACGCCGTACGCTCCGGCGCCGCTCGCCTGAGGACGGTGACGACCGAGGGCCCGCCCCCTGCCGGTGCAGGGGGCGGGCCCTCGGCCTGTGCGGATCACTGACCGCCGTAGGACCTGCTCATGTTCTGGTACAGCGCCTCGGCCTCCGGGCCCAGCTGCGGGCCCGCCAGCCAGGTGTTCTCCAGCGGGCCGATCGAGGTGTTCGATACCAGCTTCGTCTCGCCGTCCACCACCCGGAACCAGCCGCCGCCGGACGAACCACCGGTCATGGTGCAGCCGATGCGGTACATCGTCGGCAGCGAGGGGCTCAGCGACAGCCGGCCGGGCCGGTCGACGCACTTGAACATCTGAAGGCCGTTGTACGGCGGCGCGGCCGGGTAGCCCCAGGCGCCCATGCTGCCGGCCTCGGCCGCGGACGGGGCGGAGAAGTCCACGTCCAGCGCGGCGCCCACCGTCTCCTCCAGCGACTTGCCGCCCTGCTCCGGCTTCACGTGCAGCACCGAGTAGTCGTACGCGGCCCCGTCGCCGCCCGACTCGGAGCCGCCCTGGATCCACTGGTTCGAGGTCGACGCCCAGTCGGCCCACCAGGTGCCGTACGGGGCCATCTCGACGGTCGACGCGTCGGCCAGCTCGGCCTCCGACTTGCCGAGGTCGTTGTACGACGGCACGAAGGCGATGTTGCGGTACCAGCCGCCGCTGCCACCCGCGTGCACGCAGTGTCCGGCCGTCCACACGAGGTTGGACTTGCCCGGGTGGTTCACGTCCGTCACGACCGTGCCGGAGCAGACCATCGCGCCCTCGGGCGAGTCGAAGAAGACCTTGCCGACCGGGGCGGCGTTCTCGTGGTACGGCAGCTTCTCCGCCTCGGCCCGCACCGGCTGCGGCTCGGGATCGCTGACGCCCTGGTCGGCGGCGGCGTCCTTCGTCGTGACCGTCTTGTCGGCCTCCTTGGCGGACTTCATCCGGTCCGGCTTCCACAG
>NZ_WWHX01000979.1 GCF_009862125.1 Streptomyces sp. SID5910
ACGGCCACCGCCCCCCGTGCGCGCCCGGACCCGCCACCCGGCCCGGAACGGCCGCCGGTCACGACGCGGACGCCGACCACGACGAGGGACCCGTCGTCGCCGTCGAGCTGGAGCCCGACCTCTTCCGGCCGCACGACCGCTTCCACTGGCGCATCTGGACCTGGACCGCGGGACAGGACACCGTGCGCACCGTGGACCAGGACACCGACGGCGAGGGCGCCTCCCTGGCCGAACTCCCGTACCTCCTCAACGAGCCGCTCACCCGCACCTTCGGCAGACTCGACGGGCACCGCCGGGCCCGCCTGGAACTCGCCCTGCCCGTGGAGCACTTCGGAGTGAACGTCCATCTGTGGCGGCCGGGCCCCGTGGTGAGCAGCCTCAAGCCGCACCCCGCCGAACGCCCCTTCGGCGTACACCGACAGGTCGTCCTGCGCTGCCTCAAACGCCGCGGCGAGCCCACCGAGATGTGGCGGGAACGCTGGCACGGTGTCGCCGAGAACGCCCCCAAGGCACTCCCGGTGCAGTCGGACGCCGCCGCCCGGACCCTGGCCGAGGCGCCGCCCGGCGCGGTCCCCGTGCTGTGCCGGCCGCCGGCCGAGAGCGCCACCACGCTGACCCAGGCCATCGGCGCCGGATACGGCGTCGTGCTCTGGCACCTCAGGGCCGAGCACACGCACGGCTGCGGCCCGGACTGCGACCGGCTGCACGAGAAGGCGGCCGAACTGCTCGCCACCACCGGCCGGGCCACCGCCCTGCCGGAGCACCTGCGCGCCCTGCGGGAACGCGTCAGCAACGCCGACTCCCACGCCTACTGGGCCGAGGACCTAGCCCTCCTCTACGACGACCCAAGCCGCCCGATCCCGCTCTGCGACGACCTGCTGGAGTCCCCGTGACCGAGACCCCCGAGACGGACTGGCACATCTACCGGGGCACCGGTGAACCGCACGACGGGATCGCCCGGCTGCCTCCGCCGCCGCCCTGGCGCGACTTCGACGGGGAGCCCGTGACCGAAGCCGTACCGCCGCTCGGCAGCGAGTCGACCCGGCGCCTCGGCACCCGCGGCGACCGGCGCATCGCATGGCGGCCCGAGGAACTGGAACTCGTCAACGCCGCGCTCTACCTGCGCCGCCCGCTGCTCGTGACCGGGGACCCCGGGTCCGGCAAGTCCACGCTCGCCCACGCCATCGCGCACGAACTCGGTCTCGGCCGGGTCCTCCAGTGGCCCGTCGTCAGCCGCACCACCCTCAAGGACGGCCTCTACACCTACGACGCCATCGCCCGCCTCCAGGACACCCAGATGGCCGAACTGCGCGGCGAGGGACACCGGGACATCGGCGAGTACCTGCGGCTGGGCCCGCTCGGCACGGCCCTGTTGCCGTACGAACGCCCCCGCGTCCTGCTCGTCGACGAACTCGACAAGAGCGACATCGACCTGCCCAACGACCTGCTGAACGCGCTGGAGGAGGGCGAGTTCCGAATCCCCGAGCTCCAGCGCATCGCCGGACGGCACGGCGCGGTGGAGGTGCTCACCGACGACGACGGCCACGCCACCGTGCACGACGGGCTGGTCCGCTGCCGGGCCTTCCCGATCGTGGTGATGACCAGCAACGGCGAGCGGGACTTCCCCGCCCCGCTGCTCCGCCGCTGCCTGCACCTCGACCTGCCCGCCCCGCGCAACGACGAGTGGGGCCGGGCGCGCCTCGGCGCCATGGTCGGCGCCCACTTCGGCGGCACGGAGGCGGACCACCACGAGGAGCTCATCGACTCCTTCCTCGGCTCCGCACCCGGCGCCCTGCGCGCCGCCGACCAGCTCCTCAACGCCATCTACCTCACGCAGGAGGCGGTCCGCGACAGCGAACCCGACCGGCAGCGCCTCGCCGACCTGCTGATGCGGCCCCTCGACCACGGCGACCACGGCAGCGGGCGCCGCTGATGGACGCACCGGACGGGCAGGTGGGCGAACTCGCCGAGCGGCTGCGCGCACTGGGCACCGAGCCGTCCGCGCGCGAGATCGCCGAGGCCCTGTGGCTGGCCCGGTACGTGAGCCCGGCGGCGATGTCCGCCGAGCGCACCCGGAAGACCGGGCCGGCCGGCGCGGGCGGCGCCGCGGACCCGGACTCCCCGCACCCCGCGGACGGCCCGGCGGACACCGCG
>NZ_WWHX01000980.1 GCF_009862125.1 Streptomyces sp. SID5910
GCGGTGCCGGTGGGCCCGGCGGTGCCGGCGGGCCCGGCGGTGCCGGCGGGCCCGGCGGGCCCGGCGGTCCCGGTGGGCCCGGCGGTCCCGGTGGGCCCGGCGGTCCCGGTAGCCCTGGCGACCCCGGCGGTCCCGGCGACCCCGGCGGCTCCGGCGGCTCCGGTGGCCCCGGCAACGCGGACGTGGGGTGACGGGCCTCCCGTCGGGCCGGCGTGGTTCAGGGCCGTCGTGATCAGGTCGGTGACCCGGGCGGCGTCCTCTCCGTCGTCCAGCGCCACCGTGCCCGCCGGCAGGGGGACGCCCGTCAGGACGACGGGGTACTGCCGGCCGGGGTCGGGCGTCCAGCCGAGGGGTTCCACGAGGCTGCGGTCGGTCAGCACCCGGGTCACGGCGACCTCCGCGAGGGGGTCCGAGCCGTGCACGGCGAACCGCACGGAGTCGTCCTCCTGGCCCGGCGGGACTCCGTGGCAGGCCCCGGCGTCGATCTCCCACTGCCCGCGCAGCCGCCTCAGCGTCACCGGGGAGGCCGCCGGCCTGACCCGTCCGCCGATCAGGGGCCGGTCCACGAGGGCGTCGGCCGCCGGGGACAGCACCGGGACCTGGGCACGGGCCGTGTCCTCGACCCGGCAGCGGGCGCCGGTCATCAGTTCCCGCGAGGTCGCCGCGAAACCGAGGGACTCGATCTGCTCCAGCAGGGCCAGGCTGAACAGGCCCCGGTGTCCGCCGGCGGTGGGGACCTCGACGGCGTACTGGTCGGAGTGGCAGGCCGCGAGCAGCACGTGCGGCGCGGCGGCAGCGGCGGCACGCGTCCCGTCCGGCCCGGCGCCGGCACGCAGTTCCGCCAGCAGGGCGGCGAGCGGCGGCGGGGTGGCCGACGCCGGGTGCCGGCGGACGCGCAGCGCAGGCTCCCCGTCCGGTGCGGACTCCTGGGCGGCGAGGGGACCGCGGGTGCCGCTGTCGGCGTGGCAGCAGTCGAGTACGGCGACGGTGTGCGCGCCGCGTGCGGTGATCTCGCCGACGAGTACGGCGAGTTCCTTGTCGTACAGGTCGGAGACGCCGTCGCGCCGGCTGTCGGCGCACACGAGCGTCTGTAGCAGGGCGGTCGGTTCGAACCGGGCCAGTTCCGGCGGGACGGGCGCCTGCGAGCCGTGGCCGCTGAACCAGAAGAGCACGCTGTCCGCCGCCGTGGCCCGGCCCAGATGGTGCCGGAAGCCGTCGATCACCGCCGCCCGGGTCGCCTGCCCGTCCGTCAGGGCGCGTAGGGCGAGGCCGTCCTCCGGCAGGTGGGCGCGCAGCGTGCCGGTGACGGCCGCCACGTCGTTGCGGCATCCCCGCAGCGGTCTGACCGGCGCCCGGTAGGCGTCGATCCCGACCAGGAGGGCGTACAGGGTCACGCGGTCACCCGCTTTCCGTGCGCGGACGGCCGGCGCCGGGCCGGTGCCGTCGTCGGTGCCGTCGTCAATTGAGCCGGTCCCCCGGGTACGGCGCCGGGAGGCCGTTCCCGGCCGCCGTCGGGTGCGCCGGGCCGCCGGCGGGGAGCCGGGCCAGGCCGGCCAGGACGTCGTCGTGGCAGACCGGCAGGGCCTCCTCGAACCGGCCCCTCCTCAGCGCGGCCAGCCGTGCCTCGCGGGCGGCCATGGCGATGTCCGCCCCGGACCTGCCCTCCGCCATGAGCGCGTACTCCGGGAGGTGCTCGTCCACCGTGCCCGGCGGCAGGTAGAGGGCGAAGAGGGCCTGCCGGCCCGCCAGGTCGGGCAGCGGCACCTCGATGTGCAGTCCGAGCCGGCCGGGCCTCAGCAGGGCGGGGTCGATGCGCGCGTGGTTGTTGGTGGCCGCGATGACGGTGACCTGACCGAGGTCCTCCAGTCCGTCCAGTTCCGCGAGGAACTGGTTGACGACGCGGTTGGCGGCACCCCCGTCGCCAGTGCCGTTGGTGCGGCGCGGGGCGAGGGCGTCGACCTCGTCGAAGAAGAGGATGCTGGGGGCGAGCTGCCGGGCCCGCTCGAAGAGGTCGCGCACGGCCCGCTCCGACTCGCCGAACCACTGGTTGAGCAGTTCGGGTCCCCGGATCGACAGGAATCGCCGCCCGCACTCGTGGGCGAGGGCCCGGGCCAGCAGCGTCTTGCCGGTGCCGGGCGGACCGTGGAACAGCACGCCCCGCTCCACGCGGACGCCGGCCTCGGCGAACAGGCCGGGGTCGCGCAGCGGGAGGATCAGGCGCTCGCGCAGCTGGGTGACCGTGTCGTCCAGTCCGACGACGTCCGCGAAGCCGGTGTCCGGCAGTTCCGGGACGACACCGCCGATGACGGAGGGGGTGACGAGGGTGAGGGCGGCCGTCCAGTCCGCCTCCTGGATGCGCAGCGCGCAGACCGGCGCCGGCGCGCCGCCCGGCCACGCCGCACCCGTCCGGTCGTCGGGGGCGCCCGGGGCCTCGAACGCGGCGCCGACGCCGTCGCCGACGCGGTCGCCGTCGGGCTGGGCGTCCAGCAGCTCCAGCGGGAACGCGCGGCGCAGTGCCACCCGGCCCGCCTCGTGGCACAGCGCGGCCAGGTCGGCGCCGACGA
>NZ_WWHX01000100.1 GCF_009862125.1 Streptomyces sp. SID5910
ACGCGGCCTGTGTCCGGGCCCCGGCCGCCGCTCAGTCCGGCAGGGCCTCGCGCAGTGCCTCGTCCAGGCGGGCCGCGAGTTCCGCGTCGCTCGGCGGGTCCTCGGTGAACAGGGCGCCGAGCTGGGCCGTGAAGGTCTGTGTGAAGGCGCCGTACAGCGGGGTGCGGGGCCGGTGGACCGCCTGTTGCAGGGCCGGGAGCAGGGTGTGGCGGGCGTAGGCCGGGCGGCCCGCCGCGTCGCGGGGCATGGCGTCGGCGCTCTCGCCGGTGGGCGCCGCCGAGGGGACCGCGGCGGGCACCTCGCAGGTCACGCCGTCGTCCACGTACGCCGAGGTGCGGGTGGCCGCGAACCCGGCGTCCAGCAGGCAGCGTTCGCTCTCCTCGCCGGTGAGGAACCTGATCAGGTCGGCCGCCTTCCCGGACCGCTGGGACGCCGAGGTCACGGCGAGGTTCTGGCCGCCGAGCACGGCCCGGCCCGGCAGCGCGGTCACGCCGAGCCGGTCACCGGGGAAGGACTGGGAGAGGGCCGGATAGGCGTACGGCCACTGCCGCAGGAACGTGGTGCGCCCGGCGGCGAAGTCGCCGAGCGAGGCCGCCTCGTCGGAGTCGGCGGCGTCCGGGAGGAGGTACGACGCCTCGGTGCGGTCGCGCAGCTCGGCGATGCCCTGCGTCAGCTCCTCGACGGTGGCGTCGTAGTGGCCGTCCTCGTCGGTGAGCGTGGTGCCGGGCACCGCCGACGCGAAGGCCTCGACGGCGTTGACCGTGCGGCCCTCGTACGCGGCCAGCTGGGTCGTCCAGCCCTTCTCGTAGCCGGCGGGCTTGTGGTCGTTGAGGGTCTCGATCAGCTTCCTCAGCCGCTTCCAGTCCACGCCGCCGCCCAGGTCGGTGTCCTGGACGCCGGCCTGCCGCAGATGGTCGCGCCGGTAGTAGAGCAGGCCGACGTCGCTGTTGAACGGCACGGCGTACACCTCGCCGTCCCAGCGGGCCGTGCGCGCGACCGGGGCGATGACGTCCGCGTCGAGCAGCGACGCCGGCAGCGGGCCGATCACACGCGCCGCGGCGAACTCCGGCACCCAGGTGACGTCGAGGTTGACCACGTCGTAGGCGGCGCTGCCGGACTGGAGGGCGCCGAGCAGTTGGCTGCGCTGCTCGTCGGCGTTGCCGGGCAGCTCGACCAGCCGGGCGCGGTAGCCGGAGCCGGCCTTCTCCTGCCGGGCGTTCCAGGCGTCGATGAGCCGCTGGCGGACGCCGTTCTTGCCGGTGACGTCCCGGCCGCTGGCGACCACGATGTCGCCGGGCACGTCGGCGGACGGCGTCGCCGCGGACCCGCCGCCCGCGTCCCCGTCGCCGCCGTCACTGCCGGTGCAGGCGGTCGGCAGGAGCAGGGCCAGCGCGACCGGCAGGACCCACCGGGCCACGAGCCGTCGCGGCATCAGTCCTCCCCCGTTCCGGTGCGCGCGACCTCGTCGTGCAGGGCGGGCCCGAGGTCGTCGTCGGCGTCCAGGCAGCGGCCGCCGCTCGCCTCGGAGATCCGGGCGTCCGGCTTCCCCGGGTCGCAGGCGCCGCCGGTGAGCGAGACCATCGCGACCGGCACCCGCACCGCGCGGGCGAGGGCGAGGACGTCGTCGAGGCGGTCGCCGGTGAGCCGGGGGGCGTCCTCGTCGTCGGTGACGTAGACGATCAGGCCGGGGCGCTCGTCGTCGGCGCCGCGCCGCTCCATGTCGTCGAGGGCGGCCCGCAGCGCCCGGTACGGGTCGGCCTGGGCGTCGCGGACCTCGGCGACCCGGTCGACGGTGCGCTCGGCGTCCTTGCGGGCGTGGCGGCCGAAGGGCAGCAGGGTGTCGTACGGGTCCCCGTCCTCGCCGTACACCGCCCACACGCCGTACTCGTCCCGGGCGCCGAGCCCGCCGAGCGACTGCTTCAGCAGGCCGGGGCCGCCGCTGGGCCCCTCCCAGCGGCCGGCCATCGAGCCGGAGCTGTCGAGCAGGAACAGCACCCGGCCGGGGCCGCTCGCGCCCCGGTAGGCCTCCAGGGACGCCTCCATCGCGTCCCGGCCGGCCGACTCGGTCAGCGGGGACGGCGCCCGCAGCATCGAGCCGACGACGTCGGTGGTGTCCAGCAGGGCGCGGCTGCCGCCGGCCGCCCGGAACCCGGCCCGGGCGAACGCCTCGCGCCCCCGCTCACCGGTGAGCCAGGCGCGGAACCGGGCGGCCGCGTCGTCCCGGGCGGCCTCGTCGCGGTCGGCGCCCTGCCAGCGGACGCGGACGAAGACGGGCTCCAGGCCGGGCACGTCGCCGGGGTACTGGGCCATGCGCGGGGTGCGGCGGGCGCTGTCGCAGCCGACGCCGCTCCTCATCAGGAACTCGGGGACGAGGGCGGCGGTGCGGTCGTCCACGGTGTCGTCGTCGGGCAGCGTGCACAGCAGGTCGGCGGCGGTCGGGGAGGGCGGCCCCGGCTGGGCGACGCGGTCCTCGGCACGGCGGGGGTCGCCGGTGCCGGCGTGCAGGCCGACGGTGGCGAGCAGGCCGGTGTCGGTGAACTCCGGGTCAGGGCGGCGTACTTCGGCGTCGGCGCGCCGGGTGAGCAGGTCGTCGATCATCCGGTTGAGCGGGGGGCCGGAGCGCTCGTCCAGCGACTCGGCGGCGATGCCCTGCGGGACGGCGAGCACGACCGGGGAGTACGCGAACGCCTCGTCGTCCGGTTCCAGGACGGCCACGGCGTCGGTGTCCTGGCCCTCGGCGACGCGGGCGACGTCGGCGCGGGAGCCGGGTATCCAGACGTCCGGCTGCGGGCCGACGTCACGCTGCGGGTTGGTGTCGTCGTCGTGGGGCTCCTGCCAGGCGCCGGTCCGCTTGCGCAGGGCGGTGACCGCGTCGGCGGCGCCCGCGCTGTAGACGGTGACGCCGCTTCGCCGGCAGCCGTCGCCGGTGGTGTTCTCCTCCGACGTCAGATACGCGTCCGTGGCGGCCCGTACGGTGGTCTCCAGGTCGGGATCGGTCAGCACGCGCAGCTCCAGCGGCGGCCCGCAGGAGGCCGCCGGGTCACCGCCCGCCACGACGAGCCGGTACGCCCCGACACCGACGACGACCAGGAAGGCCAGCACCAGCGCCCCGGTCCCCACCCACCCCGCCCGCCCCGACCTCGCATCACCACC
>NZ_WWHX01000981.1 GCF_009862125.1 Streptomyces sp. SID5910
GGCCGGCGCGGCGGCGGGCGCGTCCCTCGGCCCCGGCGACGCGCTCCGGACGGCGCTCGCCGTGCTGTGCGCCGTCGCCGTCGCCGAACTCCTGCTGCGGCACTGCGTCCGCCGCTTCGGCGGCGTGACCGGCGACGTCTTCGGCGGCGTCGCGGAGACGGCGGCCACGACGGCGCTGGTCGTCCTGGTCCTGGGCTGACCCCCGGCACCAGACACCCGCGGCACCCAACGGGCCCCACGCCACGCCCTGTTCGGCCGCCCCGGGCGAGCCAGGACACCCATCCACGCCCACCCCCGGCAGGGAATTCGCGGGGCGCGGGAGCGAGCGGGCCGGGGCGCGAGCGTAGGCTCGTGCCGGGTGTTTGCCTGCCCAGGTGGATACCACACCGCAGGAGGGATCTAGGGTCGGTTGTCGGGCCCGGTCGACCCACCCGCATTCGGCCCTACAGGACTTCATACGGAAGCGAGAATTCACCACCGTGACTGCTCTCACTCTCTCCACCGCAGCGGTGCCCGGCCTGCGGGCCGACGCGATCGTGATCGGTGTCGCCAAGGGCGCACGCGGCCCGGTCGTCGCACCGGGCGCCGAGGCCGTGGACAAGGCGTACGACGGCAGGCTCGCCGACGTGCTGGAGACCCTCGGTGCCTCCGGTGCGGAGGGCGAGGTGACGAAGCTGCCCGCGCCGTCCGGCTTCAAGGCCCCCGTCGTGGTGGCGGTCGGCCTGGGCGCCGAGCCCGAGAAGGACGCCGGCTTCGACGCCGAGGCGCTGCGCCGGGCCGCCGGTGTCGCCGCCCGCGCGCTCGCCGGTGCCAAGAAGGCGGTCTTCGCGCTGCCGCTGGCCGAGGCCGCCGACGCCGGCGTCGTCGGTGAGGGCGTGCTGCTCGGCGCGTACTCCTTCGACGCGTACAAGGAGAACGGCCGTCAGGCGCAGGGCGCCGCGAAGGCGAAGAACGGCAAGGCGCCGCTGGCCGAGGCCGCGCTGCTGGGCGGCAAGCCCCGCGACAAGGCGTACAAGGCCGCGATCGAGCGTGCCGCGGCCGTCGCCGAGGAGCTGAACCGCGCCCGCGACCTGGTCAACACCCCGCCGAACGACCTGAACCCCGAGGCGTTCGCCGCGGTCGCGCAGGCCGCCGCCAAGGAGCACGGCATCAAGGTGCAGGTGCTCGACGAGAAGGCGCTCGTCAAGGGCGGCTACGGCGGCATCCTGGGCGTCGGCGCCGGTTCGGCGTCCGGCCCGCGGCTGGTGAAGCTGTCGTACACCTCGTCCAAGGCGACGAAGTCGCTCGCCTTCGTCGGCAAGGGCATCACGTACGACTCGGGCGGCATCTCGCTGAAGCCGGCCGGGCACAACGAGACGATGAAGTGCGACATGGCCGGCGCCGCCGCCGTGTTCGCCGCGGTCGTGGCCGCCGCGCGGCTCGGCCTGGAGGTCAACGTCACCGGCTGGCTGGCGCTGGCCGAGAACATGCCGTCCGGCTCCGCGACCCGCCCGGGTGACGTGCTGCGCATGTACAGCGGCAAGACGGTCGAGGTCCTCAACACGGACGCCGAGGGCCGGCTCGTCCTCGCCGACGCCCTGTGGGCGGCCTCGCAGGAGAAGCCGGACGCGATCATCGACGTGGCGACGCTGACCGGCGCGATGATGCTGGCGCTGGGCAGCCGGACGTACGGCGTCATGGCGAACGACGACGCGTTCCGCTCCGCGGTGCACGAGGCGGCGGAGGAGGTCGGCGAGCCGGCGTGGCCGATGCCGCTGCCGGAGCACCTGCGCAAGGGCATGGACTCGGCGACGGCCGACATCGCGAACATGGGTGAGCGGATGGGCGGCGGGCTGGTGGCCGGGCTGTTCCTGCGCGAGTTCGTCGGCGAGGGCATCACCTGGGCGCACCTGGACATCGCGGGTCCGGCCTTCAACGAGGGCGGGCCGTTCGGGTACACGCCGAAGGGGGGCACGGGGACGGCGGTGCGGACGCTGGTGCGGGTTGCCGAGCTGACCGCCGCGGGCGATCTGGGCTGACGGTGCTTTTTGGCTCGGGGCGCGCGTGAGGGCGCCTACGAGCTCGGGGGTGCGGGTGGTTGTGCGGCTGCGGGTCCGTCGTGGCTCGTCGCGCAGTTCCCCGCGCCCCTGGCGGCGTGACCCTGACGTCGGGACCAAGTCGACGTGAGTCGTTCCTCCCTCTCTCACAAGGGAACGTGGGGCGTCTCACACCCCGGCCCCACGTCTCGTTCGGCTCTCACAAGTGCGAAGATGGGGCTCGGCAGGACAGGGCCCCAACCAAGGGCCGAAGAACGAGCGGCCGGACACCAGCCGCCAGCCGGTCACCGACGACCGGTGGCGCACATGCATGGAGGACGTGACGTGGCGAACGACGCCAGCACCGTTTTCGACCTAGTGATCCTCGGCGGTGGTAGCGGTGGTTACGCCGCGGCCCTGCGCGGGGCGCAGCTGGGTCTGGACGTCGCCCTGATCGAGAAGGACAAGGTCGGCGGCACCTGCCTGCACAAGGGTTGCATCCCCACCAAGGCTCTGCTGCACGCGGGCGAGATCGCCGACCAGGCGCGCGAGAGCGAGCAGTTCGGTGTGAAGGCGACCTTCGAGGGCATCGACGTACCGGCCGTCCAGAAGTACAAGGACGACGTGATCTCGGGCCTGTACAAGGGCCTCCAGGGTCTGATCGCCTCGCGCAAGGTGACCTACATCGAGGGTGAGGGCCGGCTGTCCTCCCCGACCTCGGTGGACGTGGGCGGCCAGCGCATCCAGGGCCGCCACGTCCTGCTGGCGACCGGCTCCGTGCCGAAGTCGCTGCCGGGCCTGGACATCGACGGCAACCGGATCATCTCCTCCGACCACGCCCTCGTCCTGGACCGCGTGCCGAAGTCCGCGATCATCCTGGGCGGCGGCGTCATCGGCGTCGAGTTCGCCTCCGCGTGGAAGTCCTTCGGCACCGACGTCACGATCATCGAGGGCCTCAAGCACCTCGTGCCGGTCGAGGACGAGAACAGCTCGAAGCTGCTGGAGCGCGCCTTCCGCAAGCGGGGCATCAAGTTCAACCTGGGCACCTTCTTCGACAAGGCCGAGTACACCCAGGACGGTGTCAAGGTCACCCTCGCCGACGGCAAGGAGTTCGAGGCCGAGGTCCTGCTCGTCGCCATCGGCCGCGGCCCGGTCTCGCAGGGCCTGGGCTACGAGGAGGCCGGGGTCGCCATGGACCGCGGCTACGTCCTGGTCGACGAGTACATGCGCACCAACGTCCCGACCATCTCCGCCGTCGGCGACCTGGTCCCGACCCTCCAGCTGGCGCACGTCGGCTTCGCCGAGGGCATCCTGGTGGCGGAGCGGCTGGCCGGTCTGAAGACCGTCCCGGTCGACTACGACGGCGTGCCGCGGGTGACGTACTGCCACCCCGAGGTCGCCTCCGTCGGCATCACCGAGGCCAAGGCCAAGGAGGTCTACGGCGCGGACAAGGTCGTCGCCCTGAAGTACAACCTGGCCGGCAACGGCAAGAGCAAGATCCTTAAGACCACCGGCGAGATCAAGCTCGTCCAGGTCAAGGACGGTGCCGTGGTCGGCGTCCACATGGTCGGCGACCGCATGGGCGAGCAGGTCGGCGAAGCCCAGCTGATCTACAACTGGGAGGCGCTGCCCGCCGAGGTGGCCCAGCTCATCCACGCCCACCCGACGCAGAACGAGGCGCTCGGCGAGGCCCACCTGGCGCTGGCCGGCAAGCCGCTGCACTCCCACGACTGACCTTCCCTCGGTCACTGGGCGCGACGACACAGACTTCCGCAATTCGTAAGGAGCAACCGAAACCATGGCGGTTTCCGTAACCCTTCCGGCGCTCGGCGAGAGCGTCACCGAGGGCACCGTCACCCGCTGGCTCAAGGCCGAGGGTGAGCGCGTCGAGGCCGACGAGCCGCTGCTCGAGGTGTCGACGGACAAGGTCGACACCGAGATCCCGGCCCCCGCCTCCGGCGTGCTGTCCTCCATCAAGGTCGCCGAGGACGAGACGGTCGAGGTCGGCGCCGAGCTGGCCCTGATCGACGACGGCTCCGGCGCCCCGGCCGCCGAGGCCGCCCCGCAGGCCGAGCAGGTCGCCGAGCCGGCGCCCGAGCCCGCCGCGGCCGCGCCG
>NZ_WWHX01000982.1 GCF_009862125.1 Streptomyces sp. SID5910
CGGGCATGCGGATGTCCATCAGGACGACGTCCGGCCGGACCGCCGCGGCCAGCGCCACCGCCTCCGCGCCGTCGGACGCCTCGCCGGCGACCTCCATGCCGGGGGCGGCCCGCAGCAGCGCGGCCAGCCCGCTGCGGACGAGGAACTGGTCGTCGACGACGAGCAGCCGGATCGGACGGCTCGCCGCGCGGTCGGTCGGGTGGTGGGTCGGACGGTCTGCGTCGGTCATTCCCGGACGGCGTCTCCCCGGCGTGCGGTCTGTACCGGCGTCGGCAGGGTCAGGCGCACGCCGAATCCCCCCTCGCTGCGCGGGCCGACGACGATCGTCCCGCCGTAGAGCTTGGCCCGCTCGCGCATGCCGATCAAGCCGTGGCCGCCGCGCTCGGGGAAAGTGTCCGGATCCGCCCCCTCCCGCCGGGCGTCGCCGGGTCCGTCGTCGGTCACCGACACCGTCACCTCGCCCGCGCGGTAGGCGAGTTCGACGGCGGCGTGCGCGCCGGGCGCGTGCTTGAGGACGTTGGTCAGGGCCTCCTGGACCACGCGGTACACGCACAGCTGCACGCCGGGCGGCAGGGGACGCGGCGCGCCCGTGACGTCCAGGTCGACGCCGACGCCGCCGGTGCGCACCCGGGTGACCATCTCGCCGAGCTGGTCGAGCCCCGGCGCGGGGGCGCCGTCCGCGCCCTGGACTCCGTCGGCGCGCAACAGGCCCAGCATGCGGCGCAGTTCGGCGAGGGCCTCGCCGCTCGCGCCCTCGATGGTGTCGAGGGCGTCGCGGGCGGTGGGGGCGTCGGAGTGGAAGACGAAGCGGGCGAGGCCGGCCTGGACGTTGATGACGGCGATGTGGTGGGCGACCACGTCGTGCAGCTCGCGGGCGATCCGCACCCGCTCCTCGGCCACCTCGCGCCGGGCCCGGTCGGCCTGTTCGGCGCGGAGCTGCCGGGTGAGCTCGGCGGTGCGGCGGGCGACGTACCCGAAGCGCCACAGGACGAGCGGGAAGCCCACGGCCTGGCCGACGACGGACGCCATGGCGTCGCTGTCGCTGACGATCCCCGCGCCGGTCCAGACGCCGGCGAGCAGGGCGGCCGAGGCGGCGGCGACGCGGGTGGGGCACAGGGAGGCCACGGTGTAGACGGCGAGCATGGGGCCGAAGGAGCCGACCACGGGCCACTGGCCGAGGGCGATGTAGACCGCCCAGCAGCCGTGCGAGACGAGGCAGACGGTGACGGGGGCGCGGGTGCGCAGGGCGAGCGGCAGACACACCAGGGCGACGAGGGTCCAGGCGAGCGGGCCGAGCGCGGGCCACCCCTGGGCGACGGCCTCGGTGCCGAGCAGTACGGCCACGGTCGTCAGCGCCGCGGCGATCAGGCCGTCGGCCGCCAGGGGGTGCAGGCGCATTGCCGCAGGGTAAGTCCGCCCGCCCGGCGTCGGCGTCATCCTTCCGCGGTACCGCGCAAGTTGCAGGAACCACGCGCCTACCGCACCGGGTGGGCCCCGCTCTCCACCCGCTGCGGGATTCGGAGCCGGGCGGGACGGCCGTAGCTTCTCGGTGCGAACGATCCACAGGGGGCCGCGGCGGCCCGTCCCGACCGGGGGGAAAGGGACGGGCCGCCGCGCGGGGTCGTACGACGGAGGGCCCACACCGGGGGGGCGGGCTCAGTAGCGCGGGTGGACCAGCGTGGACGGTGGCAGGTCGGGGACGCGGGTGTGGGTCGCCGATCGGGCGGCCTCGGCCAGGGAGCCCGGGG
>NZ_WWHX01000983.1 GCF_009862125.1 Streptomyces sp. SID5910
CGGCGGCCGCGCTCAGCACGGCCTCGGCCAGGCCCGGATCGCCGGGTGCCAGCTCGGGCAGGGCCATGGCGTCGCCGGCGGCCTGCTGCATCCGGTGGGCGTCCGCGAGCAGCGCGGCGTCCCCTTCCCGCACCTGGGCCTCGGTCGTGCGGCGCCGCTCGGCGAGGCGCTTCTCGACCTCGGCGAAGCGGCGGGTGTCGAAGAGCCGGCCGAGCAGCTTGCCGCGGGCCTCGGCGTCGGCGCGCAGGAAGCGGGCGAAGTCGCCCTGGGGCAGCAGGACGACCTGGCAGAACTGCTCGCGGCTCATGCCGAGCAGCTGGGTGATCTCCTCGCCGATCTCCTGGTGGGAGCGGCTGAGGTCCTTCCAGGTCCCGGCCGCCGCGTCGTGCTCGCGCAGCCAGGTCTGGGCCTTGTCGACGGTGGTGCCCTTGCCGCGCAGCTTGGGCCGCTCCCACGGCGGCTGCCGGGTGACCTCCAGCCGCCGTCCGGCGACGGTGAGTTCGAGGCGCACCTCGGTGCGGGTGCCGACGGCGGCGTGGTCGCTGCGCAGGGTCATGCCCTGGCTGCCGCTCTGCCGGGCGCCGGGGACGGAGCCGTACAGGGCGTAGCAGACGGCGTCGAGGACGGACGTCTTGCCGGCGCCGGTCGGTCCGTGCAGCAGGAACAGCCCGGCGGCCGAGAGGTCGTCGAAGTCGACGCTCTGCGAGCCGCCGAAGGGCCCGAAGGCCGTGATGTCGAGCCGGTGCAGCCTCACCGGGCCACCTCCCGCACGGTCTCGTCCGCGCGCACGGCGTCGAAGGCGTCCCGCAGCACGGTCTGTTCGCGGCCGTCGGGTCCGACACCGCGCACGTGGGCGACGAAGTCCTCCGCGATCTGCTGGTCGTTGCGGCCCGCGAGGCGACGGGCGTAGGAGACGGCCGGGTCGTCCGGTGCCCGGTCGGGGTCGAAGACGAGGCTGAGGGTGTGCGGGAAGCGTTCGGTGAGCCGGGCCATGGGGTCGGCCGGCCGCACCGGGTCGGTGAGGGTGGCCTCGACCCACGCGTCCTCGTGCCGGGTCAGCTCCGGGT
>NZ_WWHX01000984.1 GCF_009862125.1 Streptomyces sp. SID5910
GCCAGCAGCGCCTGCGCCTCGATCGGGTCACCCAGCTTCGTGCCCGTACCGTGCGCCTCCACCACATCGACCTCGGCAGCGGACACCCCGGCATTGGCCAACGCGGCCCGGATCACCCGCTGCTGCGACGGACCGTTCGGCGCGGACAGGCCATTGCTCGCACCGTCCTGATTGACCGCCGAACCCCGCACCACCGCCAGCACCCGGTGACCGTTGCGCCGCGCGTCCGACAGGCGCTCCAGCAGCAGCATCCCGGCGCCCTCGGCCCAACCGGTGCCGTCGGCACCTGATGCGAACGCCTTGCACCGGCCGTCCGCAGCGACGCCTTGCTGTCGGCTGAACTCCACGAAGATGCCGGGACTCGCCATCACGGTCACGCCGCCCGCCAACGCCAGAGAGCACTCGCCCTGACGCAGCGACTGCACCGCCAGATGCAGCGCCACCAGCGACGACGAACACGCCGTGTCCACCGTCACCGCCGGACCCTCGAACCCGAACGTGTAGGAGATACGCCCCGAAGCAGCACTGACACTGCTCCCGGTGAGCAGATATCCCTGAAGGCCGTCCGAGGCATCGTGCATACGGGGGCCGTAGTCCTGAGCCATCGCACCGACGAAGACGCCGGTCTCACTCTTCGCCCGGCCGCCGGGAGCGATACCCGCCCGCTCGAACGCCTCCCACGACGTCTCCAGCAGCAGACGCTGCTGCGGGTCCATCGCCAACGCCTCGCGCGGCGAGACGCCGAAGAACTCGGGGTCGAAGTCGCCGGCGTCATAGAGGAAGCCGCCCTCGCGGGCGTACGTGCTGCCCGGTCGGCCCCGATCCGGTGAGTAGAGGGCGGACAGGTCCCATCCCCGGTCCCGGGGGAACTCGCCGATCGCGTCCCCGTCGGACACGATCAACTGCCACAGGTCTTCCGGCGATTGCACCCCGCCTGGGAATCGGCAGCCCATCCCGACGATCGCGATGGGTTCGTCGTGGGACACGGTGGCCCGCACCGGGGCGCTGCTCAGCGGATCCGCGCCGAGGAGGGAGGTCCTCAGGCGACGCGCGAGGACTGCCGGCGTGGGGTAGTCGAACAGCAGGGTGGTCGCCAGGCGCAGCCCGGTCGTCGCGTTCAGACGGTTACGGAACTCGACGGCGCCCAGCGAGTCGAAGCCCAGTTCCTTGAACGTCCGCCCGGGGTCCACCCCCTCGGGTCCCTCGTACCCCAGTGTCGTGGCGACCTGGGTACGGATCAGTTCCAGGAGCAGGTCCGCCTGCTCCTCCTCGCTCAGCCCCGCCAGTCGTCGCCTGAGCGCCGAGGCGCTGTCCTCCACGGGCTCGGCGATCGGCTCAGCAGCTTGCTCGGCCGTCCGCTCAGGCACGTGCTCGGCCCCACGGTCAGCTACCGCGTCCAGCCAGTAGCGGCGACGCTGGAAGGCGTACGTGGGCAGTTCGACGCGCCGGACACCCGTACCCTCGAACAGCTTCGCCCAGTCCACGGTCGCGCCGCCGACGAACGCCTCCGCCACCGACGTGACGAACCTCCCCGGACCGCCCTCTCCGCGGCGCAGCGTACCGACCGCCGTGACGGGCGTGTCGGTGTGCGTCTCGGCAGTCTGCTCCACACCCAACGTCAGCACCGGATGCGCACTGGACTCCACGAACA
>NZ_WWHX01000985.1 GCF_009862125.1 Streptomyces sp. SID5910
ACCCGTGGACCGCCCCGGGCGGCGCGCATCGCGTGGGCCTCGGCCAGCTTCGTCAGGACGTCCACGCGGTGTGCCCGGCCGCGCCCCTCGGCGAGCAGCGTGCGGGCGTGGGTCAGCTCGGTGACGGCCCCGTCCAGGAGCGCGGGGTCCTTGTCGCCGCTCACCACGGCGAGGAGCAGTTGCAGGCCCAGCCGGGCACGCCGGTCGTACTCCTGGGCGTGGTACACCTCGGGTTGCCCCAGCTCCCGGCGGGTCTCGGCGACCGCGCGGGCCACGGCCTCCCGTACGGCCGCCGGTTCGCCCGCCCCGAAGGCCGGGTCGTCGGTCCCGAGGACCGGGAGCGTCGTGGGCTCGGGCTGTCCGGTGGTCCGCCGGGCCGCCGCGCGCAGTCCGTCCAGCTGCTCCAGCCGTCGACTCAGCTTCTCGCGCAGGCCGCTGTCCCCGGGCTGCGCGGCCAGCCGGTTCCGCAACTCCTGCGCCACCCGTGGCAGCGCCGCGTGGTCACCGGTGCGCTGCGCGTGGTCGAGTTCGCGCTCGGCCGTGGACAGGGCGAGCTGGACCGCGAACGGTGCGTCGGGCGGCAGCGAGGCGTCGCGCTCCAGGGCCGTGCCCAGGGCGCGCAGGGTGGCCAGCGACAGGTCGGCGTCGTGGAAACTGCCGTCGAAGGAGGCGGCCTGCGCCACGACTTCCGCCAGCTCCGCCCGCACCGCCAGGACCCACCAGGAGCCCTCGGTGCTGGCGTCGAGCGCTTCCCCGAGCAGCGCGGCGGCGTC
The DNA here is from genome assembly GCF_009862125.1 of Streptomyces sp. SID5910. Taxonomy (GTDB): domain Bacteria; phylum Actinomycetota; class Actinomycetes; order Streptomycetales; family Streptomycetaceae; genus Streptomyces. Next base: position 774 of record NZ_WWHX01000985.1, read on the forward strand.
GTCCAGATAGCCGGTGTCACCGGTGCGGTGGGCCAGCAACTGGTCGAAACGGGCCGCGAAACGCCGCTCGCGGACGCCGGCGTGGGCGACGAAGTCCCGCAGGTGGCTGTCGAGATGGGCGAGCAGCCCCGGCTCCGCGGTGACACCGGCGGGCCACTCGTCGAAGCGGTCGCCGTCGTCGTCGCTCTCCACGGCGGGCCGCTCCACGGCGGAGAAGTCCACCGACCCCGGCTCCTCCAGCTCCACGACGACCAGCAGATAGGCGTGGAGCCTGGCGACCCGGGCCCGCTCGGGCGCGTCCCGCGGCAGGGCACGCAGCGCCCGCAGCGCCAGACCGGCGGCGCGGCGGACGCCGTCCGGGCCGGCCGCCGCGCC
>NZ_WWHX01000986.1 GCF_009862125.1 Streptomyces sp. SID5910
GCAGCGCCTGCGCGGCGACCGCGCCGGCGGAGCCGTGCAGGACGAGGCGGGCGGCGCCGGGGCGCTGCACGGCGGCGCGGATGCGTTCGGCGACCAGCTCGTAGTGGGTGCAGCCCAGGACGACGGTCGTCACGTCGGCGGGCGTCAGCGCGGCCGCGGCGGCGACGGCGGCGGTGATCGCCGTCTCGTCGGCGTGCTCGACGGCCTCGGCGAGACCGTGGCACGGCACCTCGGTGACGGGCGTGCCGGCGGCGAAGTCCTCGATGAGTCCGCGCTGGTAGGGGCTGCCGGTCGTGGCGGGCGTCGCCCAGATCGCCACGGGGCCGCCGCCGGCCGCGGCGGGCTTGATCGCCGGGACGGTGCCGATGACCGGAAGGCCGGGTTCGAAGCGGGCCCGCAGCGCGGGCAGCGCGTGCACGGTGGCCGTGTTGCAGCCGACGATCAGGGCCTCGGGCCGGTGCGCTGCGGCGGCCTCGGCGACGGCCAGGGCGCGGCCCGTGAGGTCTTCGGGGGTCCGCGGGCCCCAGGGCATGCCGTCGGGGTCGAGGGAGAGGATCAGATCAGCGTCCGGCCGCAGGCGCCGTACCGCAGCGGTGGCCGCCAGCAGACCGATTCCGGAGTCCATGAGCGCGATCTTCACCCGGCCACGATAGACGATGGGCCTTCGCGCGCCCCGTCGTGGGGCAGACTGCGCACGTGAGCGCCGATGCGTGGACTTCCGTCGTGACCGTCGTATCCGCCCTGTCCCTCGCCGCCTGGCTGTGGCTGCTGCTCGCCCAGGGTTTCTTCTGGCGTACGGACGTCAGACTGCCCCGCCGTGCGGAACCGGACGTGTGGCCTCCGGTGTGCGTCGTCGTGCCGGCGCGCGACGAGGCGGAGGTCCTGCCGGCGAGCCTGCCGTCGCTGCTGGCCCAGGACTATCCGGGGCGGGCGGAGGTCTTCCTGGTCGACGACGGCAGCACGGACGGCACCGGCGACCTGGCGCGCGACCTGGCCGGGCGCCGGGGCGGGCTGCCGCTCACCGTGGCGTCGCCCGGGGAGCCGCCGGCGGGCTGGACGGGCAAGCTGTGGGCGGTGCGGCACGGCATCGAGCTGGCACGCGCGCGGGAGCCCGAGTACCTGCTGCTGACGGACGCCGACATCGCCCACGCGCCGGACAGCCTGCGGCAGCTGGTGGCCGCGGCCCGCACCGGCGGTTTCGACGTCGTCTCGCAGATGGCGCGGCTGAGGGTCGAGAGCGCCTGGGAGCGGCTCGTGGTGCCGGCCTTCGTCTACTTCTTCGCACAGCTCTACCCGTTCCGGTGGATCGGCAAGGTCCGTGCCGGGAAGAGGCCGACGCGGACGGCGGCCGCCGCGGGCGGCTGCGTGCTGCTGCGCGCCGACGCCGCCGGGCGGGCGCGCATCCCGGACGCCATCCGGCACGCGGTGATCGACGACGTGGCCCTCGCCCGGGCGGTCAAGGGCAGCGGCGGCCGGGTGTGGCTGGGGCTGGCCGACGGCGTGGACAGTGTGCGCCCCTATCCGCGGCTGCACGACCTGTGGCGGATGGTCTCGCGCAGCGCCTACGCGCAGCTCAGGCACAACCCCCTGCTGCTCGCCGGCACGGTCGCCGGCCTGGTGCTGGTGTATCTGGTGCCGCCGGCCGCGGCGGTCGCGGGCGCGGCGGCCGGGGAGACGGCGGCGGCGGTGTGCGGAGCCGCCGCGTGGCTGGTGATGGCGGGGACGTACGTGCCGATGCTGCGGTACTACCGGCAGCCGCTGTGGCTCGCCCCGCTGCTGCCGTTCACCGCGTTCCTGTACCTGCTGATGACGGTCGACTCGGCGGTGCAGCACTACCGGGGGCGCGGTGCGGCCTGGAAGGGCCGCACCTACGCCCGTCCGGGCGCCCTGCCCGACGAGGGCTGAACGCCCGCGCCGGCAGGGTTCACTTGCGGCCCGGGGTCCAGTTCATGCCCCACCCGTAGGCGTAGTCGACCGTCCGCTGCGGGCTCACGCCGCGCTCCGGCACCAGGTAGCGGGCCTCGCGCTGGACGACGAGGTCGTTGCCGGTGTTGGTGATCAGGGCGAGGGCGCACACCGTCGAGGGGACCGTGCACTCGTCGAGCGAGAAGTCGATCGCGGCGCCGTACTGCGGCTGGAGGGTGACGGTGGCGTGCAGGTCGGCGAAGGAGCGCGCCCCCTCGTAGATGGTGACGAAGACGAGGATGCGCCGGAAGGACTTCTGGTGGTCGAGGTTGACGGTGAGGTTCTCGCCGGTCGACACGGCGCCGGTGCGGTCGTCGCCGTCGAGGTGGATGAACGGCGGCTGGTGCAGGGCGCCGAAGGCGTTGCCGAGGGCCTGGACGACGCCCTTGCTGCCGTCGCTCAGCTCGTACAGGCAGCACAGGTCGAGGTCCAGGTCGTCGTGCATGGCGACCGGGCGGCCCAGTTTGCGGGCCCAGCCGGAGAACTGCTTGCGCACCTCCCAGTTGAGGTTGACGCGCATCGCGCCCGAGGTGCCGCCCTGCTT
>NZ_WWHX01000987.1 GCF_009862125.1 Streptomyces sp. SID5910
GCGCCGGCCTCGATGGCGGGCAGCGTGTCGGCGTCGGTGTCGTACGTCGTGACGACCAGGACCCGCGGCGCGCCCGGGCGGGCGGTGATGGCGGCCGTGGCCTCGGCGCCGTTCATGCCCTTGCCGAACTGGAGGTCCATCAGCACGACGTCCACGTCACCGAGCCCGGCCCGCACGACGGCCTCCTCCGCCGTCGCCGCCTCCGCGACGACGGTGATGCCCTCCTCGGTCTCCAGCACCGCGCGCAGCCCCGCCCGGACCACGGGGTGGTCGTCGGCGAGCAGCAGCCGGATGGGCGTCGGGGCGGTCTCGGTCACGGCCGGTCCTCCGGGTCGTCGTCGGTGGGGGTGAGGGGGAGCCGGGCGGACAGCGCGGTGCCCCGTCCGGGGGCGGACTCGACGGTGAGCGTGCCGCCGACGGCGTCCACGCGGGCCCGCATGGCGGCCAGCCCGAACCCGCCGGCACCGTCCGCGCCGGGCACTCGCACGGCCGCCGGGTCGAAGCCGACGCCGTCGTCCACGACACCGAGGACGACCGCGTCGCCGAGATAGGACAGGGTGACCTCGGCCGTGTCGGCCCGGGCGTGCCCCACCGTGTTGGCCAGCCCCGACTGGGCGACGCGCAGCAGCGCGACCTCCCGCGCCGTCGGCAGCGGGCGGGGCGGGCCGGCGAGGCGGAATCGCACGTCGAGCCGGTGCCGGTCGGCGGTGGTGGCGCACAGCCGCTCCAGCGCGCCGGCCAGCGGAGTGTCGTCCAGCGCCGGCGGGGAGAGGGCGGCGACGAAACGCCGGGCCTCGGCGAGATTGTCCACCGCGGCCTGCCGGGCCTGGCCCACATAGGTGACGGCGGGCTCCGGCCGGCCGGGCAGGGCCCGCTCGGCGGCCCGCAGCAGCAACTGGATGCTCGACAGCCCCTGGGCGAGCGTGTCGTGGATCTCCCGCGCCAGCCGCTCGCGTTCCTCCAGGACCCCCGCGGCACGCTGGGCGTCGGCCAGGTCCGCACGGGTGGCGGTCAGCTCCTCGATCAGCCGGCGGCGCTGCTCGCTCTCCCGGTACAGCGCCTGGTAGCCCCACACCACCGCCACGGCGACGGCCGCACCGAGGGCCGGGCCGATCGCGGTGGCGGCGGTGAACGCGCCCGCGTGCACGCAGAAGGCGGTGATCGCCGCGACCGCCGTGCCGAGTACCGCGCCCAGCCCGGCCCGGCGCGGCAGCAGATGGAGCTGGACGAAGTAGAGCGGGAACGCCAGCCACACCGCCTCCGCCGTCAGGGCCAGCAGTACGAGCCACACCGCGCCGACGGCCGCCAGCCACAGGGCCGCCGCGCGGCGGGAGGCGCTGACCGCCGGGAGGGCGGGGCCCACGGC
>NZ_WWHX01000988.1 GCF_009862125.1 Streptomyces sp. SID5910
GGCTGCCGGCAGGACCCGCTGCTGGGCCGGCCGCTGGGTCCACCACCAGGCCCAACGCCGGGCGGCCCACCGGACTCAACGCCGGGCGGCCCGCCGGGCCGGCCGCCGGGTCGCCCGCTGGGTCCACCGCCAGGTTCACCACCAGCCCCGTCGGATCGCCCGCCGGGTTCGCCGCCAGACCCAACGCCGGGCTGCCCGCCGGACCTACCGCCGGGCTGCCCGCAGGACCCACCGCCGGGCCGGCCGCAGGACCCAACGCCGGGCCGGCCGCAGGACTCACCCCTGGGTGGGCCCGCCGGGTCGACCTTCTGGCCGACCGCGGGCCGAGTCACCGGGCCGGGTCGCCGACTCGGTACGGCCCCGGCGCCCCGGCCGCCAGGAGGGTCACCGACTCGGCCACGCCGCCCGGCGCTCCGGCCGCCGGGCCGGATCACCGGGCCGAGTCACCGGCTCGGGTACGGCCCCGGCGGCAGGCCGGGCCCTGACTCGGGCACGCCGCCCGGCGCT
>NZ_WWHX01000989.1 GCF_009862125.1 Streptomyces sp. SID5910
TCCCGGGGGACAACCCCCGGACCCCCGGCCGGAAAAGATGACGTCGGCGGAGGACGCGGCGAACTCCCGGCCCTCGTCGGAGTCGCCCGCCTGGATCACCACCGGGTGGCCCTGCGGGGAGCGGGGCAGGGTGAACTCGCCCGCGATGTCGAAGTGCCGCCCGTGGTGGGCGAAGGGGCGCGGGGTGCCGTCGGGGGTCCAGGAGTCCCACAGCTCGCGTGCGGTGGCGACGAACTCGGCGGCGCGGGTGTACCGCTCGGCCCGGTCCAGGAAGCCGCCGCGCCGGAAGTTCTCGCCGGTGAAGGCGTCGGAGGAGGTGACCACGTTCCAGGCCGCCCGGCCGTCGCTGAGGTGGTCGAGGGTGGCGAGGCGGCGGGCGAGTTCGTAGGGCTCGTTGAAGGTGGCGTTGACCGTGGCGGCCAGGCCCAGGTGCCCGGTGACGGCGGCGAGCGCGTTCAGCACGGTCAGGGACTCGGGGCGGCCGACGACGTCCAGGTCGTGGATGCGGCCCTTGTGCTCGCGCAGCCGCAGCCCCTCGGCGAGGAAGAAGAAGTCGAACAGGCCGCGTTCGGCGGTGCGCGCGAGGTGCTCGAAGGAGGCGAAGTCGATCTGCGAGGCCGAGCGGGGGTCGGCCCAGACGGTGGTGTTGTTGACGCCGGGGAAGTGCGCGGCGAGGTGCATCCGTTTGCGTGCGGTCATGACGCTCCTCCCGCGGCGGCCGCCGCGACGGCGTACCGGTTGGCGGGCCGGCTCAGGTCCAGGTGGTCCCGGAGCGTGCTGCCCGGATAGAAGGTGCGGAACAGGCCCCGGTGCTGGAGCAGCGGGACGGTGCCGTTGACGAGCCGTTCCAGGTCGCGGCGCGGCTCGGACGGGGTGAGGTGGAAGCCGTCGACGGTGCCCTCCCGGTGCCAGCCGGCGATGAGTTCGGCCAGGTCGACGGGGCC
>NZ_WWHX01000990.1 GCF_009862125.1 Streptomyces sp. SID5910
GGCAGTCGGGCGAGCCGATCGGCGGGGCGCCGGATCCGGAGGACGTGGCGTATGTGACGCAGGTGCCCGCGGCGGCCGGGCGTCCGCTCGCCGTGGCGGTCACGCACCGCGGGCTGACGCACCATGTGACGGCGGTGGCACGGGAGTTGGGCGACACCGGGGGTGGTGGTACGGCGGTGTTCTCGTCGGTCGCCTCCGAGTCGGCGGCGACGGGACTGTGGGCGTCGTTGTGCGCCGGCCGGCGGGTGCTGCTCGCGCCGCAGGGCTTGGATCTCGCGGGGCTGGGTGAGTGGCTGGCGGCGGCGGGTCCGTTCGGCTTCCTGGTGCTGACGCCCGGGCATCTGGAGCTGCTGGTACGGCAGTTGGGGGACGCGGGGAGTGCCGCTCTGGCGGACGTGTTCGTGATCGGGGGCGGGGCGCCGGGGCCCGCGGTGGCGCGGCTGAGCGGGATGCTCGGGCCCGGCCGGCTGCGTACCGCGTACGGGACGGCCGAGACGTCGTACGGCGGCCTCGTTCCCCTGGCGCCAGGCGTGGACGCGGGGCTGCGGGCGCCGGGTGGCGCCGACGCCGGGCTGCGAGTGCCGGGGGGCGTCGACGCCGGGTTGCGGGTGCCGGGGGGCGTCGACGCCGGGCTGCGGGTGCCGGGGGGCGTCGACGCCGGGTTGCGGGTGCTCGACGGGGGCGGGGTGCCCGTAGCGGACGGTGTGGTGGGCGAGTTGTGTGTGGGCGGGCCGGGTGTCGCCCGGGGGTATGTGGGGCGGGCGGCGCTGACCGCGTTGCGGTTCGTACCCGATCCCGACGGTCCCGCCGGGTCGCGGATGCACCGCACCGGGGAGCTCGCGCGGCGGACGGCGGGCGGGGAGGTGCAGTTGCTCGGCCGTACCGACCGGCAGTTGTGGGTGCGCGGGCACCGGGCCGACCCGGCGGAGACCGAGGAGGCGCTGCACGACCATCCGAGCGTCGGCGAGGCCGTCGTCCTCGGCGTGCAGGCCGCGCCGGGCGACGTACGTCTGGCCGCCTACGTGGTGCCGCGTCCCGGTGCGCACGGGCTGGACGCGGCGGCGCTGGCGGCCCATTGCAGGCGGCTGCTGCCCGGGCACCTGGTCCCGGCGACCCTCACCCTCCTCGACGAGGTGCCGCGCGACGCCGACGGGCGGGTGGAGCGGGCGGCGCTGCCCGGGCAGGGTGGGGCGGGCGGTGCCGGGGGGCGTGCCTCGCGGGCGCGGCGTACGTTCCTCGGCGGGAGCGGTCTGGCCGAGCTGCTGGCGGTCCACCGGGTGCCGGGCGCCTGCGTCGCCGTGCTGGAGGGCGGCGCCCTGGTGGCGGTCGAGGCCGCGGGCACTGACGGCGCGGGCAGACCGGTCACCCCGCGCACCGCCTTCCCGGTGGGGACGCTGAGCCGGTACGTCACGGCGCTGGGCGCGCTACGCCTGGTGGAGGAGGGGGTGCTGACGCTGGACACGGTGGTGGGCGGCGGCGGGGGCACGCCGGTCACGCTGGCGGAGGTGCTGGGGCTTGTCGGGGGTCCCTCGGGGGGTGGCGGCGAGCCCGCGGGGGGTGGTGGCGCTCCGCTGAGCCGTAGCGGCGATCTGCCGGATCGCGCGAACGATCCGCTGGGCCGCGCCGACGGTCCCACGGGTCGCCCCGGCGATCCCCTGGCCTCCGTCTCCCCAGACCGCACCGCCCGCTCCCCCATTCGCGCAGACGCCAGTGCCCTGCTCCCCGCGTTGCTGGAGGACGTCACGGGTGAGGCGTTCGGGGTGCTGATGCGGCGGCTGGTGCTCGGGCCATTGCGGCTGGACGACAGTTGCTTCGGCGGGCCGCCTCCTCGGGCCGACGGCAGGAGCGGCGCGCCGGCGGCCCGTGTCGGCCATGACGTCGCCGGGCGCGCGGTCGGCGGCGGCCGGGCTCCGGATCCGGCCGAGCTGTGGACCACCGCCGCCGATCTGGCCGAGGTCGCGCTGGAGCTTCGCCGGTCCCTGCTCGGCGCTCCGCTCGCCCTGCTCGGCCGGGACACCGCGGCCCGTATGCCGCGACCGGGCCCGGACGGCCTCCACTCCCCGACCGCGACCGGCACCGGCACCGGCACGGGCACGGGCAC
>NZ_WWHX01000011.1 GCF_009862125.1 Streptomyces sp. SID5910
GCCTCGGGGATGGCCGAGCCGCCCCGGGGCAAGGTGTACCAGCTCTGGTTCGACGACCACGGCACGATGCGCTCGGCGGGCCTGATGGATCCGGGCCGGAAGAGTCAGGCGGTCCTGATGGAGGGGGCCGTCGACGGCGCGGCCGGTGTCGGCATCACCGTCGAGCCGGCCGGCGGGTCGCCGCAGCCGACGACCACGCCGATCGCCCTGATGACCATGCCGGCCTGAACCGGGCGGGCCCGCGCCGGACCTTGCCTCAGGGCCGGGTCCGGGGCGGGCGCGGGAAGAAGCCGCTGGTGCGGGCCGTGTACTCGGCCCAGCCGGGACGGCCGGCCATGTGCTGCTCCAGGAGCCGTTTCCCGCTGCCGCCGATGAGCAGGTACGTCATGACCAGCGGGGAGACGGCGGAGACGGCCGCGGCCGGGGCGCCGGCGTCGCAGGCGACGAGGAACAGGCCCCACCAGACGAGGAAGTCCCCGAAGTAGTTGGGGTGCCGCGTCCAGCTCCACAGGCCCCGGTCCATCACACGGCCCCGGTTGGCCGGGTCGGCCTTGAACCGGGCGAGCTGGGCGTCGCCGACGGCCTCGAAACCCAGCCCGACGGCCCACACGACGGCCCCGGCCCAGGCCAGGGCCGTCATCGGGCCCGGACCGTACGCGGCGGCCTGCACCGGCAGCGACACCAGCCACACGAGGGCGCCCTGGAGGAGGTAGACCATGCGCAGGGCGTACAGGTTCCGGTTGCCGTGGGCCTTGGCTAGCAGGGCCTCGTAGCGGGGGTCCTCGCCGTGGCCCCGGCCGCGTCGGGCGATGTGCGCGGCCAGCCGCAGACCCCAGACAGCGGTCAGCACGGTCACCAGGACCCGGCGCCCCGCGTCTCCCTCCCCCGCCGCCGTTGCCGCCGCGCAGGCGGTGACGGCGACCGCGGCGAAGCCGATCCCCCAGGCGACGTCCACCACCCGGTGGACGCCCTTGCGCACGGCGACCGCGAAGGTGGCCAGCATGACGGCGAGCGCGGCAGCGGCGGACCAGCCGAGGCCGACGGCGAACGCGCCCCACGGGAAGCCGCTCACGGGCGCTCCAGCCGCGCGTACCACTCCGCCGGCGTCGCGGGCATGCCGCTGACGCCCTCCCGGGTGGGCCGGACACCGAGGATCTGGTCGACGCCCATGCGCCGCTGCTCGAAGGCGAGGGCGCCGCCCACGAGGTAGAGCCGCCACACCCGGGCCGTCTCCTCGCCGACGAGGCGGACGACGTCGTCCCAGCGGCGTTCGAGGGTCTGGTGCCAGGCGGCGACCGTGCGGATGTAGTGCTCGCGCAGCGACTCGGTGTGCCGGACCTCCAGGCCCGCCTCCTCCAGGAGCTGCACGGTCTCGCCGAGCGGGCGCATGTGCATGTCGGGTGCGATGTAGGCCTCGATGAAGGCGCCGCCGCCGGGCGCGCTGCGGCCCCGGGACATCTGCTGCACCAGCACACGGCCGCGAGGGCGGACCAACCGGTGCAGGGCGGCGGCGAACGCCGGGTACTCGGCGTCCCCGACGTGCTCGCCCATCTCGACGGTGGAGACGGCGTCGTAGTCGCCGCCGGTGATGTCGCGGTAGTCCTGGCAGATCACCTCCACCCGGTGCTCCAGCCCGCGTGCGCGGACCTGCTCCCGCACGTGCGCCGCCTGTTCCTGGGCCAGGGTGACGGCGGTGACCTGCGCCTTGTGCTGTTCGGCCGCGTACAGGGTGAGCGAGCCCCAGCCGCAGCCGATGTCGAGCAGGCGGGCGCCGGCGGTCAGGCCGAGCTTGCGGCAGATCAGTTCCAGCTTGGCGCGCTGGGCGCCGGCGGGGTCCGCGTCGGGTTCGCCGTTCGCCCAGTAGCCGCACGAGTAGGCCATGGTCTCGTCGAGGAGGAGGCGGTAGAAGTCGTTGGAGAGGTCGTAGTGGTGGCTGATGGCGGCGCGGTCGCGGGACCTGGTGTGCAGGCCGCCGCGCAACCGGGCCTGGGAGGCGGGCGCGGGAGGGCGGGGGCCGACGGCGCCGAGGCGGACGGCGGTGCCGACGGCGCGGGCCTTGTCCGCGAGGCCGGGGCGGGGTGCGTGCAGCCGGCGTTCGCGGGTGGCGGCCCACATCAGGCGCAGGCCCCCGGCCAGGTCGCCGTCGATGTCGATCTCACCGGTGACGTAGGCCTGGGCCAGGCCCAGTTCGCCGGGCTGCCACAGCAGGCGGCGCAGGGCGCGCCGGGAGCGGACGACGATCGCGGGGGCGTCGGCGGGGCCAGTCTCGGTGCCGTCCCAGGCGCGCAGGCGCACGGGCAGGGGGCCGCCGAGCGCGTCCTCGGCGAGCCCGGCGAGCCGGTGGGCGGCGCCGGTCCGGGCGGTGCGGGCGGTGGTCATCGGGCGGGGTTCTCCTTCGTGAACAGGTACTGCTGGACGTCGAGGTAGGCGGCGCGGAAGCCGGCCTCGGAGTAGGCGAGGTAGAAGGTCCACAGGCGCCGGAACGTCTCGTCGAAGCCGAGGGCGCCGGCCTCGTCGGCGCGTTCGGTGAACCGCTCCCGCCACAGGCGCAGCGTCTCGGCGTAGTGGGCGCCGAAGCCGTCGCGGCGGGCGACGCGCAGCCCGGTGTGGTCGCGGACGGTGTCCTCGACGGCCTCGGTGGAGGGGATCAGGCCGCCGGGGAAGACGTACTTCTGTATCCAGGTGTGGGTGTCGCGGGCGGCCAGCATGCGGTCGTGCGGCATGGTGATGGCCTGGAGGGCGGCCCGGCCGCCGGGGGCGAGGCGCTGGTCGAGGGTGCGGAAGTAGACCGGCCAGAACTCGGCGCCGACGGCCTCGATCATCTCGACGCTGACGACGGCGTCGTAGGTGCCGTGCTCCTCGCGGTAGTCGCGCAGTTCGACGCGGACGCGGTCGGCGAGGCCGGCCTGCCGGGCGCGTTCGACGGCGCGGTCGCGCTGTTCGCGGGAGAGGGTGAGCGTGGTGACGTGGGCGCCGCGTCCGGCGGCGCGCAGGGCGAGTTCGCCCCAGCCGGTGCCGATCTCCAGCAGGCGGGTGCCCTCGCCGACCTCGGCGAGGTCGAGCAGCCGGTCGATCTTGCGGTGCTGGGCCGCGGCGAGCGACGCGGGGCGGGCGGGAAAGCCGAGGAAGACGGCGGAGGAGTAGCTGAGGGTCTCGTCCAGGAAGAGGGCGAACAGGTCGTTGGACAGGTCGTAGTGGCTGCTGATGTTGTCCCGGGCGCCCTCGGGGGTGTTGCGCCGGGCGGCGGGCTGCCGCTGGGCCCACAGGCCGCGCAGCCGCTGGAGCGGGGCGGGGACCAGGTCGGCCGCGTGGGCGGCGAGGACGGTGAGGGCGCCGACGAGGTCCGGGGCGTCCCACTCCCCCGCCATGTAGGACTCGCCGAAGCCGATGAGCCCCTGGGCGCCGATCCGCCCGTGGAAGGCGTCGGGGTCGTGAATCTCTACGAGCGGTCCGCCGAGGCCGATTGTGTCGCCGCCGGCGAACCGCACCCGCAGCGGCAGCCGGTTCAGGGCGCGGCGCAGGACGGCGGCGGCCACGGCGCGGCGGGCCCGGCCGGCGCGGGG
>NZ_WWHX01000101.1 GCF_009862125.1 Streptomyces sp. SID5910
GCTGGGCGGTGGCCGGCGAGTCACCCGGCCGACAGGTGACGCCCTGGGCTCGCCGTCATCCCGCCCCGGGCCCTGCCGTGCCGGAGAGAGCCTCCAGGTCGCTCTTGCGGACCCGGATCACCAGCCATGCCGTGGCCAGGGCGAGCAAAGCCATGGCGGCAGCGGGGATGAAGGCCGCCGAGATGCCCTCGGCCAGCACCTCGTGCCCCCAGGGGGCGGGCAGTTGGTGGGTCCTGGCGAACTCCGCCTGCTGCTCGGGCGTGCTGTTGGTGAGGAAGTCCGGCAGCAGCTTGGTCGCCTCGTCCTTGCTGGCCGTGCCGAACACGGTCGTCAGGATGGCCAGACCGATCGATCCGCCCACCTGCTGCATCGCGTTGAGCAGCCCGGACGCCGCTCCGGCCTCGTGCGGGGCGACTCCGGAGACCGCGGTGAGCGTCAGCGTCACGAAGTTCAGGCCCATGCCGAAGCCGAAGATCAGCATCGGGCCGAGCACGCCGCCCACGTAGGAGCTGTCGGAGCTGATGAGGGCCTGCCAGCCCAGTCCGAGCGCCGCGAGCGCCGAGCCCACGAGCATGAACGGCTTCGGGCCGAACACGGGCAGGAAGCGCTGCGACAGACCGGCACCGATCGCGATCACGACCGTGACCGGCAGGAAGGCGAGGCCCGCCTGGATCGGGGTGTAGCCCAGCACGTTCTGCACGAACAGCACGATGTAGAAGAACATGCCGAACATCGCCGCGGCCAGGCACAGCATGATCACGTAGGTGCCGGAGCGGTTGCGGTCGGCGAACATCTTCAGGGGCGTGATCGGCTCCCTGGCCCGCGACTCGATGAGCGTGAAGGCCAGCAGCAGCACCGCCGCCGCCGCGAAGGACCCGATGGTGAGGGTGTCCCGCCAGCCCTCGTCGGCGGCGCGGATGAAGCCGTAGACGAGGGAGGCCATGCCTGCCGTCGAGGTCACCGCCCCGGCGATGTCGAAGCGTCCGGAGTGCCGTTCGGACTCGCTGATGTAGAGCGGGGCCAGCACGGCGATCAGGATGCCGATCGGGACGTTGACGAAGAGCACCCAGCGCCAGTCGAGCCACTCGGTGAGCATGCCGCCCGCCAGCAGACCGATGGCGCCGCCGCCCGCGGAGACCGCCGCGAAGACACCGAAGGCCCGGTTCCGCTCGGGTCCTTCCGGAAAGGTGGTCGTGATGAGCGCCAGTGAGGTGGGTGACGCGATCGCGCCTCCCATGCCCTGGAGCACGCGTGCCGCGAGCAACTGCCAGGGTTCCTGGGCGAAGCCGCCGAGCAGCGAGGCGAAGGTGAACAGCAGGATGCCGGTCATGAAGACGCGGCGCCGGCCGAGGATGTCGCCGGCCCGGCCGCCGAGGAGCAGCAGACCGCCGAAGGTGAGCGTGTAGGCACTGACGACCCACGTGAGGTCGGTGGTGCTGAATGCGAGTGCCTCTTGAATGTGCGGGAGCGCGATGTTCACAATCGTCGCGTCGAGTACCACCATGAGTTGGCAGGCCGCGATGACCGTCAGCGCGATGCCGGGATGTCCCTCCCGGCGGGCGGCTCCCGGCTTCCGGTCTTTGATCAAGGAAGAGGTCGTCACTATGTGTCCCCCACGAATGACTTAGTGAACGATCGCGTTCACTGTTGCGTCAACGGTAGTGACTCCCCGACAGTGAACGCAAGCGTTCACTCGCGTCGTTGTCGCGTGTCCCGTCCCCCGTCGTGGGCCGCGCGTCGCGTCTCCGTCCCCCGAAAACCGCTTCTTGCCTTCTGGAGCTCCTCGAATGGTTTCCTCGCACTGGGCCGCCCCCGCCCAGACGCCCTCCCGTCGGCGCGGTGCGGTCCTCGAACGCGCGATCCTCGATGCCGCGCTGGAGCAGCTCGGCACCGTCGGCTGGAACGGCCTGACGATGGAGGGTGTGGCCGCCGGTGCCCAGACGGGCAAGGCGGCGGTCTACCGCCGCTGGCCGTCCAAGGAGGACCTGGTCGCGGACGCCCTGCGGTCCGGGCTGCCGAGTTACGACACCGTTCCCGATCTCGGGAGCGTGCGCGACGATCTTCTGGCGCTGTGCCGCCGGGCTCGCGACGCGATGTTCTCGCGCCCCGGGTTCGCCCTGCGGGCGGTCATTCACGAATGCGACACGATGCAGGCGGAGCGCTTCCATGCCGTGATCCTCGAAGGGGTCATCGAGCCGACCATCAGGATGCTCCGTGAGGTCATCACCCGCGGAATCGAGCGGGGTGAGGTGCGCGAGGAGGCGGCCAACGGCTATGTCTTCGACGCCGTGCCGGCGATGATGATGTACCGGTCGAAGATTCGCGGCTGCGAATGGACGGACCAGGAGGTCGAGGAGATGATCGACCAGCTGATGGTCCCGCTGCTGCGTCCCGAGGGTGCCTGAATCCCGGCTTCGGGAGGTGAGCGCCCCCGGCTGAGAGCGGCCCGGCGCTGTTCGGGGAACCGGGGTGTCACCGGAGGTCCGGGGCGGCGTAGGCTAAGGGCGCCATGCCGTACGAACCACCTACTCACACCGTCGAGCGCTCACTCCGCGCCACGACCGGAGCCAAGATCATCGCCGGTGTCGACGAGGTGGGGCGCGGCGCGTGGGCCGGCCCGGTCACCGTCTGCGCGGCGATCACCGGACTGCGCCGGCCCCCGACGGGCCTCACCGACTCCAAGCTGCTCACCGTCAAGCGGCGGACCGAGCTCGCCGCGGAGCTGCGGGGCTGGGTGACGTCCTACGCGTTGGGGCACGCCTCCCCGGAGGAGATCGACGCGCTGGGGATGACCGCGGCGCTGCGACTGGCCGCGGTACGTGCCCTGGAGACCCTGCCCGTCCGTCCCGACGCCGTCATCCTCGACGGCAAGCACGACTACCTCGGGGCGCCCTGGCAGGTCCGTACGGTGATCAAGGGCGACCAGTCGTGCGTGGCGGTCGCGGCGGCCTCGGTGCTCGCCAAGGTCCAGCGCGACAAAATGATGGCCGAACTGGGCATCGACCATGCAGACTTCGCCTTCGCGGACAACGCCGGGTATCCGTCGCCCGTGCACAAGGCCGCACTGGCGGAGCGGGGTCCCACCCCGTACCACCGTTTGTCGTGGGCGTATCTTGATGCGCTGCCCCGGTGGCGGCACCTCAAGAAGGTCCGCACCTGGGTGGAGGGAAGCGTTCCGGAGATCGAGGGCCAGCTCGGCTTCGACTTCTGACGTTTCCGCTCGCAGGCATGCGCCACCCGCCGACGCGAGCCGCACCAATGTTTGATAAAAATCAGCTCATGCCTCTCATTCCCGAGGAGCCTCAGATTCACGAGAAGGCCCAGGGTCCCCGCGCCACTCCGGCCAGCGGCCGCACCGCGCCGACCCCCCGCCCCGTACCCGGTCCCCGTCCTGCGGCTCCGCCGCGCCCCGGTCGTCCCGGCCCCCTGCGGCCGACGCCTCCGGCGCAGCGCACCTCGCGCGACGTGGCCCCGGCCGTGCCCGGACCCTCGGGTCCGGCCACCCCGGCCGCTCCCGCAGCCACCGCGGCCGGCCCGCAGATCCAGCTGATCCCGGCTTCTCCCGAGGGCGCGCTCGACGCGGCCGAGGAAGCGGTGGACCTGCTTCTGGACTCGGGCCGCACCCCGGGTGAGGTGCTGGTGGTCACCACCGGCGAACCGCACCCGTGGGCCGCCCACGAACTGTCCTTCGGCGATGCCGCCTACTGGGCGCAGCACGACGCGGGCGACGACGTCTTCTACGCGGACGCCGCCGTCGCCGACCGTGCCGCGGCGCGTCCCGTGGTCGTCGTCGCGCTCAACGGCGGCCCCGAGCCCGCTGCCGTCACCGCGCTGTCGGCGGCCCACTCGCGGGCGGGCGCCCTGCTGATCGTCTGCGGTGACCCGCAGCGGATCAACTCGGTGCTGGGCGCGAGCGCCTGAGCCGTTCGCGCCCCGGCGCCGGGCCTCGGCCATGGAGGCCGGGCACGACGCCGGTGGCCGCGCCGGCACCCGGGTGGTGCACGGTGGCGGCATCGGCGTGCCTCGGCGGCTGACGCCGGCCGGGTCGCGCCGTTGCCCGTCCGCGGAGCGGGCCAAGTCTCGCCGCGGCACAGTCGGTTGGCGCGCCGTGCAGGGCCGTGCAGGACGGTATGGGCGCGGCGCGGGCGTGGTGTCGGGTGTCGGTGCGGTGTTTGCGCACGGACGGTTTCTGGCGAACGGACGGTGTCTGGCGAACGGCCGGTGCGGAACCGTGGGTTGCGGCCGCCGCGCGGCGGTCCGGGCCCCTCGTGGTGTCGGGTCTGCGGTCTGCTGTGTCAGCTCGGCGACGGCCCCCCCGGCGGCGTCGCCCTGCTGCCGCCGGGGGCCGATGGCCGGGGGCGAGGGCCGGGGGCTACCTCTTCGGAGCGGGGCTCCGGGGACGTACGGAAACGGCACGCCGGCCCTCCGTCGCTCAGCGGGCCGCCGCGCGGCGCAGGACGTCCGAGGCGACACCGCCGGTACGCGGCGGCGGAGGCGGTGCCTCCGACGTGGCGAACGGCTCCGGTGCCGACACCGCGTTGGGACGGCGCCCGCCGCGGCCCTCGCCGAGGACCTGCCATCCGTCACGGGTCAGCGTGATGTACGCCCCGCAGCGCAGCCCGTGCAACGTACAGGCGTCACGCAGCCCCCACATCCACGCGCCGTCCTCCTCCGTCCAGCGCGCGTCGCCCTCACGGCAGTAGAGCAGTACGGCGGTGCGCACCGGAGTGCGGCGCCGCAGGTCGTGCGGAATGACCCGGCGGAGCTGGGCCAGCAGCGCGTTGCGGAACATCCACCCGTCCGCCGGTGCGCGGCGGCTGGTGAACGAGGCGCTCGCGCGCAGCCGTTCGTCCGGATCGAGCACGGCCACGATCGCGGTCGCCGGCCCGGGACGGTGCCGTGAGTGCAGTCCGCTGACGACCTCCCGCGGATTGCGCAGCAGCGGGATTCCGGCCGATGCCCACTCCGCGGGTTCGAGCAGGCGGGTGGCGGCGGCGTTGGACGGCGACAGAGATGCCGCCGAGGACGAGGCGAATCCGAAGGTCACGTTCCTCCCTTCGGCTACGCGCCCACACTGCGGGCGGGGTCGGATTCGGGGGAGCGCGCACCGCAGTGAAGCCCTGCCGGGACACGGACGAGCCGTGCGGGGAGCGGACTTCAATTCTTCCTGTCGAACTGGGATGCGGCAACGAGCAATTGGGACCGTCGACCGTTATCGGATGATGCGCGTTCTATATCCCTACCCAGAGAGGCACCGGGCGACGCATGGGGCGCACCGCCCCGGGCGCCGGCGAGAGACCCTGCCCGGCCGTGCCGGCAGTGGCCGGCGGTCAGCCCTGCACGGCCAGGACCAGTGGCAACACCCCCTGGGCACCCGCGCGACGGAGCAGCCGGGCGGCGACCGCGAGGGTCCAGCCGGTCTCCGTGTAGTCGTCCACGAGGAGGACCGGGCCCTCCTGGCCGCCGAGCGTGGCGGCCAGGGCAGGAGGCACCGCGAGCATGCCGTCGAGCGCCTTGAGCCGCTGCGCGCTGTTGCTGCGGGACACCGGCGGCGCCTCCCCGGTGTACTCGACCGAGCCGAGCAGCGGCAGCCGGCCCACCTCGGCGATGCGAGCGCCGAGCGAATGGATCAGCTGAGGGTGTGAGCGCGAGGCGACCGTCACCACGCCGACGGGACGCGGCGGGGCGTCGGCGGCACCGGAGGCCCAGCCACCCGGCCCCTTCGCCCAGTCGGCCAGCACCGTCACGACGGCCTTCGCGACATCGTCCGGCACCGGCCCGTCGGGAGCGTGCGCGACCAGCATCGGGCGCAGCCTGTTGCCCCAGCCGATGTCGGAGAGCCGTCCCAAGGCCCGCCCCGGCGCCGCCTGTTCACCGGCGGGGATGCGGCCCTTCAGCTCGACGCCGATCGCGGGGAGACCGGTCGGCCACATGCGGCGCGGCTCCACCTCGACACCGGGCCGGCCCAGGTCGGCCCTGGCCGCGTCCAGGGCCGCGGTGGAGGTGTCGGCCGTGAAACGCGCGCCCGCGCAGTTGTCGCAGTGGCCGCAGGGCTTGGCGCCCTCGTCGTCCAACTGGCGCTGGAGGAACTCCATCCGGCACTCCGTCGTCGACGCGTAGTCGCGCATCGCCTGCTGCTCGGCCCTGCGCTGCCGTGCGACCCAGTCGTACCGCTCGGCGTCGTACGTCCACGGCCGTCCGGTCGCGACCCAGCCGCCCTTGACCCGCTGCACCGCGCCGTCCACGTCGAGGACCTTGAGCATGGTCTCCAGGCGGGACCGGCGCAGCTCCACCAGAGGCTCCAGAGCCGGCAGCGACAGGGGCCGCTCCGCGCGGGCGAGGACGTCGAGGGTGCGGCGCACCAGGTCCTCGGCCGGGAAGGCCAGTGAGGCGAAGTACTGCCAGATCGCCTCGTCCTCCTTGCCCGGCAGGAGCAGCACCTCGGCGTGGTCGACACCGCGTCCGGCGCGGCCGACCTGCTGGTAGTAGGCGATGGGGGAGGACGGCGAGCCGAGGTGCACCACGAAGCCCAGGTCCGGCTTGTCGAAGCCCATGCCCAGCGCGGAGGTGGCGACCAGGGCCTTGACCCGGTTGGCGAGCAGGTCGTCCTCGGCCTGCTGACGGTCGGCGTTCTCGGTCTTCCCGGTGTAGGAGGCGACGGTGTGGCCGCGCTGCCGGAGGAACGCGGTGACCTCCTCGGCGGCGGCCACCGTGAGGGTGTAGATGATCCCGGAGCCCGGCAGCTCGTGGAGGTGGTCGGCGAGCCAGGCCATCCGGTGCGCGGCGTCCGACAGCCGCAGCACGTTCAGACTGAGGCTCTCCCGGTCCAGCGGTCCGCGCAGCACCAGGGCGTCCGACGTGCCCCCGGTGCCCAGCTGCTCGGCGACGTCGGCGGTCACGCGCGCGTTGGCGGTGGCGGTCGTCGCCAGGACCGGCACGCCGGGCGGGAGGTCGGCGAGCATCGTGCGCAGCCGCCGGTAGTCCGGGCGGAAGTCGTGGCCCCAGTCGGAGATGCAGTGGGCCTCGTCCACCACGAGCAGCCCGGTGGCGGCGGCGAGCTTGGGCAGCACCTGGTCGCGGAAGTCGGGATTGTTGAGCCGCTCGGGACTCACCAGCAGGACGTCCACCTCGCCCGCGGCGATCTCGTCCTGGACGGCGCCCCACTCCTCGGTGTTGGACGAGTTGATGGTCCGGGCCCGGATGCCGGCCCGGGCCGCGGCCTCGACCTGGTTGCGCATCAGCGCGAGCAGCGGGGAGACGATCACGGTGGGGCCGCTGCCCCGGTCCCGCAGGAGCGCGGTGGCCACGAAGTAGACCGCGGACTTGCCCCATCCCGTGCGCTGGACGACCAGGGCCCGGCGCCGGTCCGCGACCAGTGCCTCGATCGCCCGCCACTGGTCCTCCCGCAGCCGGGCGGCGCCGGTGGCGTCCCCGACGAGACGGGCGAGGACCGTGTCGGCCGCTGTCCGGAGGTCCGCGTTGTTCGTGTGCTCCATGCGTTCCATACAACAGGACGGGACTGACACTCGGCGCGACGGGCGGGAGGGGTGGGGACAACGGCGGCCCGGAGTGACGTGTCCCTGATTGGAGTTATCCACAGGGCAAAGCGGAACATTGTGATCCGCGAGATCGTCGGGCCATGACGAACCACAGCGAAGCGACCGGACCCGCGGAGAACGGCGACATCACCGGGCCCGCCCCGGACCGGGCGGCACAGACCTCGTGCGAAGGACCCGGTGACGAGCCACAGGTCACCCTGCGCACACCGGCGGAACTCGCGGACGCCCTGCCCTATCTGCTCGGGTACCGCCCCGAGGACAGCATCGTCCTGGTCGCCCTGCGCGACCGGGACGGTCGGGGCCGATTCGGCGGCCGGGCCCGCCTGGGCATCCCCGCGCACAAGGAGGACTGGGCGAGCGCGGCCGGACAGCTGGTCCACGGCCTGGTGACCGGCAGCGAGCGCCGAGGTGCCCGCCCCGAGCAGATGGTCGCCTACCTCTGCCAGGAACCGTCCCCGGGCGAAACCGGCCGGCAGGTGATGGAGCGCCTGCGCCCACTGGCCCAGAAGCTGCGGGTCGAGTGCGGCACTCTCGACGTACCGGTGGTCGAGGCGCTGTGCATCTCGGACGGACGCTTCTGGTCGTACTGCTGCGACGACCAGGCATGCTGCCCCTCCGAGGGCGTTCCCATGGGACTGCCGGGCACGTCCGTGCTGGCCGCGGCGGCCACCTACGCCGGCATCCAGGTGCGCGGCTCGCTGCGTGAGCTGCGGGCCAGGCTGCTCCCGTGGGAGCACTCCGCGGCACGCGAACAGCAGGCCGCGCTGGACTCCGCCGGCACGAGGATCGTCCTCCAGCTCCTCGACGACGCCATGCGCGCGGACGTGGCCGAGGAGACGCTCGCCCTGGCCGAACGGGTCATGAGCCGCCTGGCCGACGCCCCTCCGGCGTCCGGCATGCCCGAGGAGGACCTGCGGGACGACCGGCTGCTCGGACACGACGAGGCCGCGACGCTGATCCTCGGCCTCCAGGACCGCACGACGCGCGACCGCGCGGCGGCGTGGATGGAGGGTGACGAGGCAGCCCCCGCGCTGCGCCTGTGGCGGGCACTCGCCCGCCGCTGCGTCGGGCCCTACGGCGAGCACGCGGCCGCGCCCCTCACGCTCGCCGGGTGGGTCGCCTGGTCCGTCGGCGACGAGCTGGAAGCCCGGGAAGCCCTGGCCATGGCCCTGGGTGCGGACCCGGACTACCTCTTCGCCCGGCTCCTGCACCAGGCCTGCAACGAGGGCCTCGACCCCGAGTCGGTCCGCCGCTGCCTGCGCACCGAGCGCACCGAGCGCGCCGACAGCGGGCGAGCGGAGGCCGGCGCGGCGGACGGAGGTGCGGCGGACTCCAGTGCGGCGGAGGATGGTCGTCCCCCGGAGCAGGGCGGGGCGGAGGGCAGCCGTCGGCGCCGGACGCGCTCCGGCGCCGGGGCCGACGGGAGCGCCCGGCGCCGGGTGAGGGCGCAGAACCGCGAGCCGGGGGCGAAGGTGGTACGTCCCCGCAATCCGGTGGACGGCACACGCCCCGGCACCACGCGGCCGAGCCGTACGCGCCCTCGGGCCTCGGGCAAAAAGGCGACGGGCGGACGGGGCACCCGCCCGGGAGACACCTGCTCGGGCAAGCCCGCGAGGGGAGGGGAGTAGGGGGTGCGACCGGCGCTGTGACCTGGCTCGACGGGGCCCGCACGGGACGGGGCCGCAGACACCGGCGCGGGCGCCGCACCGGAGTGGATCAGTCATCGAAGCGGCTGGTGAAGGGAGTGTTTATCGTCAGGCAGACGACTATGATCGCCGCATGCCCTACGACCCGTCAGCCTTTCCGCCCTTCGCCGTCACCGTGGACCTGGTCGTGCTGACCGTGCGCCGCCACTCCCTGTGCGCGCTGGCGGTGCGCCGGGGCGAGCCGCCGTTCCAGGGACGCTGGGCCCTGCCCGGCGGTTTCGTACGGGCCGACGAGGACCTGGCGCAGGCGGCGGCACGGGAGCTGGCCGAGGAGACGGGACTGCGCGTCCACGACCCCGCCGCGCCCGCCCAGGACAACGGCGCCCACCTGGAGCAGCTCGCGACGTACGGCGATCCGAAGCGCGACCCCCGGATGCGTGTGGTCAGCGTCGCCCACCTCGCGCTCGCCCCCGACCTGCCCGCGCCCCGGGCGGGCGGCGACGCCAGCAACGCGCGCTGGGCGCCCGTCGAGGAACTGCTGGAACAGGGCGGCTACGGGCATGACGGCGAGCCGGTGGCGCCGCTCGCCTTCGACCACGCCCAGATCCTGGCGGACGGGGTGGAGCGGGCCCGCTCCAAGATCGAGTACTCGTCGCTGGCCACCGCCTTCTGCCCGCCCGAGTTCACCGTCGGCGAGTTGCGTCGCGTCTACGAGGCGGTGTGGAGCGTGGCCCTCGACCCGCGCAACTTCCACCGCAAGGTGACGGGCACCCCCGGCTTCCTCGTCCCCACGGGCGGGACGACCACCCGCCAGGGCGGACGTCCCGCCCAGCTCTTCCGGGCCGGCGGCGCGACCCTCCTCAACCCGCCGATGCTGCGCCCCGAGGTGTGACGCCGGGGCCCGGGCGACCAGACGTGTCCGGCTGTGAGCGGCCGGCGACGGCCCGCCTGACCGCCCCTGTTACACCCGAAAAGCCGCACGATGCCCGAAAAGCAGAGTTTTGCGCGCTATCTTGCTGCGGGTGATCCAGGCCTTCGGATTGACCAGCAACCCCCGCAAGGAGCACCCGCCCGCCGTCGACGACGTCTCCTTCGAGGCGCGCGCGGGCCGCGTCACCGCACTGCTCGGAGCCCCGGGCGCGGGCAAGACGACGGCGCTCAGACTCATGCTCGAACTCCAACGCGGCCGTGGCATCACCTACTTCAGAGGCCGCCCCCTGCACCGCATCGCCCACCCCTCCCGCGAAGTCGGCGTGCTGCTGGGCGATGTGCCCGGGCACCCGGCCCGCACCGTCCGCGGCCATCTGCGGATGCTGTGCGCGGCTGCCGGTGTCCCCGTCCGGCGAAGCGACGAAGTGCTGGAGACGGTGGGCCTCGTCAGTCTGCGCGACGAACCCCTCGGCACCCTGGCGCGCGGCATGGACCGGCGCCTCGGAATGGCCTGCGCGCTGCTGGCCGATCCGCACACCCTGGTGCTCGACGATCCGGCCGGCGCGCTCTCCGTTCGCGAGGCCCGCTGGCTGCACGGTGCCCTGCGCGCTCACGCGGCGCAGGGCGGCACCGTCCTGTTCAGCACGTCCGACCCCAAGGAAGCGGCGCGCGTCGCCGACCACGTCGTCACGCTGGAGAAGGGCAGAGTCGTCGCCGACCAGGAGGCCGCGGACTTCTCCCGGACCCGCCTGCGCCCCCGCGTCTCCGTGCGCACCCCGCACGCGGCCCGTCTCGCCGCTCTCCTGGTCAAGGAGGCGCGCACGGGCCGCCGTTCCGTCGAGGTCGTGCAGGAGAGCGGCAACCGCCTCGCCGTGTACGGCAGTACGTGCGCCGACATCGGCGAGACGGTCTACCGTCACGGCATCCTCGTACATCAACTGGCCGACGAGGTAGGTGACATGGGACCGGGGTCGGGGGCGGAAGGGGCGCATCCGGGACCTCGGCGTCGGGACGCCGAGGAGGATCCCTCCCCGGAGCCCCGTCAGCCGACGGGGCCGGTCCCTTCCGCCACCGACGCAGGTCCATCAGCCACTGACCTGGGCCCTGCCGCCACCAGCACCGATCCGTCGACCGCCGACGCGACCTCCACCACAGACACCTCGGCCGACGACGCGGCCCCCTCGGACGCCTGCCGCTCGCCCGCCGACCTCCAGCACGTGCCCGCAGAGGCGGCCGGCCCCTGCCGTATCCCCAGCCCGGCCGGTGCTCAGCGGTCGGCCGCACCCAGGTCCGCCACCACCGCCGAGACCAGGCAGCCGGCATCGGACGACTCCCGTGCCGAGCCCGTACGGACTGCTCCCGCCCCGCGAGGGACACCGCACCCGCGTGCCACGCTCACCCCCGCTACGGCGGCTTCCGGTCGATCCCTTTCCCCCCTCCC
>NZ_WWHX01000991.1 GCF_009862125.1 Streptomyces sp. SID5910
TGGAGCCGAAGCTCCCGTCCCAGCCCACCGCGCCCGAACAGCCGCCGGCACCCACCCCGGAGACCGCCCAGGTCCCGGAACCCCGCACGGACTCGGACGAACACGAACTGGTCAAGGCCGCCTTCACGAACATCGCAGTCCCCAAACCAACCGAGTCCCCGGACCCGACGACCACCCCGGCGCCTGCGGCCGAGACCGAACCCGACCCGAAGCCGGCGCCTGCGCCTACGGCCGAGGCCGAACCCGACCCGGAGCCTGCGCCTGCGCCTGCGGCCGAGGCCGAACCCGAGCCGAAGCCGGAGCCTGCGGCCGAGGCTGAGGCCGAGGCCGAGCCGGAGCCGAAGCCGGAGGCTGCGGCCGAACCCGAGCCGGAGCCTGCGCCTGCGGCCGAGGCCGAGCCGGAGCCGAAGCCGGAGGCTGCGGCCAAGCCCGAGCGGGAGGCCAAGCCCGAGCCTGAGCCGGAGGCAGAGGCAGAGGCAGAGGCAGAGGCAGAGGCCAAGCCTGAGCCGGAGGCAGAGGCAGAGGCCGAAGCAGACCCCACCCCTGTTGCCGAGGAGCAGCCCGCCACCCCCGAACCGGCAGCCGCCGACGGCGAGGACACCCCACAGGGGCCACCCGCACCGGACAACGAAAGCCGCACGGGTGGTGCGGGTGGGAACACAGGGGCCGAAGGCGAAGCCGAGGCGCAGCCCACCACCCCCGAGCCCGCAGCCGCGGACGGCGAAGCCGAGGCCAAGCCCGCCACCGTCGGCGAAGCCACCCCCAAGCCCGCCACCCCCGCGGCCCGCCTCCGCGCCACCGCCCTGACCACCGCCTACAAGGCCGCCGGCACCACCCTCAAGAGGCACACCCTCACCGGCACCCGCGCCAAGGTCTACCTCGTCCTCGACCGCTCCGCCTCCATGCGCCCGTACTACAAGGACGGCTCCGCCCAGGCCCTCGCCGAGCAGACCCTCGCCCTCGCCGCCCACCTCGACACCGACCCCACCCTCCACGTCACGTTCTTCTCCACGGACGTGGACGGCACCGGCGAGCTGACCCTCACCGACCACGAGAACAAGATCGACGAGCTGCACGCGGCGCTCGGCCGCATGGGCCGCACCAGCTACCACGCCGCCGTCGAGGCCGTCCTCACCCACCACGCCAAGGAAACGGCCCCCGGCACCCCCGCCCTGGTGGTGTTCCAGACCGACGGCGCCCCCGACGCGAAGACCCCCGCCACCCAGGCCCTCACCGACGCCGCGGCGAACCACCCGAACGTCCACTTCTCCTTCGTCGCGTTCGGCGACCCGGAGAACAAGGCGTTCGACTACCTCCGCAAGCTCAAGACGCCGAACACCTCCCACTTCCTCGCCGGCGAGACCCCCAAGGAGCTCACCGACAAGGAGCTGTACGAGGGCGTACTCGCGGCCTGGCGCCCGTAGCGGCACACGCACCGGGGGGTGGACAGGGGGCCGGCGCCCCCCGTCCACCCCCCGAAACGCGTGTGAGCCGACCTCCCCGGGACCAGTAGGATTTCGCCCATGGCGGCCACTGGAAACGAGAAGCAGGGTGGCAAGGCGTTCTACGTCAGCACCCCCATCTACTACGTCAACGACGCTCCTCACCTGGGCCACGCCTATACGACCGTCGCAGGCGACGTGCTCACCCGCTGGCACCGCCAGCGCGGCGAGAAGGTGTGGTACCTCACCGGCACGGACGAGCACGGTCAGAAGATCATGCGCACCGCGGAGGCGAACGGCGTCAGCCCGCAGCAGTGGGCGGACAAGCTCGTCGACGAGTCCTGGAAGCCCCTCTGGGAGCACCTCGACATCGCGAACGACGACTTCATCCGCACCACGCAGAAGCGGCACACCGACCGCGTCCAGGAGTTCGTGCAGGACCTGTACGACAAGGACGAGATCTACAAGGGCGGCTACGAGGGCCCGTACTGCGTGGGCTGCGAGGAGTACAAGCTCCCCGGCGAGCTGCTCGACGGCGAGGGCGAGTACGCGGGCCAGAAGCTGTGCCCGATCCACAAGAAGCCGGTGGAGATCCTCAGCGAGGAGAACTACTTCTTCAAGCTGAGCGAGTACAGCGAGAAGCTGCTCGCCCACTACGAGGCCAACCCGGGCTTCATCCAGCCCGAGTCCGCGCGCAACGAGGTCGTGAACTTCGTCCGCCAGGGCCTCCAGGACCTCTCCATCTCCCGCTCGACCTTCGACTGGGGCGTCCCGGTCCCCTGGGACGACAAGCACGTCATCTACGTGTGGGTCGACGCCCTGCTGAACTACGCGACGGCGGTCGGCTACAACGAGAACCCGGAGAAGTTCGAGTCGACGTTCCCCGCCGACGTGCACCTCGTCGGCAAGGACATCCTCCGCTTCCACGCGATCATCTGGCCGGCCATGCTGATGGCGCAGGGCCTCCCGCTGCCCGGCAAGATCGCCGCCAACGGCTGGCTGATGGTCGGCGGCGAGAAGATGAGCAAGTCCAACCTGACCGGCATCAAGCCGCAGGACCTGACCTCGCACTTCGGCGTGGACGCGTACCGCTGGTACTTCCTGCGCGCGATCGCGTTCGGCCAGGACGGCAGCTTCTCCTGGGAGGACTTCTCCGCCCGC
Organism: Streptomyces sp. SID5910; assembly: GCF_009862125.1. Taxonomy (GTDB): domain Bacteria; phylum Actinomycetota; class Actinomycetes; order Streptomycetales; family Streptomycetaceae; genus Streptomyces. The sequence goes on from NZ_WWHX01000991.1 coordinate 2,604, forward strand.
TACACCAGCGAGCTGGCCAACGACTACGGCAACCTCGCGTCCCGCGTCGCGGCCATGGTCGGCAAGTACTTCGGCGGCGAGCTGCCGGCCGCGACGGCCGACGGGGACGCGGAGAAGGCGATCCACGACGGCCTGACGAAGGCGGTCGCGGAGGCCGACCGGAAGATCGGCGAGGAGCTGGACTTCCAGGGCGGCATCCTTGCCGTCTTCGACTTCGTCAAGCAGGTCAACGGCTACATCACCGAGCAGGAGCCCTGGAAGGTCGCGAAGGACGACTCGCCCGAGGGCAAGGCCCGCCTGGCGACGATCCTCTACACGGCCGCGGAAGCGCTCCGCGCCGTGGCGGTCCTCCTGAACCCGATCATGCCGGACACCTCCCAGAAGCTCTGGGACTCCCTCGGCGCCGAGGCGTCCCTGGGCGCCCTCCCGGACCAGCCGGTCCAGCACGCCGCGGACTGGGGCCGCCTCCCGGCCGGCGCCACGGTCACCAAGGGCGCGGTCCTCTTCCCCCGCCTTGAGGAGAAGCCGACCGCGTAACGCGTCTGCCACAAGCGAGGGGCCGGGGAGGTAAAGATCTTCTCCCCGGCCCCTCGCTCTGCGAGGATCCCGGCAGACGGCCGGTCGGCCGTCGCCACTCATGTGGGGGGATCCATCCATGGCACTGTTCGGCAACGCGCACAGCATCGACCCGGTCCAGGCGCAGCAGGAGTACGCGCGTCTGCTCGGCCAGGGGGAGCAGGTGCACGCCGCCTACCTGCTGATCCGCGACACCATCCTGTTCACCGACCGGCGTCTGATCCTGGTCGACAAGCAGGGCATCACCGGCAAGAAGACCGAGTACCACTCGATCCCGTACCGGAGCATCACGCACTTCGCGGTGGAGACGGCCGGGCACTTCGATCTCGACGCCGAGCTGAAGATCTGGCTCTCCGGCAGCGCGGCCCCGATCCAGAAGACCTTCACCAAGGGCGTCGACATCTACGAGGTCCAGGCGATCCTGACCCAGTTCGTGGCCCGGTAGGCACCCGGACGGATACGAAGGGGCCCGGCATCGGTGACGATGCCGGGCCCCTTTCGCACACGCCTACTTCGGCTGCGGCTTGCGCACCGTCAGGTGCAGTTCGCGCAGGCGGGTCTCGTCCAGCTCGGTCGGGGCGCCCATCATCAGGTCCTGGGCGTTGCCGTTGAGCGGGAAGGCGATCGTCTCGCGGATGTTGGGCTCGTCGGCCAGCAGCATCACGATGCGGTCGACGCCCGGGGCGATGCCACCGTGCGGCGGGGCGCCGAAGCGCAGCGCGCGCAGCATGCCGGCGAACTCGCGCTCGACGGTCTCCGCGTCGTAGCCGGCGATCTCGAAGGCCTTGAGCATGATGTCCGGCTCGTGGTTCCGGATGGCACCCGAGGACAGCTCCACGCCGTTGCAGACGATGTCGTACTGCCAAGCCAGGATGTCCAGCGGGTCCTGGTTCTCCAGCGCGTCCATGCCACCCTGCGGCATCGAGAAGGGGTTGTGGGAGAAGTCGATCTTCCCCGTCTCCTCGTCCTTCTCGTACATCGGGAAGTCGACGATCCAGCAGAAGCGGAAGACGTTCTCCTCGAAGTGACCGGCGCGCTTGGCGGCCTCGACCCGCACCGCGCCCATGATCTTCGAGACCTCGTCGAACTCGCCCGCGCCGAAGAACACCGCGTGACCGGCGGCCAGCGACAGGCGCTTGGTCAGCTCCGCGACATTGTCCTCGGTGAGGAACTTCGCGATCGGGCCGGACAGCGTGCCGTCCTCGCCGACGCGGACCCAGGCCAGGCCCTTGGCGCCCTGCGAGACGGCGTAGTCGCCGAGCTGGTCGAAGAACTTGCGGGGCTGGCCCGAGACGTCCGGGACGGGCAGCGCGCGCACGTGCTTGCCGGCGAAGGCCTTGAACTCCGAGCCCTCGAAGATGTCGGTGATGTCGACGAGCTCCAGCTGGGCGCGCAGGTCCGGCTTGTCGGAGCCGTACTTCAGCATCGCCTCGCGGAACGGGATCCGCGGGAAGGGGGAGGTGACGTGGCGGCCGTTGCCGAACTCCTCGAACAGCTCCGTCATCAGCGTCTCGATCGGGCCGAAGACGTCCTCCTGCTCGACGAAGCTCATCTCGACGTCGAGCTGGTAGAACTCGCCCGGCGAGCGGTCGGCGCGGGCGTCCTCGTCGCGGAAGCAGGGCGCGATCTGGAAGTACCGGTCGAAGCCGGAGATCATCAGCAGCTGCTTGAACTGCTGCGGAGCCTGCGGCAGGGCGTAGAAGCGGCCGGCGTGCAGCCGGGAGGGCACGACGAAGTCGCGGGCGCCCTCGGGGGAGGTGGCGGTGAGGATGGGCGTCGCCATCTCGTTGAAGCCGAGCGCCACCATCTTGCTGCGGATCGAGGAGATGACCGACGTGCGCAGCATGATGTTGCGGTGCATGCGCTCGCGGCGCAGGTCCAGGAAGCGGTACTCCAGGCGCCGCTCCTCGTTGACCCCGTCCTCGGTGTTGATGGTGAAGGGCAGCGGCTGGGCCGCGCCGAGCAGCTCGACCTCGCCGACCTCGACCTCGATCTCGCCGGTGGGCAGGTCGGGGTTGATGTTCTCGGCACCGCGGGAGACGACCTTGCCGTCGACCCGGACGGTCGATTCCTTGGTCAGCTTGTCCAGCGCCTCGTACGCCTCCGTACCCGGACGGGCGACGAGCTGGGTGATGCCGTAGTGATCGCGCAGATCGATGAAGAGGATGCCGCCCAGGTCGCGCCGATTGTGCAGCCAGCCACTCAGCCGGACGTCGGTGCCGACGTCAGAGGAGCGGAGCTCGCCGCAGGTGTGGGACCTGTACCGATGCATCGTCGTTCATCCAGTCTTCGCGGATCGGGGGCTGTGGTCCACGGAATCTCACGGGGCTCACCTGGTGGCGTGGTCTCGCGGGTCCGTGTTTCACGTGAAACAACCCCAGCGTACCGGGCAGCCACGGCTCGGTTCCTCACCAATACCGCGAGGGCGAGCGGTGGCAGCCTCCGATCACCTCTTCTTACAGTGGGGCAATGCGCACTGGCGAGCCCCTGCCCGAGGTGGGGGAGGTCCTCACCGCCCTCGCGACCGGCCTCTGGCACTGGGACACCGCCGCCGGAGAGGTCACGGTCGACGCGGAGGCCGCCCGGCTGCTCGGACTGCCCGCCCGGGCGGCCCGGCTCACGGAGGCCCAGGTGCGGGCCCGGCTGCATCCGGTGGACTGGAACGAGGTCACCGGGGTGGTCCAGCGGGCCGTCGCCGAGGGCACGCTCGCCGAGGTCCGTATCCGGATCATGGACGAGCACGGCCGCAACGTCCGGGTGGTGCGCAGCCGCTCCAAGCCGTCCTTCGACCGGGAGCGCAAGGCCTACGAGCTGATCGGCACGCTCCAGGAGGTCGTCGATCCGGCGCCCGGCACCCCCGCGGGGCGCAGCGCGGTGACCGGCGACTGGCGCCGCTCGCGGGAGGCGTTCCTGCTGGACGCCGGCCGGGCCCTGGCGGAGGCGCGCTCCACCGCGGAGGTGCTGCGGGTGGCCGCGGGCCTGGCGATGCCGGGGTTCTCCCCGGACGGGCTCGCGGTGTTCGGCGTGTCGGGCGACCACCTGACGGTCATCGGCCACCACGGCCAGCCGCAGAACGACATGAACCCGTTCGTGGACATGCCGCTGGACACCGACTATCCGGCCGCCGAGGTGGTCCGCACCGGCCGTGCCGTCTACCTCTCCTCCCCCGGTCAGTACCGCGCCCGCTACCCGCTCACCTGGCCGCTCGCCGAGCGCTTCGGCCGCCAGTCCTGGGCCTTCCTGCCGCTGGTCGCCGGGGGCCGCACCATGGGCGCCTGGATGGCCGGCTTCGCCTATCCCGTCGCCTTCACGCCGGACGAGCGGTCGGTGCTGACGACCGTGGCCCGGATGCTGGCGCAGGCGCTGTCCCGGGCGGGCGCCGCCGAGACCCAGCGGGAGCTGACCGACGGGCTCCAGCGCACCATGCTGCCCGCGCTGGGCCCGCAGATCCCCGGCATGAGCCTCGCCGCCCGCTACGTCCCCACCGGCGGCGGGCTCCAGGTCGGCGGCGACTGGTACGACATGATCCCGCTGCCCCGGGGCCGCTTCGCCCTGGTCATCGGCGACGTCCAGGGACATGACGTGCGGGCCGCGGGGCTGATGGGCCAGCTGCGCATCGCCCTGCGCGCCTACGCCTCGGAGGGCCACCGCCCCGACGCGGTGCTCTCCCGCGCCTCCCACTTCTTCCACAGTCTGGCCGACTCCGCCGAGGACCCCGCCGACCCGCGCTTCGCGACCTGCTACTACGCGGAGGTGGACCCGGTGACCGGCATCGTGGAGAGCGCCCGGGCCGGACACCTGGACCCCGTGGTGCGGATGGCCGACGGCACGGCGCTGATCCTCGCCACCGAGGGCGGGCTGCCGCTGGGCGTCGACCCGGACTCCGACTACCCGACCTCCCGGCTCGCCCTGGAGCCCGGCGACACCCTGATGCTGTGCACGGACGGGCTGGTCGAGACGGGCGGCCACGACCTCCAGACCGGCTGGCACCGCCTGCGGGTCGTCCTGGAGGAGCACGAGGGCGACCTGGAGGAGCTGGCGGACGCACTCGTCCAGGCGGTGCACGGACCGTCCTCGCACCACACCACCGGCCCCCTGGCCGACCGGCGCGAGGACGACATCGCGCTGGTGCTGCTGTGCTGGCGGGACGAGAGCTGCGGCCACGGCGTCAGCACGGTCGCCCGGCCCCCCGTACGGCGGGCGATGCTGACGGTCGCGCAGGCCGAGCCGGAACGCATCGCGGTCGCCCGGCAGCATCTGCGGGACCTGCTGCACGACTGGCCCGACGAGGAGCAGCGGGACGCGGCGGTCCTGCTGCTGTCCGAGGTGCTGACCAACGTCCTCGTCCACACCGACGCCAACGCGCTGCTGGTCGCCGAGGTCAGCGGGAACCCGGGCGAGCGGCACATCCGGGTGGAGGTCACCGACAGCGGCGACGACCTGCCGCACAAGCGGCGGCCGGGGGAGATGGCGTCCTCCGGGCGCGGCCTGATGCTGATCGAGCTGCTCTCGGACGCGTGGGGCGTCGCCCCGCGCGGCGAGGGCAAGAGCATCTGGTTCGAGTTCTACGAGTCCCCGGACGACGGGTCGGAGGACGCCCCGGAAGGCGGGCCGGACGCGGTGCCGGGACTCGTGGACGCCTCCTCGGAGACCGAGTAGAGCCCCTGGAACTCGTGGACGATCCCGAACGCGGCCGCGGTGAGCGGGACGGCGAGGAGCATGCCGAGGATGCCCGCGACCGACGCCCCCGCGGTGAGCGCAAGCAGCACGACCGCCGGGTGCATCTGCACGGTCCGGCTCTGGATCATCGGCTGGAGCACGTGCCCCTCCAGCACCTGCACCGCCAGCACCACCCCGAGGGCCCACAGCGCGATGACGAACCCGCGGTCGGCGAGCGCGACCAGCACGGCCACGGCCCCGGAGATGAAGGCGCCGAGGTAGGGGATGTAGGCGCCGACGAAGACCAGCGCGCCGAGCCCGACCGCCCCGGGCACGCGGAGCACCAGCAGCCCCACGGTGATGCACACGGCGTCGATGAGGGCGATGAGGGTGGTGCCCCGCATGAAACCCTCGACGGCCCCGAAGGCCCGCCGGGCCATCGCCTCCACCACGTCGGCGCTGCGCCGGGGGACGAGGGCGCGCACCGTGGTGACGGCGCGGTCGGAGTCGCGCAGGAAGAAGAAGACGAGCAGCAGCGCGAGGACCGCCATGGCCAGCATCTCGCCGGCCACGCTCACCCCCGTGACCACTCCGGACGCGGCGGTGCCGCCGAACTTGCCGAGCAGCTCGCGCGCGTTGGAGGCGAGGTCGTGCAGGGAGGTCCCGGCCGTCCCGAAGTGGTCGGCGACGCCCTGGGCCGCCTGCTTGAGCGAGGCGACGATCTGGTCGCCGGTGTCGATGAGCGCGGCGACCACGATGTACACGGCGCCGCCGACCACGGCCACGACGGCGACGCAGGTCAGCCCCGCGGCCAGCGACCGCTGGACGTGCGCCTTCACCAGCCGCCGGTGCAGCGGTCGGAGCAGGGCGGTGCCGAGCAGCGCGAGCAGCGCCGGGGTCACCGCGGTGCGCAGCTCGACGCACAGCCGGATCGCGACGTAGCCGACACCGCTGGCGAGCAGGATGACGACGCACCAGGCGGCGAAACGGCGGACCGGACCGGGAAGCAGGTGCACCGCTCCAGCCGATCACGCACCGGGCGGGCTGTCCTGTGCGGACGGCCCGCCCGGGTGAGACGGTGCGGCCGTCAGGCGTCGGGGCCCGAGGCGGTCATGCCGTGCACCGCGGGGACGGTCCCGAGGCGGCCCTTCTGGAAGTCCTCGAAGGCCTGCATCAGCTCGTCCTTGGTGTTCATGACGAACGGACCGTAGTGGGCCATGGGCTCCCGGATCGGCTGCCCGCCCAGCAGCACGACCTCCAGGTCGGGGGTGTGCGCGTCCTGCTTCTCGTCCGCGCGCACGGTCAGCGAACCCCCGGCGCCGAAGACGGCCGTCTGCCCGAGGTGGACCGGACGCCGCTCCGCGCCCACCGATCCGCGCCCGGCGAGCACGTACGCGAGGCCGTTGAAGTCCTCCCGCCAGGGCAGCGTGACCTCGGCGCCCGGCGCGAGCGTGGCGTGGACCATGGTGATCGGCGTGTGCGTGATGCCGGGGCCCTCGTGGCCGTCCAGCTCACCGGCGATGACGCGCAGCAGCGCGCCGCCGTCGGGGGAGGTGAGGAGCTGCACCGAGCCGCTGCGGATGTCCTGGTACCGCGGGGCCATCATCTTGTCCTTGGCCGGGAGGTTCACCCACAGCTGGAGGCCGTGGAACAGCCCGCCGGACATGACCAGCTGCTCCGGCGGCGCCTCGATGTGCAGCAGGCCGGAGCCGGCCGTCATCCACTGGGTGTCGCCGTTGGTGATGGTGCCGCCACCGCCGTTGGAGTCCTGGTGGTCGAAGATCCCGTCGATGATGTAGGTGACGGTCTCGAAGCCCCGGTGCGGGTGCCAGGGCGTGCCCTTTGGCTCTCCGGGCGCGTACTCCACCTCACCCATCTGGTCCATCATGATGAACGGGTCGAGATGGCGGTAGTTGATCCCGGCGAACGCGCGGCGCACCGGGAAGCCCTCGCCCTCGAAACCGCCGGGCGCGGTCGTGACGGTGAGCACGGGACGGGCGACGGCGTCGGCGGGCGCGGATACACGGGGCAGCGTCAACGGGTTCTCGACGGTCACGGCAGGCATGTCGACCTCCTCGGGCGGCGTGCGCCCCACTTTAGTTGAGCATTGAACTTCTTGTCACCTCGAACCACGAAAGCCCGGAGGGCATTCCCTCCGGGCTCGTCCTCACGACCGCGAACGACGTCCAGCCGTCTGCGAAGCAATGGCGTCTAGCCATACATGCGGCGCATCGCGAAATCGACCATCTGTTCGACGGCCTTCGCGTCGAACACCATCCGGTGCTCGCCCTCCATGTCCAGCACGAAGCCGTAGCCGGTCGGCAGCAGGTCGATCACCTCGGCGCCGGTGATCACGAAGTACTTGGACTCCTTGCCGGCGTACCTGCGCAGCTCCTTGAGCGAGGTGAACATCGGGATCACCGGCTGCTGGGTGTTGTGCAGCGCGAGGAAGCCCGGATTGTCGCCGCGCGGGCAGTAGACCTTCGAGGTGGCGAAGATCTGCTGGAAGTCCTCGGCGGCCATCTGCCCCGTGGTGAAGGCGCGCACCGCGTCCGCGAGCGAGGGCGGCGACGGCTCGGGGTACAGCGGCGGCTGCTGCCCGTACCCGCCGGGCATCGGCTGCTGCGGCGGGGCGTACTGCTGCTGCTGAGGACCCGCGGTCTGGTCGTAGCCGTACATGGCGCACAGCGTAACGAGTAACGAGTCACAGATGGGCGGTGCGGGGTTGCTTCTTATTACCGACGGGTAGCATCATCGGAGCTACTAGTTGGTACGTGTATCAGGTGCGAGGAGTCAGTGCCTCGCCGTTCTCTCAACGGAGCCGTCGCCATGGGGCACTACAAGCCGAATCTCCGGGACATCGAGTTCAACCTCTTCGAGGTGCTCGGCCGTGACAAGGTTTACGGCACGGGCCCGTTCGCGGAGATGGACACGGACACCGCCAAGAGCGTCCTCGAGGAGCTGTGCCGCCTCTCGGAGAACGAGCTGGCCGAGTCCTTCGCCGACGCCGACCGCAACCCGCCGGTCTTCGACCCGGAGACCAACACCGCGCCGGTCCCCGCGTCCTTCAAGAAGAGCTACCAGGCCTTCATGGACTCCGAGTACTGGCGCCTCGGCCTGCCCGAGGAGATCGGCGGCACCACCTCGCCGCGCTCCCTGATCTGGGCGTACGCGGAGCTGATCCTCGGCGCCAACCCGGCCGTGTGGATGTACTCCTCCGGCCCGGCCTTCGCGGGCATCCTCTTCGAGGAGGGCAACGAGGTCCAGAAGCACATCGCCTCGATCGCCGTCGAGAAGCAGTGGGGCTCCACCATGGTCCTCACCGAGCCGGACGCCGGCTCGGACGTCGGCGCCGGCCGCACCAAGGCCGTGCAGCAGGAGGACGGCTCCTGGCACATTGAGGGCGTGAAGCGCTTCATCACGTCCGGCGAGCACGACATGTCGGAGAACATCCTCCACTACGTCCTCGCCCGCCCCGAGGGCGCCGGCCCCGGCACCAAGGGCCTCTCGCTCTTCCTCGTCCCGAAGTACGAGTTCGACTTCGAGACCGGCGAGCTGGGCGAGCGCAACGGCGTCTACGCCACCAACGTCGAGCACAAGATGGGCCTCAAGGCGTCCAACACCTGCGAGATGACCTTCGGCGACCGCCACCCCGCCAAGGGCTGGCTGATCGGCGACCGGCACGACGGCATCCGCCAGATGTTCCGCATCATCGAGTTCGCCCGCATGATGGTCGGCACGAAGGCGATCTCCACCCTCTCCACGGGCTACCTCAACGCCCTGGAGTACGCCAAGGAGCGCGTCCAGGGCCCCGACCTGGCCAACTTCATGGACAAGACCGCGCCCAAGGTCACCATCACGCACCACCCCGACGTCCGCCGCTCGCTGATGACGCAGAAGGCGTACGCCGAGGGCATGCGCGCGCTGGTGATGTACACCGCGTCGGTCCAGGACGAGATCCAGGTCAAGGAGGCGAACGGCGAGGACGCCTCGACCGAGCACGCCCTCAACGACCTGCTCCTGCCGATCGTCAAGGGCTACGGCTCGGAGAAGGCCTACGAGCAGCTCGCCCAGTCGCTCCAGACCTTCGGCGGCTCCGGGTTCCTCCAGGAGTACCCGATCGAGCAGTACATCCGCGACGCCAAGATCGACACCCTGTACGAGGGCACCACGGCGATCCAGGGCCAGGACTTCTTCTTCCGAAAGATCGTCCGCAACCAGGGCGCCGCGCTGAACTCGCTCGCCGAGGACATCAAGAAGTTCCTGGCGCTCGCCACCGGCGGCGAGGAGCTGTCCGGCGCCCGCGAGCACCTGGCCAAGGCGGCCGTCGAGCTGGAGGCCATCGTCGGCCTGATGCTCACCGACCTCGCGGCCACCGAGCAGGACGTCAAGAACATCTACAAGGTGGGCCTCAACACCACCCGCCTGCTCCAGGCCTCCGGTGACGTGATCGTCGGCTACCTGCTCCTCAAGGGCGCCGCGATCGCCGCCGAGAAGCTGCCGACCGCGTCCGCCAAGGACAAGGCCTTCTACACCGGCAAGATCGCGGCGGCGAAGTTCTTCGCGGCCAACGTCCTGCCCGGCCTCACCCTGGCCCGCAAGGTCGCCCAGGGTGTCGAGCTGGACCTGATGGAGCTGGACGAGGCGGCGTTCTAAGGTCCTCCCCGGACGCCCGAGAGGTTCCTTCCGCGGCCTTTCGGGCACTCTCCACAGACCCCACACACCCTCACGAGGGCCCGCTCCCGCTCGACGGGAAGCGGGCCCTCGTACGTCGTTAAGGTGAACCCCATGAGCGCACCCTCCCGCTTCGACCGCGGCCACACCGACGACCTCATGACCTTCCTGGCGGCGAGCCCGACGCCGTACCACGCGGTGGCGAACGCCGCCGCGCGGCTGGAGAAGGCCGGTTTCCGGCAGGTCGCGGAGACGGACGCCTGGGAGGGGACGAGCGGCGGCAAGTACGTGCTGCGCGGCGGCGCGATCGTGGCCTGGTACGTCCCCGAGGGCGCGACGCCGCACACCCCCTTCCGCATCGTCGGCGCGCACACCGACTCCCCCAACCTGCGCGTCAAGCCGCGGCCCGACAGCGGTGCGCACGGCTGGCGCCAGATCGCCGTGGAGATCTACGGCGGGCCGCTGATGAACTCCTGGCTCGACCGCGACCTGGGCCTGGCCGGCCGCCTCTCCCTGCGCGACGGCTCGACACGGCTGGTCAACGTCGACCGCCCGCTGCTGCGCGTCCCCCAGCTCGCCATCCACATGGACCGCAACGTGTCCACGGACGGCCTCAAGCTCGACAAGCAGCGCCACCTCCAGCCCGTCTGGGGCCTCGGCGACACCGTGCGCGACGGCGACCTCATCTCCTTCCTGGAGGAGGAGGCCGGCCTGGAGTCCGGCTCGGTCACCGGCTGGGACCTGATGACCCACTCCGTGGAGCCCCCCGCCTACCTGGGCCGCGACCGGGAGCTGGTGGCCGGCCCCCGCATGGACAACCTGCTGTCCGTGCACGCCGGTGCCGCCGCCCTGGCCGCCGTCGCCGGCTCCGGCGCCGACCTGCCGTACATCCCCGTGCTCGCCGCCTTCGACCACGAGGAGAACGGCTCCCAGTCGGACACCGGCGCGGACGGCCCGCTGCTCGGCGGAGTGCTGGAGCGCTCGGTGTTCGCGCGCGGCGGCTCCTACGAGGACCGGGCCCGCGCCTTCGCCGGCACCGTCTGTCTGTCCTCCGACACGGGCCACGCCGTCCACCCCAACTACGCGGAACGCCACGACCCGACGCACCACCCGCGCGTCAACGGCGGCCCGATCCTCAAGGTCAACGTCAACAACCGCTACGCCACGGACGGTTCGGGCCGTGCCGTCTTCGCCGCCGCCTGCGAGCGGGCCGACGTCCCCTTCCAGACCTTCGTCTCCAACAACTCCATGCCCTGCGGCACGACCATCGGCCCGATCACCGCGGCCCGGCACGGCATCCGCACCGTCGACATCGGCGTGGCCATCCTGTCGATGCACAGCGCCCGGGAGTTGTGCGGCGCCGACGACCCGCACCTGCTGGCGAACGCGCTGGTGGCGTTCCTGGAGGGCTGACCTCCGCGCCGCGCTCCCGCCGGAACACCCCTGTATCGCATGGGCGTTCCGGTCGGGGGTACCCGCACGGAACCGGATCGACCGGAAAGCCGGACCGACCGGATCTACAGGGAGGCGACACTCATGGGCCTCGGCGGGTGCATCATCCTCATCGCCGTGGGAGCCATCCTCACGTTCGCGACCGACTGGGACATGCAGGGCGTCAACCTCGACCTGGTCGGTGTCATCTTCATGATCGTCGGCCTGATCGGTGTCGCGACCTTCAGCAGCATCGCCCGGCGCCGCCGCGTCGTGATGCCGCCGACGACCCCCGTCGTCGAGGAACGGCCCCACCACACACGCGACGGCTACACCGACGGCTACGGCGCCTGAGCGGCGGCGTGCGGGTCAGGCGTGCGGGTCAGGCGCTCACGCCGGCCGCGCCAGCGCGTGTCCCGTCGTCGCGTCCACATGAGCGGGCACCTCGTCGTGCCGGTCGCCCACGGTCGACGTCCCAGTCGGCTCCAGGAGCAGGATCTCCGTGGGGACCGGGGCGTACGGCTTGTGCTCGGTGCCGCGCGGGACGGTGAAGACCGACCCCCTGGGCAGTACGACGGTGCGCTCCGTGCCGGATGCGCGCAGGGCGATGTGCAGTTCGCCGTCGAGGACCAGGAAGAACTCGTCGGTGTGGTCGTGCACGTGCCAGACGTGCTCGCCCTCGACCTTGGCGACGCGCACGTCGTAGTCGTTGACGGTGGTGACGATGCGAGGGCTCCACTGGTCGGCGAAGGACGCGAGGGCGGAGGCGAGGGAGACCGGTTCCTGTGACATGACGTCATCGTGCGGGGTGCCGCGACCGGCGGAACAGTGCTAGGAATCGCACATGCCGCAAGGATCCTCTCAGCACCAGCCGCCCCAGCCGTCCCCACGCCCGCACCGGGTCGCCGTGATCGTCGACGAGGGCACCAACCCGTTCGAGGTCGGCTGCGCCACCGAACTGTTCGGACTGCCGCGCCCCGAACTGGGGCTGCCCGGACCGCTGTACGAGGTCACGCTGTGCGGCCCGACGCCCGGCATCCGCATGAACCACGGCTTCCTCACCCTCACCGGCGTGCCCGGTCTGGAGGCCGCCGACGGGGCCGACACGGTCGTCGTACCCGGCCGGCCGGACAACGTCGTGCCGCGCGTCCCGGCCGTCCTGGACGCCGTCCGGCGCGCGCACGCCCGCGGCGCCCGCGTCGTCAGCCTGTGCACCGGCAGTTTCGCGCTCGCCGAGGCCGGGCTGCTGGACGGGCGGCGGGCCGCGACGCACTGGATGTGGGCGGACGCCTTCCGCCGGCTGCATCCCCGGGTGCTGCTGGAGCCGGACGTGCTCTTCGTGGACGAGGGCGACATCCTCACCGCCGCGGGCAGCGTGGCGGCGCTCGACCTCGGGCTGCACATCTGGCGCCGGGACCACGGCGCCGAGATCGCCAATGCCGTCTCCCGGCGGCTGGTCTTCGCCGCGCACCGCGACGGCGGGCAGCGGCAGTTCGTGGAGCGCCCCGTGCCCGACGTGCCCGACGCCTCGCTCGCGCCGCTGCTGGAGTGGGCGCAGGAGCGGCTGGGCGAGCCCCTGACGGTGGCGGACCTCGCCGAGCGCGCGGCGATGTCGCCGGCGACCCTGCACCGCCGCTTCCGCGACCAGCTGGGGACGACGCCCCTCGCCTGGCTGACGGCCGAGCGCGTGACCCTGGCGCGGCGGCTGATCGAGCGCGGGGAGGAACGGCTGGACGTGGTGGCGGCCCGCAGCGGCCTCGGGACCGCCGCGAACCTGCGGGCCCGGCTGCGGCGCGAGACCGGACTCAGCCCGTCGGCCTACCGGCGGCGTTTCGGAGCGGGCGCCGGGGAACCGATCAGGCCATGAGATTCCTCGTGTACGACCGGCTCCTCGGCTTCGGTGACGACTACTGGATCGAGGACGGCAACGGCAACAAGGTGTTCCTGGTCGACGGCAAGGCGATGCGGCTGCGGGACACCTGGGAGCTGAAGGACACCCGGGGGCGGGTGCTCATCGACATCCACCAGAAGATGTTCGCGCTGCGCGACACGATGGTGATCGAGCGGGGCGACGAGCCGCTGGCGACCATCCGGCGCAAGCGGCTGTCGCTGCTGCGCAACCACTACCGGGTCTCCCTGGCCGACGGCACCGAACTGGACGTCAGCGGCAAGATCCTCGACCGGGAGTTCGCCATCGAGTACGACGGCGAGCTGCTGGCCGTCATCTCCCGGCGGTTGCTGACCGTCCGGGACACCTACGGCGTGGACGTCGTCCGCGACGACGCGGACCCGGCGCTGCTGATCGCGCTGACCGTCTGCGTGATCCACCTGGCGGAGAAGGAGCGGGAGAAGGACCGGGAGGACGACTGACACGCAACTAGGGCCTGGGCGTCTCCAGGCCCAGCACCCGGTCCTTCAGGGCCGGGAACTGCTCCCGGGTCCGCGCCACCTTCGCCGGGTCGAACTCCACGGTGAGGACCTCCTCGTCCGCGCCGGCCTGCGCCAGCACCTCGCCCCACGGGTCGACCACGATCGAGTGACCGGCCTGCGGGACCCCGGCGTGCGTCCCGGCCGTTGCGCAGGCGAGGACGTACGCCTGGTTCTCCACCGCCCGTGCCTGGGCCAGGAGCGTCCAGTGGGACCGGCGGCGCTCCGGCCAGCCCGCCGGGACGACCAGGGTCTCGGCGCCGGCGTCGACGAGGCCGCGGAAGAGTTCGGGGAAGCGGAGGTCGTAGCAGGTCGCCAGGCCGAGGGTCGTCTCGGGCAGACGGACCGTCACCAGTTCGCTCCCGGCGCCCATCAGCACGGCCTCGCCCTTGTCGAAGCCGAAGCGGTGGATCTTGCGGTAGGAGGCGGCCAGGTCGCCGGCGGGGGAGAAGACGAGGGAGGTGTTGTAGAGCTGTCCGTCAAAGTCGCGCTCGGGGACGGACCCCGCGTGCAGCCACACACCCGCGTCGCTCGCCGCCTTGGCCATCGCCTCGTACGTCGGGCCCTCCAGCGGCTCGGCCTGCCCGTCGAACTCCTCGAAGGCGAACGCGCCCGTGGTCCACAGCTCCGGCAGGACGACGAGGTCGGCGCCCGCCTGATCCCTCACCAGGGCGGCCGCTCGCGCACGGCGCGCTTCCACCGTTTCGTCCTCGTTCACGGCGATTTGGATCAAAGAGGCGCGCACACTACCACCGTCCTGGCATTCGAGCCGTCCACTCGGGCCTACGATCGTCACACGAAAGCACTGCCGGGGTGCCGCACAGCAGCGTAACTTAGCGTCCCAAGACGCCCGCCGACCGCAGCCGCAGCCACCTCCCACTGGCACCGCCGCCACAACCTGCCCGTGTACCGACCGCCGAGGGGTCCCGTTCCGTGAGTCTGCATCCCACCCTCCAGCCCTACGCCGACGCCTGGACTCACTCCATCGAGGCGATATCCGAGCTGGTCCAGCCGCTTGTGGAAGCAGAGTGGAACCGTCGCACCCCCTGCCCGGGCTGGTCCGTGCGCGACATCGTCTCGCACGTCATGGGCCTGGACTCCGAGATGCTCGGCGACCCGCGCCCCATCCACACGCTCCCGCGCGACCTGTTCCACGTCACCAACGAGCAGCAGCGGTACACGGAGATGCAGGTCGACGTCCGCCGCCACCACACGGCGCCCGAGATCACCTCCGAGCTCGAGTACATGATCATCCGGCGCAACCGGCAGCTGCGGAACGAGTCACGGGACCCGGGCACCAAGGTCCGCGGCCCGATGGGCACCGAGCTGACGCTGGAGGAGTCCATGCGGCGCCACGCGTTCGCCGTGTGGGCGCACGAGCAGGACCTGCGCACGGCCCTCGGCCGCCCCGGCAACCTCGACTCCCCCGGCGCGCTCGTCGCCCGTGACGTGCTGCTGGCCGAGCTCCCGGCCGTCGTCGCCGAGCGGGCGGACGCGCCGCGCAGTTCGGCGGTCGTCTTCGACGTGCACGGACCGGTCGAGTTCCTGCGCACGATCCGCGTCGACATCCAGGGCCGCGGCACCCTGGAAACGGCCCCGGCCCTCGGCCCGGCCGCCACCCTCACCCTCGACTGGGAGACCTACGTCCGCCTGGCCTGCGGCCGCGTGACCCCGGACGCGGTGACGGACCGCATCAAAACAGAGGGCGACCCGGACCTGACGTCGGCGATCCTGCGCAACTTCACGGTGACGCCCTAGCTGCGGGCAGCGGCGGCTCCGTGGCGTAGCTGCGGGCAATCGTGCCGCTGGGGCGGCACGGGTGGGCGCAGCGGCACCCGGCCATCGCCGGTGAGAGCCACCCACCCCCGCTGAGCACCCACGCCGGGCACCCTTGATCAAGAAACGTCGCCCAACATGCTGAGCGCCCGCCGCCCCACCTCCCGCCCAACCGGCAGCGCCGCCGTCGCCGCAGGAGACGGCGCGTTCAGCACATGCACCGTCCGCGCCCCCTCCTTGATCAGGAAGTCGTCCACCAGCGTCCCGTCCGCCAGCACCGCCTGCGCCCGCACCCCCGCCGGCGCCTCCACCAGGTCGCCCTCCGTCACCGCCGGCAGCAGCCTGCGCACGGCCGACGTGAACGCCCCCTTGGACAGCGACCGCCGCAGCTCCCCGGCGCCGTACCTCCAGTGGCGCCGGGCGATGCGCCACGAGCCCGGCCAGGCGAGCGTGGCACCCAGCTCGCGCGGTCTGACCACACCCCACCCGTAGCCCTCCCGGGCCAGCGCCGGCACCGCGTTCGGCCCGACGTGCACGCCCCCGTCGATGCCGCGGGTCAGGTGCACGCCGAGGAACGGGAACGCCGGGTCCGGCACCGGATACACCAGGCCCCGCACCAGCTCCGGCCGCGCCAGCTCGTAGTACTCACCCCGGAAGGGCACGATCCGCATCCCCGGGTCGTCCCCCGTCATCCGCGCGACCTCGTCGCAGTGCAGGCCGGCGCAGTTGACCAGGACCCGGGCGCGGATCACGTCGCCGGTGCGGGTGCGGACGGCGACCCCGAGGTCCGGGCGCCGGTCGACGCGCAGAACCTCCGCGCCGTAGCGGATCTCCGCGCCCGAGGCCCGGGCCAGCTGCCGTGCCACTCCGACGTAGTCGCAGACGCCGGTCGTCCCGACGTGTATGGCGGCCAGGCCCCGGACCTCCGGTTCGTACTCGGGGATCTGGGCCGCGCCCAGCTCCCGCACCGGGATGCCGTTCTCCCGGCCGCGCTGCACGAGCGCGTGCAGCCGGGGCAGCTCGGCCCGCTCGGTGGCGACGATCAGCTTGCCGGTGACCGCGTGGTCGATGCCGTACTCCGCGCAGAACTTGACCATCTCGGCGGCGCCCCGCACCGCGAAGCGGGCCTTCAGCGAGCCCGGGCGGTAGTAGACGCCGCTGTGGATCACGCCGCTGTTGCGGCCGGTCTGGTGCCGGGCCGGTCCCGGCTCCTTCTCCAGCACCGTCACCCGGGTGCCCGGCGCGGTGCGCGTGATCGCGTACGCCGTGGACAGGCCGACGATGCCGCCGCCGATCACCAGCACGTCGCAGTCGTATGCGATCCCGGTCCGCACGTGTGCCACCTTCCGGTCCCTTCCCGGTCCGTCCCCCGGCTTCGATAGTGCACTGCGCCACTGACAATGCCCGCAAACCCGTGCGGCGCCGCAGTCAGGCCGGGGTGACCAGGAGCGGCCGGGCGCGCTCGCGGAGCTCGACGACGCGCGGCTCGTCGCCGTACGGCTCCAGGCGGTGCAGGAGGTCCTTCACGTACTCGGTGGTGCGGGCCGAGGAGATCCGCCCGGCGACCTCGACCGCCCGCACGCCCTGCTCGCAGGCCGCGTCCAGGTTGCCGGACTCCAGCTCGGCCACCGCCGAGACGACGAGCCTGAGGCCGTGCGAGCGTACGAACTCCTCCGTCGGCTGCGACAGGGCCTGCTCGGTGAAACGGCGGACCTGGCGTGGTGCCTTCAGGTCGCGGTAGCACTCGGCCGCGTCGGCGGCGAACCGGTCGTAGGAGTAGAAACCCAGCCACGACGGGTCGCTGTCGCCGGGCCGGGCCCGTTCCAGCCAGCTCTCGGCGGCCTTCAGGGCCGCCCCGGCCGCCACCGCGTCGCCCGCGCGCGCGTGGGCGCGTGCCTCGACCAGGCGGAAGAAGCTCATCGTGCGGGCCGTGGCGAGGCCCCGGTTGCGTTCCAGGGCGGCTTGGGCGAGGTCCACGCCCTCGTCGCCGAAGCCGCGGTAGGTGGCCTGGAGGGACATGGAGGCGAGGACGTACCCGCCGAGCGGGACGTCGGCCGCGGCGCGGGCCAGGCGCAGGGCCTGGATGTAGTAGCGCTGGGCCGCCTCCTGCTGGCCGGTGTCGAAGGCCATCCAGCCGGCCAGCCGCGTCAGTTCGGCCGAGGCGCCGAACAGGGCGCGGCCGACCTCGTCGGAGTAGGAGCCGAGGAGCAGCGGGGCCGCCTCGACGCGTAAGCACTCGGGGACCATCGACGAACGCCAGTCGCCGCCGCCGTACTTGGAGTCCCAGCGGCGGGCGTCCTCGGCGGCCTCCCGGAGTTTGCGTACATCGCTGTGGCCGACTTTGAGCGGTGCGCCGGAGCCCTCGGCCGGGCTCGCGTCACGCGCCACCGAGCTGTCGGCCGGGGTTATCAGCCACCGTGAGGCGGGCGTGGCGTACGCGCTCACCGCGAACGATCCGGCGAGCGACTGCCAGATGCCGCCACCTCCGGCCCGGCGGCCGGCGAGGTCGAGGCGGTACAGCTCGGTGGCGGACGTGACCGCCTGTCCGACGTCCCGCGGGAAGGCGAGGCCCACCTCGGGGGCGGGGTCCGCGTCCGCCAGGCCGATCTCGTGGAGCGGCACCGGACGGCCGAGCTTCTGGCCGATGGCGGCGGCGATCAGGTGCGGAGCCGCACCCTGCGGCACCATGCCCTTCGACACCCAGCGCGCCACCGACGTCTTGTCGTAGCGAAGCGTCAACCCGCGCTGGGCGCCGAGGTCGTTGACGCGCCGGGCGAGTCCTGCGTTGCTGATTCCCGCGAGGGCGAGAACGGCGCCGAGCTTTTCGTTCGGCCCGCGTTGCTCCCTGGACATGCGCCACCCCTCGACACAGACGGCTGCCGCACTGGCATAACCACGCGGCATTCGTAAACCCAGCGTAGTTCGCCGCATCCCATGCGTTAAGAGGCATTGTTCCGGATGGCGGGATTGTGGTCCGTACTGAAGTGCGGTGTCTGTACGGACTGTTGCCGTGTGCTCCCGGTGTGTGGCCGTGCGCCCGTCCGTGCGCTCTTCTCCGGCCACCTGGGGAGCGGTTCCATGGCGGTGCGTGGGTCGGCCCGCTGTACTGGGTCCAGTGGGCTGGGGGACGCCGCCGCCTACATCCCCGCGGGCGGCGGACCGGTCCGGGAGGCGTGGCCCGTCTCCCGGACTGCGCACCGCCGGGCGGTGCGCAGAGCCTGCACGGAGCGTGTTCAACACCGTGTGTAGGGCGCCGATTTGGCCAAAAATGGCCCCCGCGTTTACGGGGCTTCGGCGCCCTCACCATGGGACTTGAGGGCGCGCCGGGTAGCCAAAGGGCGCGTTCCGGGGGCGCATTCGCGTCGTCGGTGCGAGCCCCCCGGTGGACCGCCACGCCGTGCCCGGCGGGCGGCGACCGGGAGTTGACGCCCTCGCACGGGCCTTGGCGGGGGCGCATTCATGGGAGCACACGCGGCTCCGCCGACGCTCTGCGGCGCGCCCTTCATGGCAGCATGGGGAACCAGTTCGTACGGTGCACTGGTTCCCCGGCCTGTGGAGGCGTCGATGCGGTGGTTGGTGGGGTGGAGCAGCACCGCCGTGGGAGCCGCGGGAGGCGCGGGGGCCGGCGGCTCCGCCGGGGCCACCGGGTACGACGGTGAGACGGTGCAGCCCGTGGGGTCCCAGCTCCTGTGGGGCGACCCGGACCCCCTGTGGGCGGTCGGCGACTGGCGCCCCGACGAGGTGCGCGTCGTCACGGCCGACCCCCAGACCCGGATCGCCGTCCTCGGCATCTGCGGCGCCTCCGACGAGCAGCTGCGCGTCGGGCTGTTCGCCGCGCGCGGCGGTGCCCTGCGGCACCTGACGGCGTGGCCCGGCAGCTACACGGCGGTCGTCCAGGTCGGCCGGCGGATCACCGTCTGCGGCGATCTCGCGGGCGCACGGCCCGTGTTCCACACCCCCTGGGCCGGCGGCACGGCGTACGCGACCGCCGCGCTGCCCCTGGCCGACCTCGTCGAGGCCAACCTCGACTTCGGGCACCTCGCCGCGCTGCTCGCCGCCCCCGACGTGCCGGCCGCGCTGGACGACTCCACCCCGTACGACGGCGTGAAGCGCATTCCGCCGGGGCATGCGCTGATCCTGCGCGCCGGGGCGCGCGAGATCGCCGGATACGAGCAGGTGGCCTCGCTCGCCGTGGCGGCGCCCGCCGCCGACCCGGGCAGAGCCGTGGACGGCGTGCGGGACGCCCTGGTGGAAGCCGTACGCACCCGCCTCGCCGCGCCCCGGCACGTCCCCGGCGACGGCATCGACCCCGGCCCGGTGCCGGGCATGGGCCCCGCCGAGCGGCGCGCCGCGCGCGGGATGCCGGTGCCCGGGATCGGCGCCGACCTGTCCGGCGGCCCGGCCTCGGGGACGCTGGCGCTGCTGGCCGCCGGGCTGCCGGGGATGCCGGGCACCGTGCTCGGACACGGCACGGGCGCGGGCGAGCGGCTGCTCGCCGTCACCTTCAACGACCTGGCCGTCGGCGGACGCGAGTCCGAACTGGAGCGGGCGGGCGCGCTGGCCGCCAACCCCCGGCTGCACCACGTGGTCGTCACCGGCGGCGAGGACGTCCTGCCGTACACCTCGCTCGACGGTCCCCTGACCGACGAACCGGGCTCCTGCCTGGTGTCGGCGGCACGGCACCGGGCGCGGCTGGCCGCCGGCAGCGCGGACCACTTCACGGGCTACGGGGCGCGGCAGGTGCTCGACGCCCATCCGGCCCGGCTCGCCGACCTGCTGATGGACCGCAAACGGCGCCATCTCGTCCGCCCGGTCGCCGCGCTCGCCAAGGCCGACGGCTCGGTACTGGTCCCCGCGCGCGTGTACGCCGCCGCCCGGCGCCTGTCGCGCACGCCCTACCGCACGGGCGTCGAGGGACTCGCCGAACGGCTGCTGCGCCGGCGCTTCGACGAGGCGGCCGTCGGGGGCGGCGGTGCGATGGAGGCGTCGCTCGCCGTGCTCACCTGGGCCGGGCCCGGACCGGCGGCGCGGTGGCTGACCGGAGAGGCACTGGCTGAAGTATCGGTTCGCCTCCAGGCGTCCACCCAGCGGTCCGGCGTCGGCCCGGGACAGCGGCCCGGCGACTTCCGGGCGCGTACGGCACTGGCCCGGCAGGCGGCCGAGGTGCGGGTCCTTGAGCAGGCCGCGGAGATCCGCTTCCAGCGGCTGCACGCGCCGTTCCTCGACAACCAGGTCGTCCGCGCCTGCCGCGCCCTGCCGGAGGCGCTGCGCGTCCAGCCCGGGGCACGGGCCGCGATCCTGCGCACGGTGCTGGAGGGCGCCGGGGTGAGCGAGCTGCCCAGCGGGTGGGGCGCGCCGACACAGGCGCTGGCCGCCTCCGACGCGCGCACGGGACTGCGGGTCGCCGCCGACTCCCTGCTGGCCCTGTTCGACACGCCGCTGCTCGCCGAGGCGGGACTGGTCGAGGCGCGGGTCGTGCGCAAGGCGGTGCGCGGGGCGGCCGCGGGCGAACCCCTGCCGCTGGACGGGCTCGCCGGCCTGGTCTCCCTGGAGCTCTGGCTCCGCCGCCTCCTCGCCCGCCGGGGCACCTGCTGGACCGGCACCCCGGCACGGCAGCGCGCGGTCCCCGGGGGCATCGCGCCGCAACGGGGTGCGCTGGGCGGCGCGGGGACGGTGGCGCGCCGGGGCTGACGGCGCCCGGACGCCCTACGCGCAGGTGAAGCGCGACTGCGCCCAGTCCGCGAGCGCGACCGAGTCCAGGTGGCTGTGCGGCTCGGCCACCAGCCGTACGGTCTCGCGTCCGGAGAGGTCCACATGGACGGGCACCGCCGGGTCCCCGCCCTCGACCGTCCCGGAGTTCCACAGCCGGACGCCGTCCGCGTACACCGAGAAGTCCACCTTGCCGAGCTTCAGCGTCAGGTCGTCGACGCCGACCAGGGCGTCGTAGGACGAGCAGGAGCGGTTGAGGTCGATGGTGACGGAGGAGCGTCCGTTCACGGTGACCCCGTGCGCGTACCGCACCTCGCCGATCGACAGGGCGGAGCGCTGCCACACCCAGCTGCTCCCGGCCAGCCGCATCTCGGGCCCGGTGCCGTCGCCGGTCAGGTCGTACGCCAGCTCGCTCCACCGGTAGACGGTCGGCGGGGGAGGCGGTGTGGGCGTGGGTGCGGGGGGCGGGGTCGGTGT
>NZ_WWHX01000992.1 GCF_009862125.1 Streptomyces sp. SID5910
GCGGTGACGGTGGACACGGCGTGTTCGTCGTCGCTGGTCGCACTGCACTGGGCAGCACAGGCACTGCGCCAGGGCGAGTGCTCCCTGGCGCTGGCCGGCGGCGCGACGGTGATGGCCAGCCCCGGCGCCTTCGTGGAGTTCAGCCGCCAGCGGGGACTTGCTCCCGACGGCCGGTGCAAGGCGTTCGCGGCAGACGCGGACGGCACCGGCTGGGCGGAGGGCGTCGGCATGCTCCTCCTGGAACGGGTGTCCGACGCCCGCCGCAACGGCCACCAGGTGCTGGCGGTGGTACGGGGTTCCGCGCTGAACCAGGACGGTGCGAGCAATGGCCTGTCCGCGCCGAACGGTCCGTCTCAGCAGCGGGTGATCCGGGCCGCGTTGGCGAACGCCGGGGTGTCCGCTGCCGAGGTCGATGTGGTGGAGGCGCACGGTACGGGCACGAAGCTGGGTGACCCGATCGAGGC
>NZ_WWHX01000993.1 GCF_009862125.1 Streptomyces sp. SID5910
AGGGTGGTCCCGGTGGCGTGGGCGGCGCCGGTGGCTGGAATGGTCCGGGTGGTCAGGGTGGTGCCGGTGGCCATGGTGGTCTTGGTCGCCAGGGTGGTCCCGGTGGCCAGAGTGGTTCCGGTGGCCCGAGCGGCGCTGGTGGCTCGAATGGTCCAGGTGGCCAGGGTGGTCCCGGTGGCGTGGGCGGCGCCGGTGGCTGGAATGGTCCG
>NZ_WWHX01000994.1 GCF_009862125.1 Streptomyces sp. SID5910
GCTGTGATGGTGTCGCTGGCCGGGGTGTGGCGGTCGGTGGGTGTGGAGCCGGCTGCGGTCATCGGTCACTCGCAGGGCGAGATCGCTGCCGCGTGTGTGGCGGGTGCGCTGTCGATCGAGGATGCGGCGAAGGTGGTGGCGCTGCGGAGCAAGGCGATCCGTGCGTTGTCCGGTCGTGGTGGCATGGTGTCCGTCTCCCTGGGCGCCGACGAGGTCGGTGAGCGTCTGTCGGCGTGGGACGGTCGGCTGTCGGT
>NZ_WWHX01000995.1 GCF_009862125.1 Streptomyces sp. SID5910
GGCCGAACTGAGCGACGAGCTGAAGGCCCAGCACGACCTGCTGATGGCCAACTTCTTCGCCCAGACCCAGGCGCTCGCCTTCGGCAAGACCCCGGACGAGGTGCGGGGCGAGGGCGTGCCCGAGGAACTGGTCCCGCACAAGACGTTCCGCGGCGACCACCCGACGACGACGATCCTCGCCGGCGAGCTCACCCCGTCGGTGCTCGGCCAG
>NZ_WWHX01000996.1 GCF_009862125.1 Streptomyces sp. SID5910
TGCCGAGCGAGTCGTTGACCCGGACGATCCGCGCCTCGGCGTTGTACTGGGCGAACATGAGCGCCGACTCCGCCACCGACTCCGCGCCCCGGAGCGCCTTCGAACCGGCGATGCCGCGCACCAGGGTGCCCGCGTCGGCCCGCAGGGTCACCTGCGGGTGCAGGACGGCGACCAGTGCCTCGAAGTCGCCGCCGCGCGCCGCGGCCTGGAAGGCGTCCAGCGCCTCCCGCTGCCGGCCGAGGTCGGGTTCGGCGGGCGGTCCGGCGTCCCGGACGCGGCGGCGGGCACGGGAGGCCAGCTGCCGGGTGGCGGCCGTGCTGCGCTCCACGACGGGGGCGAGGTCGTCGAAGGGCACGGCGAACATGTCGTGCAGGACGAACGCGAGCCGTTCGTCGGGTTCGAGCCGCTCCAGGACCACGAGGAGGGCCACGCCCACCGAGTCGTTGTGCAGCGCCTCCTGCTCCGGGTCGTCCGCCGACAGGGGCCCGATCACCAGGTCGGGGACGAAGGTCTCGTCCATCGGCTGCTCACGGCGCGCGGTGCGCGAGCGGAGCAGGTCGAGGCAGATCCGGCCGGTCACGGTGGTGAGCCAGCCGCCGAGGTTGTCGATGGTGCCCGCGTCGGTGCGGCCGAGGCGCAGCCAGGCCTCCTGGACGGCGTCCTCCGCCTCGGCGAGTGAGCCGAGCATGCGGTAGGCGACCGCCTTGAGCTGTCCCCGGTGCTCCTCGAAGCGCTCGGCCAGCTCGGTGTCGTCGGCCATGCCCGTCACCGGGCGAACAGCTCGAAGGCGACCGCGGGCCGGTTCCCGAACCGGCGGCCCGTCTGTTCCGCGGTCCGGGTGAGGAACCCGCGGACGTACGCCTCGGGCTCCTCGTCGGTCAGCACCTCGATGTAGGTGCGGTGTTCGAGCAGCGAGCGGACCGCGCGCTCCAGACCGGCCCGCGCGTCCACGGCGTGCGTGGGCGTGGCGGAGCCCGCGACGGCGACCCAGCGGACCCCGTCCCACGGTTCGAGGCCCTGCTCGGTCAGCTCCGGGAAGATCCACCGGTTGCCGGCGTCGCCCGCCGCGTCGAGGGTGGCCCGGCCGACCGCGACGTGGTCCGGGGTGTTCCAGGCGACGCCGCCCCAGGTGTCCCGGTGGTTGAGCGTGACGACCAGTTCGGGCCGGTGCCGGCGGATCGCGGCGGCGATGTCCCGGCGCAGGGCGACGCCGTACTCGACGACGCCGTCCCGGTGGTCCAGGAAGTCCACCTCGCTCACCCCGACGACGGCCGCGCTCGCCCGCTGCTCCCGCTCCCGCAGGGCGGCGCACTCGCCGGGCGCCAGGGTGTCGATGCCGGCCTCGCCGCGGGTCGCGAGGACGTAGGCGACCTCGCGGCCCTCGTCGGTCCAGGCGGCGATCGCGGCCGAGCAGCCGTACTCCAGGTCGTCCGGGTGGGCGACGACGGCGAGGGCGCGCCGCCAGTCGCCGGGCATGGGCTCCAGTTGCGTGATCGTCGGCTCCGTCATGCCCGCACCCTAGCCCGCGGCACCGGCATCACACCGGGTGCTCGGACGCCGCCACGGGGGTGTGGTGCGGGCCGTAGGTCATGCCTCGTCGCGGGCCAGTGCCAGCAGCCGGTCCAGGACGCGGGGGCCGCCGGCCCTTACGCCGTCGTGCTCGAACTCGTCGGTGACCCACGTGCGCAGGCCGCGGACGCGCCGGGCGGTGTCGAGCGCGTGGGCGGTGTCGACGTACATGTCGTCGTGGTAGACGGCCGCGGCGGCCGGCACCTCGTTGGCGGCGAGGCGGGCCGGGTCGTACAGGGGCGTCCAGTCGGTGCGGGCGGCGAGCAGGTCGGCGGTCTCGCGCAGCGGGCGCAGCGCCGGGTCGCAGTCGAACATCCAGGGGTGGACCGACTCGCCGGTGAACAGCAGCGGTTCGTCGCCCGCGAGGGCCTTGGCGGCGTCGAAGCGCGGGAACTCGGCGCGGACCCGCTCGGCGGACCAGTTCGTGGGGCGCCCGTCCTGCCCGTAGATCGCCTCGTGGACGAGGGCGTACAGCGGGTGGCCGGCGTACGACAGCAGGCCCTGGACCTCTTCCTGGAAGGCGTCGGACAGCTCCGTGCCGCGCGGGGTGCGCACGAAGGCGTCCTCCAGCAGGAAGTGCAGGCGGTGGCTGCCCTCGCTGCCGCCGAGGAGGATGCCGAGGGACTGGAAGGCCTCGACGGTGAGGCGGTAGCCGTTCGGCAGGACCACGTCGTGGGTGAGGAGGTGGTCGGCGATGCGGCGGGCCCGCTCGATGTCCTGCGGGTAGCGGGCGTAGTGCGCGACGACCTTGCGCTCGATACGGGGGTAGGCGGCGCGGTACACGTCGTCGGCGTGGGCGTCCAGGGAGGGCAGGCCGCCGGTGATCAGGGCGGTGTGCAGGCCCTCGGGGGCGAGCGAGAGGTAGGCGACGGTGCAGAAGCCGCCGAAGCTCTGGCCGAGGACGGTCCAGGGGGCGCCGCCGGTGACCTGGGGGCGGATGGCCTCGCAGTCGCGGACGATGGCGTCGGCACGGAAGTGGGTGAGGTGATCGGCCTGCTCGGCGGGGCCGCCGCGCAGCGGCAGCGTCTGGCGGGTGGCGGGTGTGGAGGCGCCGGTGCCGCGCTGGTCGAGGAGGAGGACCCGGTACTCCTTGAGGGCGCGGCCGAACCAGGCGGGCCGGCCGATGAAACGGTTCGCCCCGAAGCCGGGGCCGCCCTGGAGGTACACCAGCCACGGCAGGTCGTCCCGGTGCGCCCGGTCGCTCGCGACGGCCTCGCGGGCGTACAGCTCGATCGTCTCCCCCGAGGGGTCGGCGTGATCGAGGGGCACGGTGAATCGGCGGTCGGTGAGGACGACGCCGGGCTGGCGGTAACTGGCGCTCAACGGGGCTCCCGGGACGGCTGGGTCGTACGGCCGGATCTTTCGGCCGTGTCCCAGTTCAGCACAGGTCCTCCGGCCGCCGGCCCCCGGGACCGGGACATCGTGCTGAACGGCCGGTCAGCGGGCGGCCAGGCTGGAGCGGCGCACCACCAGTTCGGGCTGGAGCACGACGCGCCGGTGGTCGTGGGTCCGGTCGGTGCCGACGAGTTCCGTCTCCTCCAGCAGCAGCTCGGCGGCCAGGGCGCCCATGGTGACGGCGGGCTGGCGTACGGAGGTGAGGGGGACGGCCGCGGCGGCGGCGAACTCGATGTCGTCGTAGCCGACGATGGCGAGGTCGTCGGGGACGCCGACCCCGGCGGCGTACATGGCCTGGAGGACGCCGAGGGCGAGGAGGTCGTTGGCGCAGAAGACGGCGGTGGGTCGGTCGGCGAGGCCGAGCAGCCGGGCACCGGCGTCGCGTCCCGCGGCGACGTCGAGGCGTTCGGTGGGCAGTTCGCGCAGGGCGTCGGGGCCGAGGCCCGCCTCGGCGAGCGCGTTCAGGGCACCGGTACGCCGGTCACGGACCTGATGCAGCTCGGGCGGACCGCTCACGTAGGCGACGGAGCGGTGCCCGGCGTCCACGAGGTGGCGCACCGCCAGCGCGCCGCCCGCGACGTCGTCCACGGACACCGAGCACTCGGTGGTGCCCTCGGCGACCCGGTCGACCAGCACGAAGGGGATGTTGTGGCGCCGGAAGCCCTCGATGTTGCGGCCGGTGGCGTCGGCCGGGGTCAGCAGCACGCCCCGCACCCGCTGCTCGGCGAAGAGCGACAGGTACTCGGCCTCCTCGCCCGCGCTCTGGGCGCTGTTGCAGACCATCACGCCGAGCCCCGCCGCCCGCGCGGCCCGCTCGGCGCCGCGCGCCACGTCCACGAAGAACGGGTTGCCCATGTCGAGGACGAGCAGCCCCATGATCCGGCTGCGCCCGGCCCGCAGCTGGCGCGCGGACTCGCTGCGGACATAGCCGAGCCGGTCGATCGCGGCCAGCACCCGGGCGCGGGTCTCGACGGCGACGGTGTCCGGGCGGTTGATGACGTTGGAGACCGTGCCCACGGAGACTCCGGCAGCTCGGGCGACGTCCTTGATACCCACCGAATGGGCCATCGGGCGGGGACCTCCAGGGTCGGTCTGGGGAGGGGCGGCGGGAAAGACCTTCACATTACCCGCGCCGCGGGGCGGGGCCCGGCGGCTACCCTGCCTCTCGTCCGATGATCACCGGGATCGCCCCGAGGAGCCGCGATGCGTGTCGCCCTGTTCCTGACCTGCGTCAACGACACGCTGTATCCGGACACCGGCCGTGCCGTGGTGGAGCTGCTGACCCGGCTGGGCGTCGAGGTCGACTTCCCGGCGGGCCAGACCTGCTGCGGGCAGGCCCACTACAACACGGGGTACCGGCACGAGGCGGAGCCGCTGGCGCGGCGCTTCTCCGAGGTGTTCGCGGAGTACGAGGCGATCGTGACGCCGTCGGGGTCGTGCGGCGCGATGGTGCGGGAGCTGTATCCGCGCATGGGTGAGCGGGCCCGGGCCGAGGGCCGCGGGGACACGCTCGCCGCGGCCGTGGCGCCGGTGGTGCCGAGGACGTACGAGCTGACGGAGTTCCTGGTGGACGTGCTGGGGGTGACGGACGTGGGGGCGTACTACCCGCACACGGTGACGTACCACCCGACCTGTCACGGGCTGCGCGCGCTCGGCCTCGGGGACCGGCCGCTGAGGCTGTTGCGGGCCGTGAAGGGGCTGGAGCTGGTGGAGCTGCCGGGCGCGGAGGAGTGCTGCGGTTTCGGCGGCACGTTCGCCGTGAAGAACGCCGACGTGTCCGCGGCGATGGGCGCGGACAAGGTGCGCCACGCCGAGTCGACGGGCGCGGAGGTGCTGTGCGCGGCGGACAACTCCTGTCTGATGCACATCGGCGGGACCATGGCGCGGCTGCGGACGGGCATGCGGCCGGTGCACATCGCGGAGATCCTGGCGAGCACGGAGGAGGCGGTGACCGTATGAGCGGGACGTTCGTGGGGATGCCGGCCTTTCCCGAGGCGGCGCGCGAGGCGGTGCGGGACACGACCCTGCGCGGGAATCTGCGGCACGCCACGCACACGATCCGGGACAAGCGGGCGCGGGCGGTCGCCGAGCTGGACGACTGGGCGGCGCTGCGTGAGGCCGGCAAGCAGATCAAGGACCACACCCTGCGCCACCTCGACCGGTACCTGCTCCAGGTGGAGGAGGCGGTCACCGCGGCCGGCGGCATCGTGCACTGGGCCGCCGACGCGGACGAGGCCAACGCGATCGTCGCCCGCCTGGTCGAGGAGACCGGCGAGTCGGAGGTCGTCAAGGTCAAGTCGATGGCCACCCAGGAGATCGGCCTCAACGAAGCTTTGGAAGCCCGCGGCATCCGCGCCTACGAGACCGATCTCGCCGAACTGATCGTGCAGTTGGGCAAGGACCGGCCCTCGCACATCCTCGTCCCCGCCATCCACCGCAACCGGGGCGAGATCCGCGACATCTTCCGCACCGAGATGAGCGAATGGGGCCGCCCCGCCCCCGAAGGGCTCACCGACACACCCGCCGAACTCGCCGAAGCCGCGCGCCTCCACCTGCGCGAGAAGTTCCTACGGGCCAAGGTCGCCATCTCCGGCGCCAACTTCATGGTCGCCGAGACCGGCACCCTCGTCGTCGTCGAATCCGAGGGCAACGGACGGATGTGCCTGACCCTGCCCGAGACCCTGATCTCCGTCGTCGGCATCGAGAAGATCGTCCCCACCTGGCGGGACCTGGAGGTCTTCCTCCAGACCCTCCCCCGCTCCTCCACCGCCGAACGCATGAACCCCTACACCTCGATGTGGACCGGCACCACCGACGACGACGGCCCCCGCACCTTCCACCTCGTCCTGCTCGACAACGGCCGCACCGACACCCTCGCCGACGACGTCGGCCGCCAAGCCCTGCGCTGCATCCGCTGCTCCGCCTGCCTCAACGTCTGCCCCGTCTACGAGCGAGCCGGCGGCCACGCCTACGGCTCCGTCTACCCCGGCCCCATCGGCGCCATCCTCAGCCCCCAACTACGCGGCACCGAAAGCGACATCGACGCCTCACTCCCCTACGCGTCCTCCCTCTGCGGCGCCTGCTACGAGGTCTGCCCCGTCGCCATCGACATCCCCGAAGTGCTGGTGCATCTGCGGGAGCGGGTGGTGCAGGGCGGGCCGGCCGTCCGGCACGGGAACCGGGTGGTGCTCAAGCCCGCCAAGGGGCATGCCGCCGAGCGGGCGGCGATGCGGGCGGCGCAGTGGGCGTTCACGCACCCGGGCGCGCTGCGGAGCGGCCAGCGGCTGGCCTCACGCACCCGGCGGCTGCATCCGCGCACGCTTCCGGGGCCCGGACGGGCGTGGAGCGGCAGCCGGGATCA
>NZ_WWHX01000997.1 GCF_009862125.1 Streptomyces sp. SID5910
TGGTCCTTCGGCGGCTGGACCTGGTCCGGCGGCTTCCCCGACGCGGTCAAGAACCCGGCCGCCTTCGCGAAGTCCTGCCACGACCTGGTCGAGGACCCGCGCTGGGCCGACGTCTTCGACGGCATCGACCTGGACTGGGAGTACCCGAACGCCTGCGGCCTGAGCTGCGACACGACCAGCACCAAGACCGCCTTCAGCTCCATGATGAAGGCGATGCGCACCGAGTTCGGCAACGACCTGGTCACCGCGGCCGTCACCGCCGACGCCTCCACCGGCGGCAAGATCGAGGCCGCCGACTACGGCACGGCCGCGCAGTACATCAACTGGTACAACGTGATGACGTACGACTTCTTCGGCGCCTGGGCGAAGGACGGCCCGACCGCTCCGCACTCGCCGCTGACCTCGTACGCCGGCATCCCGCAGCAGGGCTTCAACTCCGCCGAGGCGATCGCGAAGTTCAAGGCGACGGGCGTGCCGGCCACCAAGCTGCTGCTCGGCATCGGCTTCTACGGCCGCGGCTGGACCGGCGTCACCCAGGCGGCCCCCGGCGGCACCGCGACCGGCCCGGCGGCCGGTACGTACGAGGCGGGCATCGAGGACTACAAGGTCCTGAAGAACAGCTGCCCGGCCACCGGCACGATCGCGGGCACCGCGTACGCGCACTGCGGCACCAACTGGTGGTCCTACGACACCCCGGCGACCGTGAAGTCCAAGATGGACTGGGCCGAGAACCAGGGCCTCGGCGGCGCCTTCTTCTGGGAGTTCAGCGGAGACACCGCCAACGGCGAGCTGGTGAGCGCCATCGACAGCGGCCTGAAGTAACAGACAGCACTAAGCGACGTTGACGCGCTGACCGGGCGGGGCTGCTTCCAGCCACGCGAGGAATCCGGTCAGCGCGTCTTCGCTCATCGCCAGTTCGAGCCGGTCGCCGCGGTGCACACACGCGAGGATCACGGCGTCGGACAGCAGCGCCAGCTCCTCCTCGCCGTCGGGCAGCCGGCGGCCGGCCACCTCGATCGCGGAGCGCTCCAGGACGCGGCGCGGGCGGGGGGAGTACGAGAAGACGCGGTACCACTCGACCCGGTCCCCGTTGTAGCGGGCCACACCGTAGGCCCAGCCCTTGCCGCCGCCGTCGCCCTCCTCGGGTGCGTCCCAGCGCAGGGAACAGTCGAAGGTGCCGCCGGAACGCTGGATCAGCCTGCGGCGCAGACCGAAGACGAACAGTCCGACCACCACCAGGGCGACGACAATTCCGCACACGGTCAGAGCGAGGACCATCGGCACCGACCTCCTCGTCTCCTAGGTAACGGAACGGAAAAATCACCCTGATCTGCCTCAGCCGCGGCCGGGTCCGGATCGCTCCGGTCCCAGCCGCGGCTGAGTGACGTCAAGGCACGACGCTATCGCACAGTGCTGTGGATCAGCGTCCCGCCGCCGCGCGCAGTCGCACGTCCGCGCGACGCTCGGCGTGGGCGTCGCCCTCCGCCTTCGCGCGCTCGAGCTCCCGCTCCGCGCGCTGGACATCGATCTCGTCCGACAGCTCGGCGATCTCGGCCAGCAGCGACAGCTTGTTGTCGGCGAACGAGACGAAACCGCCGTGCACCGCGGCGACGACCGTCCCACCATCACTCGTACGGATGGTCACCGGGCCCGACTCCAGCACACCGAGCAGCGGCTGGTGACCGGGCATGACGCCGATGTCGCCGGACGTGGTGCGCGCGACGACCAGGGTGGCCTCGCCGGACCAGACCTCTCGGTCGGCCGCGACCAACGCGACGTACAGCTCAGCAGCCAAGGTGGCTCCTCGGGTCACCACCCGGCGGGAGAGCCGGGTGTTGGTTACAAGTCTAAGGGGCGTGCCGGAGGGGGCGGGACGTGCCCGCCCCCTCCGGTGTGAGCCGCGAGGCCCACGATGAGCACGAGGCTCAGGAGACGCCGAGCTCCTTGGCGTTGCTCTTCAGGTCCTCGATGCCACCGCACATGAAGAACGCCTGCTCCGGGAAGTGGTCGTACTCGCCGTCGCAGATCGCGTTGAAGGCCGCGATCGACTCGTCCAGCGGGACGTCCGACCCGTCGACGCCGGTGAACTGCTTGGCGACGTGGGTGTTCTGGGACAGGAAGCGCTCCACGCGACGGGCACGGTGGACGACGAGCTTGTCCTCCTCGCCGAGCTCGTCGATACCGAGGATCGCGATGATGTCCTGGAGGTCCTTGTACTTCTGGAGGATGTTCTTCACGCGCATCGCGGCCTGGTAGTGGTCCGCCGCGATGTACCGCGGGTCGAGGATGCGGGACGTCGAGTCCAGCGGGTCCACGGCCGGGTAGATGCCCTTCTCGGAGATCGGACGGGACAGAACCGTCGTCGCGTCGAGGTGGGCGAAGGTGGTGGCCGGGGCCGGGTCGGTCAGGTCGTCCGCGGGGACGTAGATCGCCTGCATCGAGGTGATCGAGTGACCACGGGTCGAGGTGATGCGCTCCTGGAGGAGACCCATCTCGTCGGCCAGGTTCGGCTGGTAGCCCACCGCGGAGGGCATGCGGCCGAGCAGGGTCGACACCTCGGAACCCGCCTGGGTGAAGCGGAAGATGTTGTCGATGAAGAACAGCACGTCCTGCTTCTGGACGTCACGGAAGTACTCGGCCATGGTCAGGCCGGCCAGCGCGACGCGCAGACGGGTGCCCGGCGGCTCGTCCATCTGACCGAAGACCAGCGCGGTCTTGTCGATGACGCCGGACTCGCTCATCTCGTCGATGAGGTCGTTGCCCTCACGGGTGCGCTCACCGACACCGGCGAACACGGAGACACCGTCGTGGTTGTTGGCGACGCGGTAGATCATCTCCTGGATGAGCACCGTCTTGCCGACGCCGGCACCGCCGAACAGACCGATCTTGCCGCCCTTGACGTACGGGGTCAGCAGGTCGATGACCTTGACGCCGGTCTCGAACATCTCGGTCTTCGACTCGAGCTCGTCGAAGTTGGGCGCCTTGCGGTGGATCGGCCAGCGCTCACCGTCGTACTGCTCGTCGACGTTCAGCACCTCGCCGAGGGTGTTGAACACCTTGCCCTTGGTGAAGTCGCCGACGGGGACGGAGATGGCCGAACCCGTGTCGGTCACCGCGGCCTGGCGGACCAGACCGTCGGTGGGCTGCATGGAGATGGTGCGGACCAGGCCGTCACCGAGGTGCTGCGCGACCTCCAGGGTCAGCGTCTTCAGCTCGCCGGCCTTGGCCGGGTCGGCGACCTCGACGTGCAGCGCGTTGTAGATGTCCGGCATCGCGTCGACGGGGAACTCCACGTCGACGACCGGGCCGATGACCCGGGCGACGCGGCCCGTGGCCGTCGCGGTCTCAACAGTGGTGGTCATTAGTTGTCACTCCCCGCGTTCGCGTCGGCCAGGGCACTGGCGCCACCGACGATCTCGCTGATTTCCTGGGTGATTTCGGCCTGGCGGGCCGCGTTGGCAAGACGGGAGAGCGTGTTGATCAGCTCGCCCGCGTTGTCGGTGGCCGACTTCATCGCGCGTCGCGTGGCGGCGTGCTTGGAAGCGGCCGACTGAAGCAGCGCGTTGTAGATGCGGCTCTCGACGTAGCGCGGCAGCAGGGCGTCGAGGACGTCCTCCGCCGACGGCTCGAAGTCGTACAGCGGGAGGATCTCGTCCTTCGCCGCCGACTCCTGCGCGACCTCTTCGAGGCGCAGCGGAAGCAGCCGGGAGTCGACCGCCGTCTGCGTCATCATCGAGACGAACTCGGTGTAGACGATGTGGAGCTCGTCCACGCCGCCCTCGTCCGTCGCCTTCTCGATCGTCTCGATCAGCGGCGCCGCGACCTTCTTGGCGTCCGCGTACGTCGGCTCGTCGGTGAAGCCCGTGAACGACTCCGCGACCTTGCGCTCACGGAAGTTGTAGTGGGCGAGACCGCGCCGGCCGACGATGTACGTGTCGACCTGCTTGCCGTCGCGCTCAAGACGCTCGGTGAGCTGCTCCGCCGCCTTGATGGCGTTGGAGTTGAAGGCGCCGGCCAGACCGCGGTCGCTCGTGAGGAGCAGCACCGCGGCACGGGTCGGGTTGTCCGCCTCCGTGGTCAGCGGGTGCTTCGTGTTCGACCCGGTGCCGACCGCCGTGACCGCGCGGGTCAGTTCCTGCGCGTACGGCGTGGAGGCCGCCACCTTGCGCTGCGCCTTGACGACGCGCGAGGCGGCGATCATCTCCATCGCCTTGGTGATCTTCTTGGTCGCGGTGACGGATCGGATGCGACGCTTGTAGACCCGGAGCTGGGCTCCCATGAGTCAGGTCCCTTCCTTACGTCACTTGGCGGTGGACGGGGCGTCCTCGCCGAGCAGCTTGCCGTCCGAGGTCTCGAACTGCTTCTTGAACGACGTGATCGCCTCGGCGATGGCCTGGAGGGTGTCGTCGGACATCTTGCCGCCCTCGCGGATGGAGGTCATGAGGCCCTGCTCCTGGCGGTGCAGGTACTCGAGGAGCTCCTTCTCGAAGCGGCGGATGTCGGCGACGGGCACCTCGTCCATCTTGCCGGTGGTGCCGGCCCAGACGGAGACGACCTGGTCCTCGGTGGCCATCGGCTGGTACTGGTCCTGCTTCAGCAGCTCGACCATGCGCTGACCGCGCTCCAGCTGCGACTTCGACGCGGCGTCCAGGTCGGAACCGAAGGCGGCGAACGCCTCCAGCTCACGGAACTGGGCGAGGTCGACGCGCAGTCGGCCGGAGACCTGCTTCATGGCCTTGTGCTGGGCGGAGCCACCGACGCGGGAGACCGAGATACCGACGTTCAGGGCCGGACGCTGGCCGGCGTTGAACAGGTCGGACTCCAGGAAGCACTGGCCGTCGGTGATGGAGATGACGTTGGTCGGGATGAACGCCGAGACGTCGTTGGCCTTGGTCTCGACGATCGGCAGACCCGTCATCGAACCGGCGCCCTCGGCGTCGGAGAGCTTGGCGCAGCGCTCCAGCAGACGGGAGTGCAGGTAGAAGACGTCACCCGGGTAGGCCTCGCGGCCCGGCGGGCGGCGCAGCAGCAGCGACACGGCGCGGTAGGCGTCGGCCTGCTTCGACAGGTCGTCGAAGATGATCAGGACGTGCTTGCCCTCGTACATCCACTGCTGGCCGATGGCCGAGCCGGTGTACGGCGCCAGGTACTTGTAGCCGGCCGGGTCGGACGCCGGGGCGGCCACGATGGTCGTGTACTCCAGCGCGCCGTTCTCCTCCAGCGCGCGGCGGACCGACGCGATGGTGGAGCCCTTCTGGCCGATGGCGACGTAGATGCAGCGGACCTGCTTGTTCGGGTCGCCGGTGCGCCAGTTGTCGCGCTGGTTGATGATCGTGTCGACGGCCAGGGCGGTCTTGCCGGTCTGGCGGTCGCCGATGATCAGCTGACGCTGACCGCGGCCGATCGGGGTCATGGCGTCGACGGCCTTGTAGCCCGTCTCCATCGGCTCGTGCACCGACTTGCGCTGCATGACCGTGGGGGCCTGCAGCTCGAGGGCGCGGCGGCCCGAGGTCTCGATCTCGCCGAGGCCGTCGATCGCGTTGCCGAGGGGGTCGACGACGCGGCCGAGGTAGCCCTCGCCGACGGCCACGGAGAGGACCTCACCGGTACGCGAGACCGGCTGCCCCTCCTCGATGCCGCTGAACTCACCGAGGACGACGCAACCGATCTCGCGCTCCTCGAGGTTGAGGGCGAGGCCGAGGGTGCCGTCCTCGAACTTCAGCAGTTCGTTGGCCATGGCCGAGGGCAGGCCCTCGACCTTCGCGATGCCGTCGCCGGCAAGGGTGACCGTACCGACCTCCTCGCGCGAGGCCGCGTCCGGCTTGTACGACTGGACGAAGTTCTCCAGTGCGTCCCGGATCTCCTCCGGCCGGATCGTGAGCTCCGCCATCTGAGTTCCCTGCTCTCCTTGTTGGGCCCGAAGTTTCACTTGGGGGGTATTCCACGAGTCGGGACTCCCCCCAGTAAGAGGTGAATCCTCTGCACGGCCCAACCAGGGCCGTCGTAAGTACGTACTGCTACTGCTTGCTGTGCTGTTGTCGCGTGCTGCTTCCGCAGCGGGGCCGTCAGCTCGCCAGTCGGCGGCCGGCGTCCTCCAGGCGGTCCGCGATGGAGCCGTTGATGACCTCGTCACCGACCTGCACCCGGATCCCGCCGAGGACCTCGGGGTCCACGTCGAGGTTGAGGTGCATCGGACGGCCGTAGACCTTCGCGAGGGCGGCGCCGAGGCGCTGCTTCTGCGTGTCGCTCAGCGGCACCGCCGAGGTGACGACGGCGACCATCCGGTCTCGCCGGTCGGCGGCGAGCTTGGACAGGGATTCGAGTCCCGACTCCAGGCTACGTCCCCGCGGCGCGGTCACAAGGCGCGTCACCAGACGCTCCGTGGTCCGCTCCGCCCGGCCGCCGAGCAGGCTGCGCAGCAGCTCGCCCTTGGCCGAGGTGGTGGCCGACCGGTTGGTCAGCGCGGCCCGCAGCTCGGTGTTCGAGGAGACGATCCGGCCGAACCGGAACAGCTCGTCCTCGACGTTGTCGAGCCGGCCACGCTTCTGCGCGGCGGTGAGGTCGGCGGTGTTCGCCAGCTCCTCCAGCGCGTCCACCAGGTCGCGGGACTGCGACCAGCGGGAGCGCACCATGCCGGACACCAGGTCGGCGGCGGGGCCGCTGATCTGGGTGCCCAGGAGACGCTGGGCGAGTTCGGCCTTGGCCTCGCCGGCCTGCGCCGGGTCGGTCAGGACCCGACGCAGCGACACCTCGCGGTGGAGCAGCGCGGTGACGGCGGCCAGCTCGTCGGCGAGCGAGCCGGCGTCCACGGACGTGGAGTCCGTCAGCGCGTCGAGACGCTCGCGTGCGGCAGCCAGGGCCTCGCGGCTCGCTCCGTTCATCGGGTCGCCTCTGCCTTCGTCGCCTTGTCGTCCAGCTCGTCCAGGAAGCGGTCGATGACGCGACTCTGACGGGCGTGGTCCTCCAGGGACTCGCCGACGAGCTTGCCGGCCAGCTGAGTGGCCAGCTGTCCGACGTCCTGGCGCAGCGCGGACGCGGCGGCCTTGCGGTCGGCCTGGATCTGGGCGTGACCGGCGGCGATGATCTCCTCACGCTGCCGCTGGCCTTCCGCGCGCATCTCGGCGATGAGCGTGGCGCCCTGCTCCTGCGCCTCCTGGCGCAGGCGCGCGGCCTCGTGCCGGGCCTCGGCGAGCTGGGCCTTGTACTGCTCAAGGACGCTCTGGGCCTCGGTCTGCGCGGCCTCGGCCTTCTCGATACCGCCCTCGATGGCCTCGCGACGCTCTTCCAGAACCTTGTTGATGTTCGGGAGGAGCTTCCAGGCGAGGAAGCCGAAGACGATGACGAAGGCGATCAGGCCGATGACGAGCTCGGGGATCGGCGGGACGAGGGGATTCTCCATCTCCTCGGCCGCGATCTGGAGCATCGGGCTCATGGGTTTGCCTTTCGTCTAGTCGGCGGGAAGTTGATCCGCGATCACTTGCCGTAGACGAACGGCATGACCAGACCGATCAGGGCGAGCGCCTCACAGAACGCGAAGCCCAGGATCTGGTTGGCGCGGATCAGGCCGGCCGCCTCGGGCTGACGGGCCAGGGCCTGCGTGCCGTTACCGAAGATGATGCCGACGCCGACGCCGGGGCCGATGGCAGCGAGGCCGTAACCGATGGAGCCGAGCGAGCCGGAAACAGCGGCAAGGGTCTGGGACATGCCAGTTCTTCCTTTTCTTTACGGACCGGTGGGGGTTGGCCACCGGACGATCAGGGGGTGGTGGTGCGGGGTGCGCTCAGTGGTGCTCGGCGAGCGCGCCCTGAATGTACGTGCACGTGAGGAGCACGAAGACGTACGCCTGAAGGGCCTGGATGAAAAGTTCGAAGGCCGTCATGACGATCGTCATGACGAAGCTGACGCCCGCATAGGCGATGCCGATGCCGTTCAGCAGGTACCAGCTGGCGATCGTGAAGAGCAGCAGCAGGGTGTGGCCCGCGAACATGTTCGCGAAGAGACGCACGGCGTGCGTGAAGGGCCGCACCAGCAGGTTCGAGAAGAACTCGATGAGCATGGCCAGCGGCAGCACCGCGCCGAGGGACTTGTCGTAACCCGTGACGTTCTTGAAGAAGCCGACGAAGCCGTGCCGCTTGAACGTCAGCGAGACCCACAGGATGTAGACGACGGCCGCGAGGACCGCCGGGTAGGCGATGATCGAGGTCACCGGGAACTGGGCGACCGGGACGATCGACCAGAGGTTCATCATCCAGATGAAGAAGAAGAGGGAGACGATCAGCGGAACGTACTTCTCTCCTTCCTTCTTGCCGATGGTCTCGTAGACGACGCCACGGCGGATGAAGTCGTAACCGGTCTCGGCGACCATCTGTAGCTTGCCCGGCACCACCTTGGGCTTGCGGAAGGCGGCCCAGAAGAAGCCGACGATGACGAGCGAGCCGAGCAGGGCCAGCAGCATCGGCTTGTTGAAGTACAGGTTGCTGTCCGCGTCGCCCCAGAGGGGCTCGAATAGGAACGAGTGCAGGCCGGGAGCCGGGAAGCCACAGCCGTCGAAGATGTGGCAGTCGGTCTCGAAGGCGAGCACCTGCGTCGGGTCAGCACTCACCGCGGGCTCCTTCAGCGTGGCGCATGGATACGGCAACCTCGTTGTGTCGGCGCGGCGCGGGGCCGCTGTTCGGCACGGGACTGGTGTTACGGATATGGGGGCGGCTGTGGGGCATCTCGCCTCGCGATTGAACAGGCGTCAGCTGGGATGCCCGCGCCCGCGATGCCGCAGTTGGCACCGGACGATAGCAGGAGTTCAGATGCCTCTTTATCCCGGCCCTACCCCTCACGACGAGTGGCCCGTCGTTTCGGGCTTCTTACCCGTCGATTCGGGCTCGACGTAGAGAATCTTGGCCTTCATGTGGGCCCGCGTCTGCGCCGCAATCCAAGCCAGCGTGACGGCGACCAAGGTGATCGCGAAGGACCGGGGATTGAACAACGTCGTGTTCTTGAAGACGGCGAGGAAGACGAACAGCAGCAGGATCTGTGCCGCGTAGAGCATCAGGCCCATCGCCTGGAAAAGGTGCGGAAGCGATTTGGCGGTGCGCTGTAGGACGTAGAGACCGAGCCCCATGAAGAGCATCGCCACCACGGTCGCGACGACTGCTCCGACCGCCCCCTTGCCGCCGGCGAACACGGCGCTGACGACGGCGGCAACAGCGCCGACGGCAGCCGTGGGCACGGCAGCCTGAAGCAAGATCCGGACGTCATTGGACGGCATGGCGGCAACTCCGCTTTTCACAGGGGGCAGTGTGTCGTCATGGACGAGCGTAGTCCCGGGCCGAACGGAGTCCTGACGGCCAAGAGACCGTCGCACTACGGTCCTTAGGCTCTACCCGGGGGTTCTCGTGAACCGTATCACAAACTATTTGATGAGGTCTTTACCTGTGGGTGTGCTTGCTGTCACACATGAGAGTGACAGCGCGCGTCTGTGCAATTACCGCACCGAATTGTCTGGTATTGCGGAGCTTTGCTCCCCCACGAGTTGGCAATGCTCTCGTCAGATTCTTACCTTGTGCCCGAGCGGGGGCCCACGGCGGTCGCGCCGTTGACGCCGGAGACGCCCGCGGCGACCGGGACGCGGTCCTCCGCCTCGTCGGCGGCGGCCGGCGCCTCGGCGGCCGCCTTGCGGCGACGCCGGTAGCGCGGCGGCACGAAGTGCTCGGCCCAGCGCGGGGCGCGGGGGGTGAAGCGGGGCAGCAGGAGCAGCACCAGCCCGACCGCGCTGAGGAAGACGACGCTCAGCACGATCCACATCGACGCGGAGTTGACGGAGTAGGCGAGCGCACCGAAGGCGATCAGGGCCGACCAGAAGTACATGATCAGCACCGCGCGGCTGTGGG
Source organism: Streptomyces sp. SID5910 (assembly GCF_009862125.1). Lineage (GTDB taxonomy): Bacteria > Actinomycetota > Actinomycetes > Streptomycetales > Streptomycetaceae > Streptomyces. The sequence continues at coordinate 9,885 of NZ_WWHX01000997.1, forward strand.
AGTGCCCGACCTCCAGCAGCCGGTGGTGCAGGTGCCCCCGGTCCGCGGCGAAGGGCGACTGGCCGCGCCAGGTGCGCCGCACGATCGCGAGGATCAGGTCGGCGGCCGGAATGGCGATGATGGTCAGCGGCATCAGCAGCGGGATGTAGACCGGCACCATCTGGTGCACGGTGTTGCGCTCGGAGCCGGAGAACAGCTTCATCACGTCCGGGTCGACCTGCCCGGTGACCGAGATCGCGCCGGCCGCGAGGATGAGGCCGATCAGCATCGACCCGGAGTCGCCCATGAAGATCCGGGCGGGGTGCATGTTGTGCGGCAGGAAGCCCAGGCACATGCCCATGAGGATGGCGGCGAACAGCGTGGCCGGGGCGGCCGCCTCGATGCCGTACGAGTACCAGATCCGGTAGGCGTACATGAAGAACGCGGCCGCCGCGATGCACACCATGCCGGAGGCCAGCCCGTCGAGGCCGTCCACGAAGTTGACCGCGTTGATGGTGATCACGACCAGGGCGACGGTGAGCAGCGTGCCCTGCCACTGGGTCAGGGCCACGGTCCCCACGCCCGGCACCGGGATCCACAGGATGGTGAGGCCCTGCACCACCATCACGCCGGCGGCGATCATCTGGCCGCCCAGCTTGATCAGGGCGTCGATCTCGAACTTGTCGTCCAGGACGCCGATCAGCCAGATCAGGGCGGCTCCGGAGAGCAGGGCCCGTGGTTCGTTGGACTTCTCGAAGACCTCGTTGAGGTTGGTGAGGTGGTCGGCGACCAGCAGGCCCGCGCAGAGACCGAAGAACATCGCGATCCCGCCGAGCCGCGGAGTGGGTTCCCGGTGCACGTCACGCGCCCGGATCTCCGGCATCGCTCCCGCCACGATCGCGAACTTCCGTACCGGCCCTGTCAGCAGATACGTCACCGCGGCCGTGACGCAGAGCGTCAGCAGGTATTCACGCACGGGCTTCCCCACAGGTCTCGCTGGCCATTCCCAGCCCCACACCCTAGCGATGCGCGCATATGTGTGAGGACTTCCGGGTAGCGACGATGGTTGCACGAGTGGCTGTGCACACGTGTGCCCCTACCCCGCCTCACCCGGGATAGGGCGGAAATTCCGCGGCCAGGTCCCGGGCGGCGGCCCGCGCCGCGGCGGGGTCCGTGGCGCCCCGCAGCACCCCCGCGAGCAGCGTCGCCACCGTCCGCATCTCCCGCTCGCCCATGCCCTGCGTGGTCACCGCCGCGGTGCCCAGGCGCAGGCCGCGGGCGTCGGCGTGCGGCAGCGCGCAGCAGTCCAGGACGATCCCGGCCGCCGCCAGCAGCCCCCGTGCCGTCCTGCCGTCGACGCCGAGCGGGGCGGGGTCGACGGTGATCAGGTGGGTGTCGGTGCCGCCGGTGGTGACGACGAAGCCCTCGGCGGCCAGGTGGGCGGCGAGGGTGCGGGCGTTGGCGACCACCTGACGGGCGTACGCGGCGAAGGCCGGGGTCCGCGCCTCGCCGAAGGCGACGGCCTTCGCGGCGATGGTGTGCATCTGCGCGCCGCCCTGCGTGAACGGGAACACGGCCCGGTCGACCCGCTCCGCGAGTTCGCTCCCGCAGAGGATCATGCCGCCGCGCGGTCCGCGCAGCACCTTGTGCGTGGTGGCGCAGACGATGTCGGCGTACGGCACCGGGCTGGGCGCCGCTCCCCCGGCCACCAGGCCCATCGGGTGCGCGGCGTCCGCGATCAGATAGGCGCCGGCCTCGTCGGCGACGTCGCGGAAGAAGGCGTAGTCCGGGTGGCGCGGGTAGGCGATCGAGCCGCACACGATCGCCTTGGGGCGGCGGGCGCGGGCCAGGGTGCGCACCTGGTCGTGGTCGACGAGCCCCGTCTCCGCGTCGACGCCGTAGCCGACGAAGTCGAACCAGCGGCCGGAGAAGTTGGCGGGCGAGCCGTGCGTGAGGTGACCGCCGTAGGGCAGGCCGAGCGCGAGGACGGTGTCGCCGGGGCGCAGCAGCGCGGCGTAGGCGGCGAGCACGGCGGAGGAGCCGGAGTGGGACTGCACGTTGGCGTGCTCGGCGCCGAAGAGGTCCCGGGCCCGTTCGACGGCGAGGCGTTCGGCGACGTCGGCGATCTCGCAGCCGCCGTGGTGCCGGGCGCCCGGGTAGCCCTCGGCGTACTTGTTGGCGAGCGGGGAGCCGAGGGCGGCCAGCACGGCCGGCGACGTGAAGTTCTCGGCGGCGATCAGCTGGAGCGTCGTCGACTGCCGGCGGCGTTCGGCGAGCAGGATCTCGGCCAGCTCGGGGTCCTGCCGCAGCAGGACGTCGAGCCCGCTGTCATCGGCCGCGAGGGCGTGGGTGACCGACATGGTGCGCTCCGGGCATGCGTCGACGGTGACGTACGACCAATGTAGGCCCGGAAAGCCCCGGGCGCCCGAGTTGCCCCGCGACGGGCGCCTCGCTCAGGCCCGGGCCGCGACCCCCGTCAGCGCCGTGACCACCGGGTCCAGCGCCTGGTGTATCTCGTCGCCGATCGACCGGAAGAACGTCAGCGGCGCCCCGTACGGGTCGTACACCTCGTCCGCCTCGGCCGTCGGGGCCAGGAGCCACCCGCGTAGAGCCGCCGCGGCGCGGACCAGGGCCCGTGCGCGGGTGACCACGCCCTCGTCCAGGGACGGCAGGGTCGCGGGGTCGATGGCGTTCACCAGGCGGGTGAACTCCTTGAGCGTGAAGGTGCGCAGGCCCGCCGAGTGGCCCATGGAGATGACCTGCGCGCGGTGGTCACGGGTCGCCGTGAGCACCAGGTCGGCGCGGATCACGTGCTCGTCGAGCAGTTCGCGCCCGGTGAAGCCGGCCGCGTCCGCGCCGAACTCCGCGAGGACCGTCTCCGCGTTCGCCTCCATGGGCGCGCCCTCGTGGCCCCAGGTGCCCGCGCTCTCCACGACGAGGCCGCCGCCCAGGACGCCCAGCCGCTCCGTCACGAAATGCCGGGTCAGCCGCTCGGTGATGGGCGAGCGGCACACGTTGCCGGTGCTGACGTGGAGGATGCGGAAGCTGTCGCGCGGGAGTCCGACGAACGTCGTCGTGATCTCCGCGGCGCGTTCCCCGTTGCCTATGCCACGCCCCGTCCCAGGGGCCGTCAATTCGCCACCTCGAGGTCGGGTACCACCTTGCGCAGTTCCTGCGCCGACAGCGCGCCGGCGCGCAGCAGGACCGGCACCTCGCGGGTGACGTCGACGATGGACGACGGGACGTTGCCGGGGGTGGGGCCGCCGTCGAGGTAGACGGAGACGGAGTCGCCGAGCATCTGCTGCGCGGCGTCGCAGTCCTCCGGCGCCGGGTGGCCGGTCAGGTTGGCGGAGGAGACGGCCATGGGGCCGAACTCGGTGAGCAGCTCGATGGCGACGGGGTGCAGCGGCATCCGCACGGCGACCGTGCCGCGGGTCTCGCCGAGGTCCCACTGGAGTGAGGGCTGGTGCTTGGCGACGAGGGTCAGCGCGCCCGGCCAGAAGGCGTCGACCAGCTCCCAGGCCTTCTCGGAGAAGTCGGTGACCAGGCCGTGCAGGGTGTTCGGGGAGCCGATGAGGACGGGGCTCGGCATGTTGCGGCCGCGGCCCTTGGCCTCCAGCAGGTCACCGACGGCCTCCGACGAGAACGCGTCGGCGCCGATGCCGTACACCGTGTCCGTGGGCAGCACCACGAGCTCGCCACGGCGGACGGCGGACGCGGCCTCGCGCAGACCGGTCACACGGTCGGTCGCGTCGTTGGTGTCGTATCGCCGAGCCATTTAGCGGGCCTCCTCGTACACGTACTGCGGGGTCGAAGTCAGGGGGACGGTCACGGCAGCGCCTTGCGGGCGGTCGCGAAGCGGGGGCGCTTGTTGAGGTCGGGGTGGTCGGCCGCGTCGGCCCAGCCCCGCTCCTCGGTGAAGATCCACGGCACCTGGCCGCCCTGGGTGTCGGCGTGCTCGACGACGACGACCCCGCCGGGGCGCAGCAGGCGGTGCGCGGTGCGCTCCAGGCCGCGGATCAGGTCGAGCCCGTCCTCGCCGGAGAACAGCGCCATCTGGGGATCGTGGTCGCGGGCCTCGGGGGCGACGTACTCCCACTCGGTGAGCGGGATGTACGGCGGGTTGGAGACCACCAGGTCGACCTGGCCGTCGAGGTCCGGGAAGGCGGTCAGGGCGTCGCCCTGGCGCAGTTCGACCCTGGACCCCTCCATGTTCTTCCGCGTCCACACGAGGGCGTCCTCGGACAGCTCCACGGCGTACACGCGCGAGCGCGGCACCTCCTGGGCGAGCGCGAGCGCGATGGCGCCGGAGCCCGTGCACAGGTCGACGATGCAGGGCTCGACGACGTCCATGGCGCGCACCGCGTCTATCGCCCAGCCGACGACCGACTCGGTCTCGGGACGGGGCACGAAGACGCCGGGGCCGACCTGGAGCTCCAGGTAGCGGAAGTAGGCGCGGCCGGTGATGTGCTGGAGCGGCTCGCGCGCCTCGCGGCGGGCGACGACCTCCCAGTACCGGGCGTCGAAGTCCGCGTCGGGCACGGTGTGCAGCTCGCCCCGCTTGACGCCGTGCAGATACGCGGCGAGTTCCTCCGCGTCGGTGCGCGGCGAGGGCACGCCGGCGTCGGCCAGCCGCTGGGTGGCCTGGGCCACCTCCGCGAGCAGCAGGTTCACGCTGGTCCTCCGGGGCTGAGCTGTTCGTCCGGTACGGGCCGTACCGGTGCGGCTACGGGGCTTACGCGGCGGCGAGCTTGGCCGCCGAGTCCGCGTCGACGCAGGCCTGGATCACCGAGTCGAGGTCGCCGTCCAGGACCTGGTCCAGGTTGTACGCCTTGAAGCCGACGCGGTGGTCCGAGATGCGGTTCTCCGGGAAGTTGTACGTGCGGATCTTCTCGGAGCGGTCGACGGTGCGGACCTGGCTGCGCCGGGCGTCCGCGGCCTCCCTCTCCGCCTCCTCCTGCGCCGCCGCGAGCAGCCTGGAGCGCAGGATACGCATCGCCTGCTCCTTGTTCTGGAGCTGGCTCTTCTCGTTCTGGCAGGAGGCGACGACTCCGGTGGGAATGTGCGTGATGCGCACGGCGGAGTCGGTGGTGTTGACGGACTGACCGCCGGGCCCGGAGGACCGGTAGACGTCGATGCGCAGGTCGTTCGGGTTGATCTCGACGTCGATCTCCTCGGCCTCGGGCGTGACGAGCACGCCGGCCGCGGAGGTGTGGATGCGCCCCTGGGACTCGGTCGCGGGCACGCGCTGCACGCGGTGCACGCCGCCCTCGTACTTGAGGCGGGCCCAGACGCCCTGGCCGGGCTCGGTGGCGCCCTGGCCGCCCTTGGTCTTCACGGCGACCTGGACGTCCTTGTAGCCGCCCAGCTCGGACTCGGTGGCGTCGATGATCTCGGTCTTCCAGCCGACCCGCTCGGCGTACCGCAGGTACATGCGCAGCAGGTCGCCGGCGAACAGCGCCGACTCGTCGCCGCCCGCGCCGGCCTTGATCTCCAGGATGACGTCCTTGTCGTCGCTGGGGTCGCGCGGGACGAGCAGCAGGCGCAGCTTCTCGGTGAGCTCGTCGCGCTGCTTGTCCAGCTCCTTGACCTCGGCAGCGAAGTCCGGGTCGTCGGCGGCCAGTTCGCGCGCGGTCTCGATGTCGTCGCCGGTCTGCTTCCAGGAGCGGAACGTGGCGACGATCGGGGTGAGCTCGGCGTAACGCTTGTTCAGCTTGCGCGCGTTGGCCTGGTCGGAGTGGACCGACGGGTCGGCGAGCTTCTTCTCCAGGTCGGCGTGCTCGGCGACGAGTTCCTCGACGGCCTCGAACATCTTGGGCTCCTGCTACTGCGGTGAAGGGGAAGGCGGGCGACCAAAAACGCCGGTCCCGGCGCTCCCCCGGCTGGGGTCGCGGCCGTGGACCGGCGATTGGGGCTCGCTACTTCTTGGAGCCGGCGGCAGCCTTGCCGAAGCGGGCCTCGAAGCGGGCCACGCGGCCACCGGTGTCGAGGATCTTCTGCTTGCCCGTGTAGAACGGGTGGCACTCGGAGCAGACCTCGGCCCGGATGGTGCCGGAGTCGATGGTGCTGCGGGTGGTGAACGACGCGCCACAGGTGCAGCTGACCTGCGTCTCGACGTACTCGGGGTGGATGTCGCGCTTCAAGGTGTCTCCTAGGTTCGGGAGGGCGCCGGGTCGCTTCCGCGGATTGCGGGGGCGTGAACCGGGGCCGACGTACCAGTCTGCCAGGACCGGCCGCATCTCCCAAAACCGGGGGCCGGAGCGTTCTATTCCCCGGGGCGGCCGGTCCCCCTCGGGGTGCCGGCGGGTCTCAGGACGCCGAGACGACGTCCTTGGCCTCGCCGGTGGCCGTGTCCTCGGTCGCGCTCGCCGGGATCGGCCGGTCGTTCCTGAGGGCGTCCCACACCTGCCGGGCCTTGTCCTTCTCGACGAGGACCCGGTTGCCGTCGGCGGGGTCGTAGATCACCGGCATGGTGACCATGTGCATGCTGCCGGGGGCGATGCCCTTCAGGCCGCTCGCGAAGGACATCAGGGAGTTCACCGAGCCCAGGTCGGAGTCGGTGGTGACGGTCTTGGTGGCGGTGTCGGCGATGTCGTACAGCTTCTTGGGGTTGCCGAGCAGGCCGATGTCCTTGACCTGGTGGACCAGGGCCTTGACGAAGGCCTGCTGGAGCTGGATGCGGCCCAGGTCGGAGCCGTCGCCGACGCCGTGCCGGGTGCGGACCAGGCCGAGGGACTGCTCGCCGTCGAGCCGGTGGGTGCCGGCCTTGAGGTCGAGGTGGCTGTCGGGGTCCTTGATGTCCTCGGTGGTGGTGACCTGGACGCCGCCGAGGTCGTCGATGAGCTGCTGGAAGCCGCTGAAGTCGACCTCCAGGTAGTGGTCCATGCGCAGCCCGCTGACCGATTCGACGGTCTTCACGGCGCAGGCGGCGCCGCCGGTGGAGTAGGCGGAGTTGAACATGGCGTCGGTCTCGGCGGGGTGCTCGCCGCCGTCGGTGTCGGTGCACCCGGGCCGGTCGATGAGGGTGTCGCGCGGGATGGAGACCACGCTGGCCTTCTTGTGGCCCTTGTAGACGTGCACGACCATCGCCGTGTCGGAGCGGGCGGTGCCGTCGTCGGTGCCGCCGCCGAGCTGCTTGTTGCCGCCGGAGCGGGTGTCCGAGCCGAGGACGAGGATGTTCTCGGAGCCGTCGTCGGCCTTCTCGGGCCGGTCGGTGCCGAGGGCCTGGTCGATGTCGACGCTCGTGAGGTTGCCGTTGAGCTTGAAGTACAGGACGCCGGCGCCGGTGCCGCCCAGGACCACGATGCCCGCGGCGGTCCAGGCCATGGCGAGCAGCGCCTTGCGCCGTCTGTCACGGGGCTTGCGGCGGCGGCCCTTGCCCCGGCGGCGCCCGTCGGCGCGGGACTCTCCGGGGCCGGGTATGGCGGGATCCGGCGTGCTCTCGGCGGACATGTGCTCCTCGGTTCTCGTACGGTCGGCTACCCCCTGCTTCTCAGGGTCGGGGTCGGTGCGGCTCCGGCGGTTTTCCACCGGTACCTCACCATCGTCCCTCCGTACGTCAGACGGCGGAACTCGGGACAGGGTTGCACAACGCACTGTGCCCGGCGCGTGACGCGCCGGGCACAGAGAGTCGCCGGATCGACCGCGAATTCCGCGGTCACCTGCGGTTTCAGCTGACGATGTCGTAACTGCCGTAACCGCTGCCGATCTTGACGGCTGTGGCGAAGATCGCGGTTCCGGCCTTGCCGGTACCGGCGTACAGGTACGCGTTGCCGTACTTCGTGATGGCCACGACGTCGGCCTTGCCGTCGCCCGTCACGTCGCCGGGCGAGACGACGGTCTTGACGTCGGGCCAGGCCCGCAGCTTGATCCGGGTCGAGAAGGCGCTGGTGGCCGACCCGCGGCCCGGGTACAGGTAGAGGTCGCCGTTGCCGGCGCGGCCGAGCAGGTCCGCCTTGCCGTCACCGGTGAAGTCGCCGTGTCCGCGGAGCTGGTTGTAGGCGGAGAAACCGGTGGTCACCCGGATCGGGCTGCCGAAGGTGCCGTTGCCGCGGCCCGGGTAGAGCAGGAGGGTGTTCGCGGAGTCCAGCGACAGCAGGTCGGCCAGGGTGTCCCCGGTCAGGTCGCCCGGCACGAGGATCTGCTTGCGGCTGCTCCAGCCGGTGGCGAGGGTCTTGTGCGCCCAGGACTGGCTGGAGGGCTGGTAGTGCGACCAGACCAGGCTGCCGTCGGTGCCGCGGCTGACGAGGTCCTGGTAGCCGTCCCGGTCGAGGTCGGCCTGGACGACCAGGTTGACGCCGCTCCAGTCGCCCCAGGCCTCGCGGGCGGCGAAGGACGTGCCCTTGGAGTTCTGGGAGTAGCCGACCTTGTTGGACGCCTGGCGCAGCCACAGGTCGGCGCGGCCGTCGCCGCTGATGTCGGTGTCGTCCACCCGCGGGTAGGTGACACCGGCGTAGGTGCTGACCTTGGAGAAGACGCCGTACGCGCCCTTCGCGACGCAGTCCTCCACGCCCCAGGAGACGACGCCGGCGATGCGGCCGCCGACGACCAGGGGGCCGCCGGAGTCGCCGTTGCACGGCGTGACGGTGCCCGCGTCGGACCCGGTGGCGGGGGTGCCGGCGCAGACCATGTGGCCCTTGACGTAGTCGGCGCCCCAGGCGGCGGCGCAGGTGCCGTCCGACTGGACCGGCAGCGTGGCCGTCTTCAGTACGTCGGAGATGGCGTCGGAGGTGGAGCTGGTGCGGCCCCAGCCGTAGACCTTGGCGCTGGTGCCGGCCTGGTAGGAGGCCGTGTCGCCCGACGTGGTCATGGGGATCGGCTTGGCCGTGACCGGGTTCGGCAGGGTCAGCAGGGCCATGTCGTTGTCGAGGGTCACCGCGTTGAACGACGGGTGGTTCCACTGCCGCCACACGCCGGACAGGGTGCCGCCGTGCAGGTCGGTGCTCGTGGCCAGCTGCGCGGTGCCGGTGACGACGGCGCCGTTGGCGTTCCAGTTGTAGCCCTTGACGCAGTGCGCGGCGGTGAGGATCTTCGTCGGGGCGACGACGGCGCCGCCGCAGAAGAAGCCGATGTCGTCGCTCTCGCCCGCGGTGCCGCGGTCGTCGTAGTACCAGAGCTGGGCCATCCACGGCGCGGTGGAGATGGTGGTCCCCGTGCCGCCGATGATCTTCGGGTCGATCGAGGCGGCGTCGCCGGTGGTGTCACTGCGCTGGGCGCGGCCGGTGTGGTCGCCGGCCTTGTCGTCGCCGGCCACGGCGCCCGCGAGGCGCCGCTGGAGCTCGGCCTGCGGCACCGTCCTCGGGGCGGGCCGGACCGTCGGGTCCGGCGCGGTGGGCGCGGCGGTGGCGGACGACGTCGTCAGCGTGGCCGCCACGAGCCCGGCGAGGCCCGCGGCGAGCGTGGGCAGCGCGAGACGCTTCCCGCGTCTGCGGCGTGCGGACGCGGGCAGGGATGTAGGCACTCAAGTCCCCCCAGGAGATGAGAGATTCGGGAAGCGAGCCGTGTGGCGTCCGTAGGTCCCCCCGGACGCCGGACACTCGCGAGGGCGTGATCGTACACCTGTTCACAGACAACGCACAGAGCCGCCCCCGTCACGGGTGTGACGGGGGCGGCTCCGTGGTGCTGCGAAGGCGTCAGTCGCCGTTGCCCGGCGTCGGGGTCGTCTTCTGGATCTGGAGCAGGAACTCGGCGTTCGACTTGGTCTGCTTCATCTTGTCGAGGAGCAGCTCGATCGCCTGCTGCGAGTCGAGCGCGTGCAGCACCCGGCGCAGCTTCCACACGATGGCCAGCTCGTCGCTGCCGAGCAGGATCTCTTCCTTGCGGGTGCCGGACGCGTCCACGTCCACCGCCGGGAAGATGCGCTTGTCGGCGAGCTTCCGGTCGAGCTTGAGCTCCATGTTGCCGGTGCCCTTGAACTCCTCGAAGATCACCTCGTCCATGCGGGACCCGGTGTCCACCAGGGCGGTGGCGAGGATGGTCAGCGAGCCGCCGTCCTCGATGTTGCGGGCCGCACCGAAGAAGCGCTTCGGCGGGTACAGGGCGGTCGAGTCGACACCACCGGACAGGATGCGGCCGGAGGCCGGGGCGGCGAGGTTGTACGCACGGCCCAGACGCGTGATCGAGTCGAGCAGCACGACGACGTCGTGACCCAGCTCCACCAGGCGCTTGGCGCGCTCGATGGCGAGCTCGGCGACCGTGGTGTGGTCCTCGGCCGGGCGGTCGAAGGTCGAGGAGATGACCTCGCCCTTCACCGACCGCTGCATGTCGGTGACCTCTTCCGGACGCTCGTCGACGAGGACGACCATCAGGTGGCACTCGGGGTTGTTGTGGGTGATCGCGTTGGCGACCGCCTGCATGATCATGGTCTTGCCGGTCTTCGGCGGGGCCACGATCAGACCGCGCTGGCCCTTGCCGATGGGCGAGACGAGGTCGATGATGCGGGTCGTCAGCACGCCCGGGTCCGTCTCCAGGCGGAGGCGGTCCTGCGGGTACAGCGGCGTCAGCTTGTTGAACTCCGGCCGTCCGCGGCCGTGTTCGGGCGCCATGCCGTTGACGGAGTCCAGGCGGACCAGCGCGTTGAACTTCTCGCGCCGCTCGCCCTCCTTCGGCTGGCGGACCGCACCGGTGAGGTGGTCGCCCTTGCGCAGGCCGTTCTTGCGGACCTGGGCGAGGGAGACGTACACGTCGTTCGGACCGGGCAGGTAGCCGGAGGTCCGGATGAACGCGTAGTTGTCGAGGATGTCGAGGATGCCCGCGACCGGGATGAGGACGTCGTCCTCGTTGATCTGCGGCTCCTGCTGGATCTCGTCGCGCCCGCGACGGCCCCGGCGGTCCCGGTAGCGGCCGCGACGGCCACGGCGGCCGCCGTCGAAGTCGTCGTCGTCCTGCGGACCGTTGTTGCGGTCCTGGCGTCCGCCGCCCTGCTGCTGGCGCTGACCGCCGCCCTGGTTCTGCTGCTGGTCGTCGCCCTTGCCGCGGCGGTCGCGGTCACGGTCACGACCGCGGTCACGGTCACGCCCACGGTCGCGGTCGCGGTCGCGGCGGCGGCCCTCGCCGCCGTCACCGGCTTCGCCGCGGCCGTCGCCCTGGTTCTGCTGCGACTGCTGCGCGGACGAGTCGTTCCTCGGCTCGCTCTTGACCTCGGCCGGGGCCGTGTCGTTGGCGGCGGCCGGGCTGCCGGCGTCGGCGGTGGCCCGGCGACGGCGGCGCTCGGAGGGGGCGTCGTCGGCGGGGGCGCCCGACTGGTCGGCGGAGGCCGCGACCTTCGGGGACGGCTGGCCGGGAATGTCGATCTGCTGCTGGGCCACGGCCTGGTCGGCGGCGGCCTTGTCGGCCTTCTTCTCGGCCTTGCCGGCCTTCGGGGCCTTCTCGGCGGCGGCGCTCTCGTCGCCCGTACGGGTCCGGGAGGTGGCGCGGCGCTTCGGCTTGGTCTCGCCGGCGGCGTCCGCGGCGGGCGCGGCCTTGGCGGGGGCGCCCCCCGCGGCCTGCGCTTCCTTGATGACCTCGATCAGCTGGCTCTTGCGCATCCGCGCGGTGCCCCTGATGCCGAGGCCTGATGCGACCTGCTGAAGCTCGGCCAGCACCATGCCCTCGAGGCCGGTACCGCGGCGCCGCCGGGAGCCGGCACCGGTGGCAGGCGCGGAGGCGTCCGTGGCGGGCGCGGCAGCGGTCTCCTCGACACGTGCGCCCATCAGATCGGTGGTGTCGCTCACGAAGGGTCCTTCCCTGGAGCGGACGTCGGCCTGTCTGGCTCGGCGACCGGTTGTGCTGTCCGGCTTCGGTCCTTGCTGTGTGAACCGTGCCGGGGCGGTGGTCCGCCCAATCGGCGGAAGAAATATCTGGTGATGGCGCTCCCCCTGGCCGTGGCACCCAGTGTCTGTGTCACGCGGTGTGGTCGCACCGGTTCCGAAGCGTGCCCGGCAAGCCGCTCAGTGTCCGTGTCGGCCGTACTGATGACGTACGACGTCGAGCACACAATGCGGCTTGGGGAGCTCCCGGAAGAATGTCTGTCCCGGACGGGGACACGAGGCACCTCGCCATGGTGGGGTCGGGTGCAGACTTGAGATTAACACTACCGGATCCAACAAACATTCCCCCTCTCGAAATCCGGCAACCGTCCGCGTCTAGATGTCGCCGGAGGCCGCCAGCGGCAGGACGCAGGCGCCCTGCTGGTCCAGGCTCAGCCGGTTGGCCGCCCAGTCCGTGCCCGCCAGCGCCTCGACCTTGTCGGCCGTGCCGGCGTCGGCCAGCGCCATCACGGTGGGTCCGGCGCCGGAGATGACCGCCGGGATCCCGTCCCCGCGCAGCCGCTCCACCAGCGCGGCGCTCTCCGGCATGGCGGGCGCGCGGTACTCCTGGTGGAGGCGGTCCTCGGTGGCCGGCAGCAGCAGCTCGGGGCGCCTGGTCAGGGCCTCGACGAGCAGGGCGGCGCGGCCCGCGTTGGCGGCGGCGTCGACGTGCGGCACGGTGCGCGGGAGCAGGCCGCGCGCGGTCTCCGTCAGGACCGGCTTTCCGGGCACGAAAACCACCGGAACGATGGAATCGGAGGGCTCCATCCTGATGGCCCGGGCGGCGCCGGCCTCCATCCAGGAGAGGGTGAAGCCGCCCAGCAGACAGGCCGCCACATTGTCGGGGTGACCCTCGATCTCGGTGGCGAGGTCGAGTACCGCGGCGTCGTCGAGGCGGGCCTCGCCGCCTATGGTCACGGCGCGCGCGGCGACGATGCCGGCGCAGATGGCGGCGGAGGAGGAGCCGAGGCCGCGGCCGTGCGGGATGCGGTTGGCGCAGACGATCTCCAGGCCGCGCGGCTGTCCGCCGAGGAGGTCGAAGGCGGTGCGCAGGGAGCGGACGAGGAGGTGCTTCTCGTCGCGCGGCAGCGTCTCGCTGCCCTCACCCGCGATGTCGATGTGCAGCCCGGAGTCGGCCACCCGGACGACCACGTCGTCGTACAAGCCCAGCGCGAGGCCGAGGGCGTCGAAGCCCGGGCCGAGGTTGGCGCTGGTGGCGGGGACGCGCACCCGGACGGCGGCGGCGCGGAACGCTGGACCGGCCATCGCTCGATGACTCTCCTTGAGCTGCGTGGTTGTCGAATGACGTTCGCTTCGGCATTCGGTGACTGACGGGATCCCCCGGTGCCGCCGCTCCCTGCCGAACGGGCGACCGCACCGCGTCCGCTTGCCGACCGCGGAGACAGCGCGGTACCTCGGCATATGCGGCGGGCGGGTTCGGTACAGCCTATCGAAGGAAGGTTCTGTGGCGACACAGGGCGCACAGACGGCGCACGATGCGTGTCGTAAGCCCCCTGTGCACCCCCCGTGAAGGGCTTTCCCGGTTGGGCGTCGCTTACGCCCGTTCGCGCCGGTGGAAGGGGCGCGTTTCGCCGACGGCGGTTTCCCTGCCGGCGGCTTCCGCGTGGGCGGTCTCCGCCTCGGCGGGGCGGCTGACCGCCCCGCCGGGTGCCCGGCCA
>NZ_WWHX01000998.1 GCF_009862125.1 Streptomyces sp. SID5910
TACCGGGGACTACTACCAGCTTCCCCAGGTGTGGCGGGAGATCAAGCAGGTGCTGGCGGGCAAGTACCCGGTCTTCGGCCGTCTCGACAACGGCCTCGAGAGCGGGCTGAGCAGCATCGACTTCCTGCAGGCCATCGCGCTGGTGCGCACCTGGGAGCGGAAGCAGCAGAGGCTCGGGGCCACGGTGTCCTGCAAGCGCCGCGACCTGCTGGACCTCCCCCTGGCCGACTTCGTGCGCCTGGCGCCCAAGCTCGCCGAGGCCTTCGCCTGGGTGGGCGACTTCCTGGAGCGGCAGTGCATCGTCCGCCCGGCCGACCTGCCGTACAAGACGCAGCTCGTCCCGCTCGCGGCCGTGCGCGCCATCCTCGACACGGGGACGGACGGCCTGGGAGCGGAGGAGAAGATCGACCAGTGGTACTGGTGCGGAGTACTCGGTGAGATGTACGGCGGCTCCACGGAGACGCGCTTCACCAAGGACGTCGAGCAGCTCGTCCCCTGGATCGCGCAGGACGAGAAGGCGCCCGAGACGGTCACGGAGGCGTTCTTCTTCGCCGACCGCCTCGACACCCTCACCACCCGCAACAGCGCCGCCTACAAGGGCATCTACGCGCTGCTGATCAAGCAGGGGGCGGTGGACTGGCACTACACGAGCGCCCCGCTCACTCCCGGTCGGCTGGACGAGTACAGCGTGGACGTGCGACAGATCTTCCCCAAGACGTGGTTCCGGCGGGGCAACAGCAACGGTCTGCCCACCAGTTCGATCGTGAACAAGACGCCCTTGTCCTACCGTGCCTCAATGGACATGACAGGGGCGCCGTCGTCGTACCTGTCGACGATGATCGCCGCGTCCGACATGCGTCCCGAGTGGTTCGACGACCTCCTGACCACCCACCTGATCGATCCGGATGCGCTGCGCGAGAACGACTACGAGCGCTTCTACCGCGACCGCTCCAAGCAGTTGCAGGACCTCGTGCACTCCGCCATGGGCAAGAGGACGATGCTCCGTGACCTGCCGGAGGGCGACGTCCGATGACGACCAGGCCGCACGAGCGGGACCTGGCCTCGCTCAAGGGCAGGACCGTGTCCGTGCAGGAGATCCTGGACATGTTCCAGGTCAGAGTGCGCGACCACCGCACGGTGCACCGCATCTCGCAGGCGTTCACGGACGCCGGGCTGACCACTCTGCCGGACTTCGCGGTCTGCGGTCTGCGCAGCAGCGTCGACGTCGTGCCGCTGACGGCCGTTCCCGCGCAGCGCACACCCGCCGGACCCGAGGGTGAGGCCGACGATGCGGACGAGGCCCTGCCCTCGCACGCGCTGCCGCAGCGTTTGCTGCTCGGCGACATGCCGTCGGCGCGGCGCGGCCTGGTGTCCGTGGGCCCCGGCACGCCCCTGTCCCAGACGACCTTCCTCATGCGTACGAAGGGCCTCTCCCAGGTGCCGGTGACCACCGGCATGGCGCAGGTCCACGGAGTCGTCACCTGGGGGTCCGTGGCCAAGATGTACGAGGCGGGGAAGGAGGCCACGCTGGACAACGCCATGGAGAAGGACTCGCTGCCCGTCGCCGACGCTCGCCAGGAGTTCTTCACCGCCCTTCCGGTCATCCGCGAACACGGCTACCTGCTCGTCCGCGGCGACGACGGCTGCCTTTCGGGCATCGTCACCGCCGCGGACGTCACGGAACGCTTCGAGGGGGCGGCGCGCCCCTTCTTCATCGTGGGCGAGATCGAGTCGCTGCTGCGCCGCTGCCTGGGCGCGGCCCTGGACATGGAGGCCATCAAGGCGGTCCAGACGAACAAGAAGGCGGAACAGCGCACCGGCCAGGTGTCGGACCTGATGTTCGGTGACTACCTGCGGCTCCTGGACGGCGACCAGACGAAGCAGTCCTTCGCCGAGCGGGCCGACCGCAACTGGGAGGCGCTGAAGTGGCCGAACATGCCCCGGGAGCAGTTCGTCGGCCTGCTGAAGCGGGTGAAGGACATCCGCAACAGGATCGCCCACTTCGACGAGAAGCCGCTCCCACCGGAGATGATCGACGAGCTGACGACCTTCGCCAAGGTGCTGCGGGCGTTCGCGTCGTGAGGAGACAGGGCAGGATCGATCCTCGGGAGCAGCGGGCCGCGTTCACCCCCTGCGCAAGTGAGATCACCGTCTGACGACCGGGCCGTTCGGGGTGCCTCTGGACCAAGGTCCGAGGCACCCCGAGTCGTGTCGTCAGCCCGCTCCGAGGGCGAACTGCTCGCGCAGCAGCGCCTCGTGGAGCCGCAGTGTGCGGCCGTCCGGCAGGGTCTCCAGGACCTGGACGCCGTCGTAGTTGAGGAGTTGCCGCAGGACGGCGGCGAAGCCGTCGCTCCGGGTGACGGGCATGCCGACGCGCTGGGCGAGCGCGGTCACGGGCAGGGTGCCACCCGCGTCCAGCAGGGCGGCGAGTGCCTTGTGGATCTGCTCCTGCTGCGGCTTGCGTGCCAGGCCGCCGAGCTGAGCCTGGTACGTCTCCGAGTCGAGCAGTGCCGTCACCAGCGTCTCGGTGCGGGAGACGACGGTGGGGGTGAGGAGGGCGTCGTCTCCCCCGGTGGTCAGCGCCACGTCGAAGAGTGTGTTGTGCATCCGGGCGACTTCTGCCTGCTCCTTCTTGGCCTTGCTCGTCGGCTTCTTGGGGGTGGGAGTCGTTGCGGTCACCGGCGGGGTGGCGTGCTCACTGGGCAGTGGGGCCTTTCCGGTCTCCTCCGGAGCCCACCAGGCCGGTCGCTGGTCGCCCAGTTCCCGCCACCCCTTGGGCGGCTCCGCGCCGAACGGCAGGAAGGCGAGCACTGGGATGGTGACCTCGGCAAGCGACGCCCCGCCGTGGTAGCCGGCCTTGAGGGCGGTGTAGCGGGAGTCAGCGTCCCACAGGGCGACGATGGACGCCCCGGGTTCGGGCCAGACCACGCGAGGCCCGGACAGGGCGATCTCGCGTTCCGCGAGCGGACCGTCGCCGGGCAGGCGGTGGCGGGCGGAGGCCGGGTCGGTGGCGGGGTCGACCTTCGTGCCGTGCCGGTCGACGACGTGGCCGTGGTCGCTGGTGAGGACGACCGCCATGCCCTCGGTGGCCGCCGCTCGCAGCAGGTCGCGCAGGCCGGGCACGTCGTCGATCCGCCAGGCGCCGTCGCCGAGCTTCTGTTCCTTGGCAAGCCGGTCATCGATGGCGTTGAGGACGACGGCGATGTGGGTCCTGCCGTCGCCGAGCGCCTCCGTGAGCGCCGGGCCGAAGGTGTCACCCGCGGTCTCGGTGCGCAGGTCGTCCTTGTGGAACACGGCGGCCGAGGCCCCGCCCCACAGCTTCAATGCGGGGAAGAGCCGCTTCTCATCGGCCTGGGTGCCTTTCATCAGGGTGCCCGCGAAGAGGGAGGTTCGGGACACCGCCGTCACCGTGGGCAGGGCGGCTGCCATCGCCCGCCGGTGCGGGGCGTTGCCCTCGGGCAGCGGGTCGAACTCCGCCCAGGAACGGCGCAGTTCCTCACCCAGCTCATTCGCGATGGCAGCGCTCATGCCGTCGAGCACGAGCAGCAGCGCCCGTCGCTCCTCCCCGCGCCGCACGATCGGGCCGACCACGCGGTCGAGGAAGGTCTCGACGGTGAGCATGGAGCCGGGCTGGGTGCCGGCCTGCGTCCAGACGGCCAGGGAGCGGGCGAAGGACGCGTCGATCTGTCGGCGTCGGTCCCGCGCGCGTGTGCCGAGGGTGTCGTAGGCGGCCTTGAGGACGGGGTCCGGGTCGCCGCCGGCCTCGATGTGTTCCAGGGCGAGGTCCACCCAGCCGGTCTCGGCAACCTGTCGCTGTATGGCGTCGGCGACGGTGGGAGCGTCGGCGGGCGGGTCGGTGGCCAGCCAGCTGGCGAGGCGCTGGCCCATGCGGGCGCGTTCGATGCGGGTGGCCTCCTCCGGCTCGGCGGCGAGCCGGTGGTCCTCCAGGCGGCGGACGGCGTCCACCACTGTGGCCGTGTCGCCTGTCGCGAGGGCTCGGCCGACGGCGGTGAACCGGGCGTCGAGTCCGCCGCGCAGGACGGGGCTCGCCGCCACGGCCTCCTCCGCGCCGAACTGGCGGGCCAGGGCGGAGGCCCGGTCGAGCACGATGCCGGTGGTGCGGCGTGCCTCGCGGGCCTGGTCGGCGTCGGTGCCGCCGGTGCGGTGTCCGGCCGCCAGCAGCGTGGTCACGTACTCCTCGGCGGCCCGTCCGAAGACGGTCACCAGGGCGTCGAGCTGGTCGCCGGTCGCCGGGGGCTGGTCGCCGAAGTAGCGTTCGGCGCGGCCCCGGGCCCGGTAGGTCTCTGGGGCGGGTTCGGCGTGCTGCCACAGGGCCGCGCACACGAGTCCGAAGGCGGCGGCGTCCGCGCCGCGTTCGGCGTCGACGAGGGCGAGCAGGGCGCGGCCGGCGAGGCCCGCCTGGTCCTCCTCGCCGAGGAAGGCGGCCAGTCCGGCGCGTTCGGGGCCGCGCAGGGCGAGGAGCCGTTCGGGGGCGCCGGGTCGGGTCGACCAGTGCAGCAAGGCCTGGGCGTCGAGCCGGTCGTCGCCGGGACGGCGCCGGCCGCCTTCGGTGTCGTAGCGGCCTAGGCGCAGGCGTCGCTGGGCGAGCGCGGTGAGGGCGTACTGGCGGGACAGCCAGCCGCCGGGCACGGACGGCCAGCCGCCGGGCGGGGTGGCGTCGAGCAGGGCCTCGGCCGCCCAGTTGACGTCCTTGAGCCGGGGGTCTATCTGCCGGGCTCCGAACGCCTCGCGGACGACGTCCCAGCTGTCGACCGTGTCGATGCGCAGCTTGTGGACGCGGGCGAGGATCGCCGGGTCGAGTTCGTGCTGCTCGCGGTCGGTGAGGACGACCAGGACGGCGGGGCCGGGGCGGCGGCCCGCCAGGTGGTCGAGGACGAGTTCGTGGACGGCGAGCGGGGACGGCGCGACCGCGACGCCGGCCGTGCGGCCCTCGCCCCAGACGGGTGCGGCGGGGCCGTCCCACTGCGGTGCGGACCGCAGCAGCACGACTCGGCGCCGTCCCTGCTCCTCCCCGGTCAGGGAGGCGGCGAGATGCGTCTGGGAGGACAGGTACTGGGTGACGGTCGCGGTGTTCAGCCGGACCGCGCCCGGGGCCGCGGTGGCGGTGTCCGTCATTCGATGACCTGCCAGGTGATCTCGATGGTCGCGTTCGGGTGGCGGGCGGCCAGTTCGGACAGCTCCGCCTGGAGGTCGGCGGCGGCCCGGGAGACGGTCGTGCTGCGGCGTCCGGACTTCCGCGCGGTGCCGCCGCCGCTCGCCGGGGAGGGTGTCTCCTGCGGCGGGGTGTACGGGATGCGCGGGTCGCTGGTCGGCGTGTCCAGGGACTGGTCGTCGGCCGTGGGGGGCTGGGGTGCGGCGGGTGCGGGCGGCGGGGTGGTGGCGGCCTGGCTGCGCTTGATCAGGGCGACGACCTCGCGCTGGGTGCGGGTGAGGGCCTCGCGCAGGTCGGCGGTGCGCTGGTCGTCGCGGGCCACGTTGCGCAGCGAGTCGAGCAGCGCCTCGCCCTCGGGGCCGAGTCCGGCCGCGAGTTCCAGGGTGCTCCAGGGGGCGGAGGCGACGGCCTCGGCGACCGCGCGGGCCTTCTTGACGGAGGTGCCGTACCGGTCGGCGCTGGTCTCGCCCAGGTCGAAGGAGGCGAGGGCCTCGACGGTCTTCTTCGCTCCGGCCGCGCCCTTGCCGGCCTCCGCCGTGAGTGCGTCCAGCAGTTCCAGGGAGCGGCGGGCGAGGGCGAGCCGTCCGGTGTCGGCGGTCTGGTCGAGGCCGAGGAAGGAGGCGTGGGCCTCCAGCTGGTGCACCAGGTCGGCCGCGTGGTCCCGGTGGGCGCGGGCTGCCTCGATGATCTGGCGGGCGAACTGGTTGACCATCCGGCCGCGCCGCAGCGCGGGCGGCTTCACTCCGAAGACCGTCTCGAAGCGCTGCCGTGCGGTGTCCCAGTCCGACTCGGCGGGCAGCGGCTGGCTGCGCAGCGCGTCGTGGTCCTTGATCGCGGTCAGTTCGGGCGCGGGGTCGAGGACGGTGCCGCCGCGTACCCACACCCGGTCGTCCATCTCGGCGAAGGAGGCGACGACGAGCCGGGCGAGGAAGTCGGGCAGGCCGCGCGGGTCGGGCTGGTCGGTCCAGTCGGTGAGCGTGATCAGGGACAGGTCTCCGGTGACGCCCTGGGAGCTGGCCTGCTGGCGGAAGTGGTCGGCCCAGTAGCGGGACAGCTCGAAGTACGCCTCCTTCTGCTGCCCGAGGCCCAGGGGCCCGGCGATCCGCTGCATGAGCTTGCGGTCGGCGGCCGGGACCTCCACCCGCCCGTCGCGCGCCTCGGCGGCGGCCCGGACGTGGGTGAACACCTTCTTGGTGTCGGCGGGCTTGACGGCGGTGCCGGTGGCGTCGGGATCGAGGTCGGGGTGGGCCGGGTACTGGTGGGCGAGCAGCTTGCCCGCGACGTGCCGGATGCCGTCGTGCAGGCTCTGCCCGAAGGACAGGGTGAGTCCGTCGACGTCGGGCAGCGCGACGAGGTGGTCGTCGAAGTCGGGGACGACGTCGGCGGCCTGCTTCTGGGCGAGCCCGTACGCCTGCTTGAAGGCTCCCTTGACCTGCTTGAGCAGGGCCTCGCGCTGGGTTTCGAGCAGGCTCTTGGCGCGACTGCGGTTGTCGGCGTTGAGGTGGCCGGCGTACTGGGTGTCGAAGCGGTGCTCGTCGGCGAGGGCCTTGTCGATGACGACGAGGCGCCGGAAGTCCTGGAAGCGCTGCGCGGACAGGTGCGCGGGCAGCCAGGCGACGGTGCGGGACCGCTCGCCCTGCTGGCGTTCGCGCAGCCGCTGGATGCGGTTGACGTCCTCGACCGGACCCCATTCGCCCTCGTCGAAGGGGAGGTCTATGGCGATGCGCCAGCGGCCCTCCTCCTGCGGCATCAGGTCGTGGTCAGGCAGCTCGTCCTCGTCGGCGACGTTACCGAAGACGATCTCGGCGGTGCGGGCGGTGCCGCGCCAGGTGAAGTGGAGCTGGTCGCTCAACTGGCCGTGCTCGATGCCCAGTTCTTCGGAGAGCAGGCGGCGGGCGAGCGCGACGCGGTTGCCGGGGTTGTCGTTCACCTGGGCGTTGGCGATGACGGAGTCCACGTCGACGCCGGAGAGTTCGAGGCGGACGCCGGGGTTGGCGTCGGTGCCGGTCTCCTTGATCTCGGGGAACCTGGCCGCCCACTCGGCGACCTTGTTCTTGATGATGCCGACCTCGGCGCCCGGGATGGGCGCGAGGACCGACCCGTGGTTGAGCGCGCCGAGCCGCCGGATGGTCAGCTCGGACAGCGCGGGCACGCTGGGCGCGAGCGCGGACAGCAGCAGCGTGCACACGAGCCGGTTGTCGCCGGTGAACATCCGGCAGCCGTTGAGCTTCTTCGGGTCGGTGAGGGACTCGGGCCGGTTGCGGTACTGCTCGACGTCGTCCTCGGTGATGTCGTACGAGCTGAGCAGGTAGGGCCGCAGCTTGGTCTTGTAGAGCTTGTCAGCCGCCTCGAAGACGACCTTCATGCTGTCGGTGAACGGCTTGTCGCCGCCCTGCGCGATCACCGGGTAGAGGTCGCCGACGGGGACGAGCTGGCCGAGGCGGATCTCGTCGCGATGATCGGCGAGGAGCTGGCCCATCAGCTTCAGACCGGTGCGGGAACGCTGCAGCGCGGACGAAATGTGGACGAGGGTGTCCATGAACGCCGGTGAGAACGGGTACGTCAGCCGGAACGACTCCGCATCCGCGCCGGTGGTGCCCTTCTCCGAGCCGAGCAGGGTGTCCCAGACCTGTGGTCCGACCCTCTTGGTCTGCTCGAAGGCGGCGTCGACCTGCTTGGCCGCCTCGGCGTCCTTGGGCTTGAGGAGGCGGGCGTGCGCGATCTGCGGGAGGTTGCGGTCCTCCAGGGTGATCTTGTCGAACCGTCCGGAGGCCAGGTTCAGGGTGTCCTGGATGGACGACTCGGCGGCACCGGACACCTCCTCGCCGACCAGCTCGCGCAGGTCGCGCTGGCGGGCGATGAACGACACGACGGGAATGGCGCGGCGGGCGTCGCCACCCTCCACGAAGTTCGTGATCTTGCTGGCCTCGCGGGCCACGAACTTCTCGTTGTGGATGAGGGTGGCCAGCCACAGGATCAGCTCGTCCATGAACAGGATCAGGCCGTCGTAGCCGAGCGACTTGGCGTGCTCGGCGATGACGGACAGGCCCGCGTCCAGGGAGATGAAGCCGTGCTCGTCCTCAGCGGCGTACTTGGTGAAGCCGGGGAGGAGGTTGGTACCGGCGTCGTTGACGAGCTTGGCGCGCAGTTCGGCCGGGGTGGAGGGGTTGAGGAGATTGAGCGATACGCCCGATTCGTGATTCTCCTCGGCGGCGAGCGCGGTGTCGAGGAGCTGCGGAGTCCAGGTGAAGCCCTCGCCCCACTCGTCCTCTTCACCATCGTCGGTCTCGCTGCCGCCTAGGCCGCGGATGACCGCCTCGTCGCCATAGGTGGCGCGCTGAGCACGGATGTCGGCGAATAGGGAGTCGGTCCGGTACACCTGCGGAGTCGGGGCGTCCGGGTGCAGCTTCTTGACGTGGTGCACGTACCCGCCGAGCACCCGCTGCTCCAGGGCCTTCGCGCCGAGCATGTGGTACGGCACGAGCAGGAACTTCTTGCCGTCCGTGCTCAGCCACTCGTGCCTGGTCAGCACCGGGTCGAACTCGGTGCGGGAGCGGGCAGCCGGGTTGCCGCTGAGCAGCGCGTACAGCACCGCCATGAAGTGCGACTTACCGGAACCGAACGAACCGTGGAGATACGCCGCCTTGGAGCGGTGCCCGTCCAGCGCGGACTTGATCAGGTCCAGCGCCTCGTCGAAGTTCTCCAGCAGCCGCTCGGTGACGACGTAGTCCTTGAGCGCGTGCTGGGCGCCCTCGGGCGTCGTCGCCTCGGCGAGGGACAGCACGAAGTCCGAAGTGGAGATGGACTCCTTGATGTCGATGACATCGCGGAGGAGGGGCGGCTGGGCCATTGCGGGTTCTCGCTCTCCCTGACGGTGGTCGGTGCTGCTGCTCGTGCACGGTGTCGTGCGGGGTCCGCCGCCGAGGCCCGGGGCCGGTCCGAGGGGCGGGGGCTCAGAGGTACGGATGGCCGGTGTGGCAGGCCGGCTGTCCCGGCCGGTGGCAAGGACGGACCCGGTTATGCAGTGACCGGGCGGGGGGCGACGCTCACGGCGTCGGCCGGTTCAGGTCGGATGGGTTCGCGGCGTCTGCACTCTTCGTCCCCCTCGTACTGAACGTCACCCATACGGCCTGCGCCTAGCACCCTACATCGGCACTCCCGTCGACCCCGTGGCGTATCCCCTCGCACACGGTCCGTGCGGGCCGTCCCGGTCCCGCCGAGCGGAAAGCACCAGTCCCCATGCCGACGGATCACCGCCCCTACGGCAACGAGAACACCCGCCGTGTCCGGGCTAGGAGGGAGCACGCGGCGTCAGGACTTGGGGTCCTCCAGCTCGTCGGCAGTGGTGTCCGTGCTGTGCTCTTCAGGGTGTGCTGTGGCGAAAGTTTCGTCGTCTTCCACGACTTCGCCGTCCACGACGTCCCCCTCCGGCACTCGGTGTGACGGGTCCGCCAGTGGCAGGCCGGCGAGGTGCTTCTTGAGCCTCTTGGCCATCGGGAGGTACGTCGAGAAAGTGAGCCCGCCGGACACGACGGCCCCGACGATGGGGATGGCCTTGGAGACGCTCTTCGCGAAGGACTGCTTGGTCATCTGGACGCCGAGGTAAGCCGCGGACTTCTTCACGATCGGGTAGATGACACCCTTGGTGAGCGCCTTCTGGGGCAGCTTCTTCGCGACCTGCTTCGACATCATCCCGGCGACCTTGCCCACGGCGACGTTCGCCGACTGGGTACCGAACATCACGCCGAAGAACAGCGTGAGCACCCCCATCGTCGCGTCATCGACGCCCTCCCCCTCATCGTCGAACAAATCGGGCCAGCTATAGAGGTAGGCGAGCTTCTGCGCGATGCGCAGCATGTGGCCGACGTACTGGGCCACGTCGGCCGGCACCGTGGCGGGAAGGGCGAAGATGCCGGGTATCCCGGCGGCGGCCGAGAGAGCGCTGACTTTGGCGGTTTCATAACGGATGGAGTCGTTGGCGACCTTGTCGAGGAGGTCGATGGTGATGCCCGCGGCAGCGGGAGTCTCTTCTATCGCTCGTCGGATCTCGTCCTCGAAGCAGTGGCGAGCCAGCGCACTGCTGAGGTACGCCTCCCTGTGGATCCGCACACCGGGGAGCTTCGCTGCCGCCAGCAGCACCGCGAAGAAACGCGACTCGGGGTTCTCGACCTCTTTACCCTGCTTCATGGCAGGAACCTACAGCACCTCCGAGCTGCGAGGATCGGCATAGATCAACTCCGTTGAGACCTCGTTATGAGATGACGGTGGCGTGAGGGCCGGCTCTCTGCGCGGTGCGGATCGTCGCCGGGGAAGGCGACTGCGGGCGAGCAAGACGCCGAGTCTGCTGAAGGCGTGCAGCAGAGACGGGAACGCAGGGCCCTTGGCAGGCACACGCCGTTCGAGGGCCCTGCGATCGGTGCCGCCCCTGTCAGCGTGCCGCGAACTCTACAAAGGCGGACCACGCCGCGGGTTCTACGGCGAGTGCCGCGCGGGTTGTGTCCTTCGAGTCGCGGACGTGGACCGTGGCGGGGCGGATGGCGACCTCGATGCACTCGCCGCCTGCTCCGCTGCTGTAACTGCTCTTCAACCAGGCCGACTCAGGAACAGTCTGTTCGACGTTCATCTCTCTCCAAGCAACTTCTCGACGAAGGCCAGCGACTCGCGGGGAGTGAGCGCTTGGGCCCGAAGGAGTCCGTACTGCTCCTCGATCTCCCGGACGGGCTTCCGCGCTGTGTAGAGGCGACTGTCCTGCTGAGCCTCCACATACGCGATCCTCCGCCCTTCCTTCGTCTCGATCAAGGTGAACGGACCAGCCAGTCCAGCATGCTCGTTCCGCTCGGTCGGCAGCACCTGGACCTCCACGTTACGCCGCTGGCCATGAAGCAGGATCTGCTCCAGCTGCCCGCGCATGACACCCCACCCACCCAGTGGCCTACGCAGGACCGACTCCTCGATGACAAAGCTAATGGTGGGCAGCTGCATCCGAGAGAAGATCTCCTGCCGAGCCAGACGTGCCATCACCCTTTGCTCGACCACATCCTCGTGCAGCAGAGGCCGCCAGTTGGTGAACACTGCCCGCGCGTACTCTTCGGTCTGCAAGAGTCCGGGCACCGCCTGGTTGGCATACACATGAAGTTCAACAGCCTCGGCCTCCAACTTGGCAGCATCCCGGAAGAACGCCGGGTACTGCGCCCGAGCCACCTCCTCCTTGCTCGCGCTCAACACCCCACCTGCCCTCAGCACTTCATCGGCCTGGTCGATGAACTTCGGCGGCGGAATACGTCTTGCCTGCTCGAACGACGCGATTGTCGAGGCCGAGTACCCGGTCAGCGATCCGAGCCCCGCGCGGTCCAGACCCGCCCGCTCCCGGAACAGCTTCAACTGCCGTCCGAACACGCACAGCACGCCCGTCCCGACCTCATACTCCTCCGGCTGCTGAACCTCGCCGTCCATGCCACAGCTCCTCTCGTGCAACCGCCCAGTCAGCCAACCCGGTGTCCGGGAACCGTTACGCCCAACACCACGTACAGGCGCACCGACCGCGTGTACAGCCCGCACCCGTCAGTGCATCTCTCCTGGTCAACGCTACGCAGAGTCCGACATCGTTGACCCTATGAAGTCAGCAACTCCCCCGAATGGGCATATGCCGCAACATCTCGCACCCGAACACGAGTTCACCATGCACTTCACCTCGACGTCGCGCGGTGCCCGCCTCGCCCGCCGACTCGTCTCACACCGTCTGAACGACTGGGGTCACCCCTACACGACCCCACTCAACGAAACGCTCACCCTCATCACTGCTGAACTCACCGCCAACGCCGTACGGCACGGCCACGTGCCCGACCGAGACTTCCACGTCCAACTCACCTTGGCCGAGGGCACCTTCCGCATCGAGGTGACTGACACCCTCACTGAGAAACGACCCTCGGCCAGTCTCCCGGCGGTCGACTCGCTTTCCGAGTCCGGCCGGGGCCTGCTCCTCGTCGCCGCCCTCGCGGACGACTGGGGCGTCGCTCCTCGCCGGGCCGCCCCGGGCAAGACCGTGTGGGCGGAGCTGCACGTACGGACAAAGGGCCACCCGCTTACGCAACGGGTGGCCCCTGAACCGACAGGTGTCGATCTACTTCTGGCTACTTCTTCGCTGCTGCGCGACGACCTCGGGTCATAGCCGGAGGACGCCAGCCGCGGAGGTCGTCGTCAGTGAGTCCGTGCTCGCCCTGCTTCTGCTGGCGGTAACCGGCGAAGAAGTCCGCCGGGGAGCCGCTGTAGAGCACGTCGAACTCGTTGTGCCACTGGTACAGCCACGGCTGGAGTTCCAGCAGGCCGGCGAGGAACGGCGTGATCTCCTCGGTGGACAGCGCGGTGTTGGTGAAGTACGTCGCCAGCGCCTGCGCCTGCTCCTTGTGGTCCCAGCCGGCCCACCCGTACAGCTCGGGGGTGGCGGCGTTGGCCTGCCCGTAGGAGATGAACCGCTCCTTGGGCACGTCCAGCTTGCCGCGCGCCTTCCAGTAGGACGAGCGGAGGAAATCGGCCGAGGTGTACTTCGGCGGCACGGGAATGGAGTCCCGGATCTTCCGCTTGGCGGGTTCGTCGGGCGCGGCATCCTCCTTGCGCTGAAGGTCCCACACGTCTTCCCAGTCGGCGCGCTTCTTCAGCCCGGAGGGCTTGTAGCGCAGGGCAGAAAGGAACGGCACGTGCTCGTCAGTGATCAGCTCGGCGACGACCTTCGCAAGTTCCTTGCGCGGCGCGTAGAGCTTGGCGACTGAGACGAAGTCCTCGTCGCGGGAGAGGACGTCGGTAAGCCGGGCCAGGGTGAGGATGGTGGGCTGGCCGTTCTCGTCGAACCAGAGGCCACGGTTCTCCATCCGGTCGAGCAGCCAGGAGCGCAGGGCCTTCTCTTGGAGAGCGTCCCATCCTTCTGTGGCCCAGCGGCGCTTGTACTCGGGGCGTTCGACCATCCCGATGGCACGGTTCGACTCGATCGCGTCGATCCGCTTCTGGACAACCTCGCGGTAAGGGGCTGGCCAGTGAGCAGGGATCTCCGTGATAGGGGTGGAGTTGTGCCGCTTGAACCACTCGTCGCTGGCCTCGCCTGCGGCTACACGGCGGGCGAGGACAATCTCGAAGGCGCGCTTACCAAGGGCGAGTTCAGGAATGTTGGGATCGCTAGGGTCTTCAGAGACACGAAGATCTTCGGAGTGGATGTCATAAAGAGAGTAAACCTGCCAGTCGAGCTCCTCTTGAAGGGAAATCATACGAGCACGAATACCCTCCCAAATCGCACGAGATTCCCGAAGAGTACTAAGATTGAGTCCTGACTTTGCAGCACTCCGCCCTGGGCTAGCTTCCGTCAGCTTCCCAGCCAGAGCATCCAAGAGAGCAGCGGTCCCTTCAGGGCAGGAGGCAGGAATCGGGAAGTGCCCCATAGGAGTTCCATTAAATTGATAGAAATCATCAAAAGGCAACGTACTCTGACGAGCCCCCTTCGAATCTACCGTACTCCCCATGTTATGACTAACCTGCTTAAGCCAAAATCCCGCAATAGAACTATTAAGCAACCCGAGAAGCTTCAAATGATCCTGCTCCGAGGCCTTCTCTGGAAGTTTAATCAAGGGGGCAGATCGACTAAATACATTACCCTCCCTGTTTAGAGTGAAATGATTGTGTGTCGCGACGAAAGCGAACACGATCGACCAAGTGTGAGATCCAACATCCTTAGGCAACTGATGCCACTCCCACCACGGACGGTGGTCACTAAAATACGTCCCTCCCGAGAAGGTCGCCCGATTTCCAAGCTCTGTACGCATCGGCCAAAGCCAGGAAGCAAGGCTCGGCCATTGAGAGATTGGAAGTGGCTTACGTTCAAAACTATAAGGATGGATCGAAAAATCTCCATCCGTAAACACATAGTCCCGCACTTCGTCGCCGACAACGAGACGCCTTGAACAATCGACTTCAGCCTTGACTCGCTGAAATACACGCTGGGGAGCCACCATTGCACTATCTGAACCCAAAATACCGTACGGGCCAATTCGATGCACATGTTCCTTTAGGACTCCACGCTTAGCAGATTCCATTTGATCAAGCAGCTCACGAGCCCCATCGGCCATCACCCAAGGATGAGTGTCGAAGTACCGGCCCCGCTCTAGGTCATCCACTGAGACCCATTGCCCAGAGGTTCCCGGATGGTCGATTTGCCTTACAATCGCACCCCAGACCTGCCCGTTTTCCCCTCGCTCTGGAGCGAACGGCTCACCTTGAATTCCACGCACGGTGCGAATAGTGCTTGATCGAGCGCCACCCTCACGACACCGCCCTACAAGGATAACGGTAGGCGTTCCGTGCCCTGGAATGTAAGCGCCCGAGGTGTCAATCACCTCCGTCAATTCAACTTTGTGACCGAAGTAATCTTCGATCAACTTTGCTCCAAACTCACGCCGCATGAAGGAGTTTGCGGTGATTTGGCCGACCATTCCATACCCAATCCCCTCAGCATTACCTCGCTTGGCGAGCTCGAAGAAGCGTTTGGCAAAGGGCACGGACAATGCATACTTGCCGGAACACACATCCTTGTAAAGATCTCGATAAAGAGCATTGAGACCCTTATCTTTAACCGTGATGTACGGCGGATTGCCAACCACTACATGGTATCGCCCCTGTCGCAGGATTTCCGGATGCTCGTGTACATCTTCCGTGGCATAGGCAAACGAGGCCAACGGAACCTCGCCCTCCCCCTCATGGCCGTCCAACGTCAACTCAAGCTGGCGGGCCTTAATAAGCGAGTCACCCACCGCCAAGTGGAGCGGCAAATCGTACTTCGCCGCATCCCTAATCGTGCGCACGCCGCTCGCTGCCATCGCCGCAGCTAGCAATCGAAACCGAGCAATAGCTACCGCAAACGGGTTGACGTCCACACCATGTACTGAGTCCAGCGCGGCTCGCACCCGCTCGTGTACGTCCTTTTCCGGGTGCCCCTCAGCCCACAGCCGTACCAACCGCCGAAACGCCCCCAGCACAAAGTGCCCCGACCCGCACGTAGGGTCGATCATCTTCAGTTCCTCGTACCCGAACTCCCGTACCGCCGGGTTCATCGTCCGGTCGAGGATGAATTCCTCCACGAACTCCGGCGTCTGGAGCAGCGCGTACGTCTTCCGCGCGGCCTCGCTCAAGTCCTGGTACAAGTCACCCAAGAACCGGGTGTCCCAGCCCTCGGTGCCGTCCTCGTTCAGCGGGTCGGTGAAGTCGTGGACGAGGACGCCCGCCTCATCGCGCTGGCGCCAGAATTCGACCAACTCGCGTGCACCGTAGTGCGACAGCGGGATCTGGTACAGCGGGTTGTACCGCTTGTCGAAGAGCAGGCGGCCGGCCTGACCCTGGCCCAGCTCGTCGAACGCCTTCTCCAGCCATCCCCGATACGTCGGATCGTTGTCCGACTCCACGTAGGCGTAATACCGCGCCTCCGCCAGCTCCCGCCGGTCTCCATCCGCGCCCGTCAGGTACGGCTCCGGGATCAGCCGGTTGTCCTCGCAGAACCGCACGAAGACCGTCCCCAGCACCCACGCCACCGCGACCTGGGTGACCCGCTCGTCCAGCCACGAGTTCCACGTCGCCGCCGTACGCCCGAGCTTGCGCGCCTGGTCGTACTCGGCCCGCAGCCGCGCGCCGACCTCACCGAGCGCCTTCACCTGCTTGCCGAGGTCGGCCTCGACCGCCTTGACCTGCTGCTTCAGGTCGTCCAACAGAGCCTTGCGGTCGATCACTTCGCGTCTCCCTCGACACCACTTGCCACAACCCCGCCGGACCCGCGATGGGCGTTGCCCACCCACGTGTCCGGAAGCTGGATCCACTCCCCCAGGCCGGCCTGGTACGGCACGGCCACCTGCCCGAGCCGGGGCTCGCGCGAGGGGTCGTTCTGCGGGACTAGGAGCCACAGCCCCCGCCCGCCCCGCCGGGCCGCCGACGCCAGCCGGTCCAGGACGCCCATCGCGTCGTACCGGGCGAACACCCCGGCCTCCGTCAGCAGGACCGGACCCGCACCGCCGCCACCGTCGCCCAACAACTCGGCGATCCGGGGCTCGACCGAGCCCCACGCCGTCCGCGCGTACTCCGCGAACCGCACCGCGCCCTTCGAGCCCGGCTCGGCGGCGTCCGCCTTGAGCAGGGTCTCCCAGGTCGGTTTGGTGCCCGGCGTGACCTGCCCGTGCAGGGCCTCCAGGAACAGCTCGGTCACCGACACCGCCCGCGCGCCCAACCGTTCGGCGCCCAGTTCCCGTACCGCGTCCCGCAAGAGCTGCTGCCGTACGGTCAGCACCCGATACCCGTCCCGGCGGGCCGAGGCGAGCAGCCGTTCCTCCGCACGCACCGCGCCCGCGAGCTGCGGGTCGTCCGCGTACCGCGTCACCGTGCCCGTGCGTGTCGACTGCCGCCACGCGCCCGTCGTGAGGTAGCTGGAGGCGTCCTCCACCCCCGTCGGCAGGTAGCGCAGCGTGCCCGTGTCCTCGCGCATGCTCAGCGACAGCTCGAAGCCCGCGTCGCGCAGCGCCTTGGTGAGCGGGCCGCCGGTCGGCAGTTCGTGGGTCGTGCCGCCGCGTCCGTCCGAGACGACCAGTTCGGGGAAGCGGACCCGGACCCGCTCGTGCACGTCCTCGCCGGTCAGGCCGGGCTGCCGCCCCTCCGGGACTCCCGGGATCCAGCGGACGAGCCCGGCCTGGGTAAGGCGCAGCGCCCGGACGAGCGACAGGTCGCGCGGGTAGATCTCCAGGCGCGGAGTGGCGGCGGCGTTCACCGACGCGGCGGCGGCCAGTTCCACCATGCGCCGCTCGTCCCAGTCGACGGCACCGGGCGGGACCGTCAGCGCACCCAGTTCGGCCAGGACGGTCGCGGCCGTCGGCAGGGTGTCCAGCCGAGCGAGCCGGTCCGCCGTCCTGCCGAGGCGGGTCGCGTAGTCGAGCAGGCCGGGCGCGGTCGGGGTGTCCGGGGCGTCGTTTTCGCGCACGTCGAGGGCGAGCAGGCCGGCGCCCAGGGACTCGTCGGTCGCCTTGCGGTTCGGCTGGTGCTGGAACTCGGCCTCCTGTGGCACCAGTTGCTCGGCCTCGACGACGGCCCGTACCGCCGCCAGGGCCATCGCCCGCCGCTGCTCGCGCCCGGCGAGGTGCGTGCCGCGTCGCACGGCCAGCGCGTCCGCGATCTCCACGGCGGAGGCGACGCGCCCCATGCTCACGAGCAGGTCGATGATCTCGTCGCGCAGTGCCTGGACGGCGGGTTCCGCCTTCCAGCGCTTGCGCTCGTCCTTGAGCATCTGCGGGATGCGGCCGTGGCTGAGGCCGAGCGCGTCGGCGACGTCCTTCTGCTTCGGCCATACGCCGATGCCGGGCAGGACGCCGTGCTCGTCGGGCAGGCGCAGCAGGAGCCGCACCATCTCCGCCTTGTTGCGGTTGGAGCCGTTGTTGTTGACGGCCGGCACGAAGACGGTGGCGAGGGTGTCGAGGCTGACGGAGCGCAGGGTGCGGGCGGACAGCGCGCCCGCCGACTCGCCCGTCGCGAGTTGTCCGACGAGGGCGGACTCGGCGGCGGTGAGCTGTTCCAGCTCCTCCTTCGCCTCCGCCCGGCCCTTCGGTGTGAGCGGGGAGACGGGGACCTCGCGCAGCCGCTCGCCCCATTCCCGCTGCCGCTGCTGGACCTCGTTACGGGTCTTGGCGCCGAGGCCGGGGGCGTTGACGAGCTTGCGGCGGCTGTAGTCGAGAAGTTCGCCGACCGTCGTCAGGCCCAGGCCGTAGAGGAAGGACTGGGCGGCAGGCGTGAGGCCGGAGACGGTCAGCGGGGTGTCGCGGGTGACCTCGGCGGCGAGGCGGTCGCGCTGCTGCTCGGCGGTCTCCGGCTCGGCGTCCGCGATGCCCGCGGCGGCGCCCTCGGCGGGCGCGGTCCCGTCGGCGGGGGCCGTGGGGCGGGTGCGGTGGCTGGAGGGGACGGTCTGTGAGGCGTCGAGGAAGACCTTGCGCCAGGCGTCCCGCATCGGCTTCAGCTCGGGGAATCGCTTGCCCGCGTCGCGGTGCAGGGCCTTCTGGAAGAAGGCGACGAGACCGTCCCGTACGGCCGGGTCGAAGGCCTCGGCCGCGATGGTCGGGTGCGGCCACTCCTTCGGGTCGGTCATGCGGGGCAGGACGCTGCCGTCGCCCCACTTGGGCAGCTCGCCGGAGGCCATCTGGTGCAGGGTGACGGCGACGGCGTACCGCTCGGCGTGGGAGTCGTAGGAACCGCGTGTGATGACGTCGACGAAGGGGTCGAGGTAGCCGTCGGTGCCCGCGTCGGTGTTCTTCGCGGGGTACCCGGCCAGCGAGAAGTCGATGAGGACCAGCTCGCGGGTGCGGTTGGGGCGGATGCGGACGGCGATGTTGTCGGGCTTGATGTCCCGGTGCCAGACACCCTCGCCCTCGAGGAAGTCGACGGCGCCGAAGAGGTAGTCGCCATACGCCTCGAGCTGGTCGACCGGGAGGCGTCCGTGCTCGCGGAGCTGGCGGGCGACGGTCTCCTCGCGGCGGCGCGGGCGGGCCGCGCCCTCTGCGCCCTGGCCGTCGTCGTCGCGCTCGTCGCCGACGTACTCCAGGGCCAGGACGGTGCGGCCGGCGATGTGCAGCGGCTCGGGCTCGACGAGGCGGATGATGCCGGAGTGGGGGCGCAGGCGGCGCATGGCCTCGGCCTCGCGGACGAGGATCTCGCCGCGGCTGTCGGAGAGGGCTACCTTCAGCACGGCCAGCGGGCGGGTCTTCCGGGCCTCCGCCTCCAGGTCGCGGACGAGGAAGGCGCGGCTGGTGGAGCCGGTGCCGAGGCGGCGGCGAATCTCCCACCGGCCGGCGAGCACGTCACCGGCGACGGCCTCCAGCGGATCCTTGTCGGCGGCCTCCCCGGTCTCCTCCTCGGTGTGCCCGTCGAGGGCCGCGGCGGGGGCGGTGAGGGAGTCCTCGACGACCTCCAGCAGTTCCAGGAACTCGTCGACGCTGGAGAGACGCTGGCCGGGGCGGTAGGCGGTGGCGGCCTGCACCAGCTCGTCCACGTCCTCGGACAGGCCGTCCACCAGGGAGCTGGGGCGCAGGCCCTCGCCCGCCTCCAGGCGGGCCAGCAGCTCGGCCTGGCTGGCGGCCGGGGCCTTGCCGGTGACCAGCAGGTAGGTGAGGACGCCGAGCCCGTACACGTCGAGGTAGACCGGGTCGGGGTTGAGGGCGGTGAGCTCCGGCGCGAGGTAGGCGTCGGCGTCGTCGGACAGGTGCATGGCGGACAGGGCGGTCGGCGCGAATCGGGTCATGCCCTGGCCCTGCGAGGAGTCGCCGCTGCGCTGGGTGGCGATCTGCCAGTCGGAGATCTGCAGCTGCGGGGTGAGCCAGGCGACCTCCTCCCCGACAGCCTGCCCCTTCCGGCCGCGCGGCCGGGGGACGACGTGGACGGAGCGTGCGGCGAGCGCGCGGTGATGGATGCGGCTGGCGTGCGCGGAGCGCATCGTCTCGGCGAGCTGGCGCACCAGTGCCATCCGGCCCAGAATGTCCAGCTTCTCCCCGTACTGGACCAGGTACTCGTCCAGCTTCAGGGTGTCCGGGTGGTAGTCGAAGATCAGCGCGGGACCGGCGGCGTGCCCGGAGGGGAAGTACTGCTTGAGCTGGACGACACCCGGATGCTTGAACCTGCCCAGCACCGCGGCCTCGCGCCGGGCGGCGTTCTCCACGGACTGGCGCAGGGAGGCGTCGGAGCCGCGCTCGCTGAGGTAGATCCGCACGCGCGCGGCCTCGGGCAGGTCGCTGTGGTCGGCGAGGTAGTCGGCCCAGGTAGGGCCGGAATCGAAGGCCTTCCGCTTCAGCTCGTACGGGCCGACCTTGTACTGGGCGTCGCTCTTGCGGATGCCGATGTTCTTCAGGGCTCCCGCGACCTCGCGCGAGCTGATTGCGGTGACGCGGCGGCGCTCGTCGGCGGGGGGCTGCTTGAGCATGTCGACCAGCTCGTCGACGGTGTACACGCCGTTCTGGTCATAGGCAGGCAGCCGGACGCGGAGGCTGTTGTCGGTGAAGCAAACGGCCTCGGCGACCCAGACCCGCTTGGCGCCGGTCTGGGCGAGCAGGCCGGCCAGCTCTTTGGCCTTGCGGTTGACCAGGTGCAGCGGGTTGCCGTGGGTACGGCGGTAGCCACCGGGCGTCGTCTGGACCCAGGTGCCGTTCTCGGAGGTGACCGAGCCGTGCCAGTCCTTCAGCTCGATCATGCAGAGGCCGCCGGGGGCGACGACCAGCAGGTCGACCTCCCGGACGTGGCCGGTGTTCGCGGTGAAGGTGAAGTTCGACCAGGCACGCCAAGGGTCGGAGTCCGGCAGCTTCTCCCGGATCGCTTCCAGGCCGCGGCGTTCGTGCTCGAACTCTGACTCGGTGACCGTGACCCACCGGCCTTCCCGCATGCCCGTTCCCCGCTCTTCGTGTCCTTCGAGGCTGACCGTTCCCTGTGGTCAGGCCCTCGGCAGATCCTAGTGGTTGCCTGGGACATGAGAAGAGGTGGTGAAGGACGGGACTATAGGACATACAGCCCGCACGAGAAGAACGGCTCGTTCTGCATCACGCCAACACGGGCACCGATTCCAACATTTCCATGACAGAAATGGACAAAACGCGCTTACAGCAGCGTCATAAACAAGCTGGCCCGAGTACGCGCTGACCGGAATCAGGTTCGTCCTCCTTCTCTGTCAATAGGCTCCCTCTTTCGCATGTTCCCTCTACCGACACATGTCAGGGTATGAGCCGATCACCTCGGGGGTGGAGATGACGCAGGAGGCGACACGTCCGTATCCGGTGGACGAGCTGCTGTCCGCGGTCCGGCTGGAGGTCGCTGCCGAACTGCGCAGCGACGGCAAGGACAATCAGAAGGTGGCGTTGTCGAAGGGGCGCCGTACGTCGTCCGCCGAGGACCGCCACGAGTACCTGTTCCAGTGCCGAAGGTGGCAGGACGGCCTCGACGGCAAACCCGTGCTGGTCCGGCCGTCCCGGTCCACCGACGAATGGGCGGAGGCGGAGGCGAAGCGGCTACCGGACGGCAATGTGCGCCTCATCACCGCCGTCGATCTGGGGAACGCTCCGGCGAACGTCCAGATCCGTGAGGACGACGCGGCCGGCTGGCGTGCCCTCGCTGAGCGGTTGGAGACGGTGGGGCAGCCGGAACACCCGGTGCGCGTGGAGAGTGCCGGATGGATGGTGGGCCGTGGCAACCCTCGCCTCAGCAGCGAGCGGTCGATGGCCCGCTGGGTGGCAAACTGGGGGTCTTTGCAGCTCAATTCCGGACAACGTCAGGCCGTCGCCCAGGCTCTTGCCTCCGAGGTCACCTTCCTGTGGGGACCGCCGGGCACAGGCAAGACCGATGTCGTCGGACACATCATCGAGGGCAGCTACCGACAGGGGCTCACGGTCCTCTTCCTGGCACCGACCAAGGTCGCCGTGGATCAGGCGCTGGAGCGTGTCTGCGATCTTCTCTCCTCGGAGACTGCCTTCTCGACCGGCCTCGTCCAGCGCGCCGGGGAGATCACCGTGCCCTCGTTGCAGGACAGGTACGGAGAGCAGGTCGACCAGGACCGGATCGCGGCGCGGCTCTCCGCCTCGCTGGACGCGTCCCTCGCCGAACGCGCCGAGGAGTTGCGCACCACGCGTGCGGGTATCGCCAGACACGAGAAGGTGGGCGGTCTTCGTACCCGACTCGCAACGGCACAGCTGCAGCAGACACAAGCTGAACAGAGCCGCGACGCCGCACACTCCGCCCAGCACTCGGCACACAGGGAAATCGCCGAGCAGACTGCCCTGATCGAGAAGATCGGTGTGCCGCGCGGCCTGTTCTCCGAGCGCAAGCAGCGTCAACTGGACAATGCCCGCGCGGCCGTAGCCAGTGGCCGCACCCGGCTGGAATCGATCGCATCGAACCTCGCCGCAGCCGAGCGCACCCGGCAGCGCTCCCTGACCGAGGCGACCCGGCTCAGGTCCGCCCTGTCGGCAGAGGAGGCCGCTTTGTCCGGCCTGCCGGAGCGGACGGTGCTGGTCTCGCGGGCCGACCTGCTGCAACAGGAGATCAACTCGCTTGAGGAGCAGCGACGGAAGATCAAGGACGCGGTCCGCCTACAGTGCCGGGTACTCGGTGCCACCGTGGCCAAAGCCGTCCAGTCACGCAAACTGCTCGACCGCGTGGACGTGGTCGTCATTGATGAGGCCGGGATGGTCGACCTTCCCTCCGCCTGGTACGCGGCGGGTCTCGCTGGAAAACGGGTCGTCGTGGCGGGCGACTTCCGTCAGCTGCCGGCCGTGACCAAGGGCAGCAGCGACCGCAAGGCCACGCCGGCGGAACGCGACCACGCGCTGCTGTGGTGTGCGCGGGACGTCTTCCACGCCGCCGGACTGGTCGGCGAGTCCGGGTCCGTACGGCCGGACGCCCGGCTCGTGGCACTGAACACCCAGTATCGAATGCGCGGCCCCATCTGCGACGTGGTCAACACGGTCGCCTACCCGGACGCCCCCTTGTCCACAGGACGGGGAGGCTACTCACGCGTTCCATTCAATCCACTGGTCGACGCGCCGGTGATCCTCATCGACACCTCGAAGCAACGGATTGCCGGGCGCGACCATCGCACCAACACGGTGCACGAGGCGGCTGTCCACGAACTCGTCCGCGGTCTTCAGTACGAGGGGGTCCTGCCCGGCCGCAAGGCAGAAAGCGTGCCCGCCGGGGAGCAGGCCACCGACCGGCTGGCGGTGATCGCTCCTTACCGTGCCCAGGTACAGGCCCTCAAGAGCAGCCTGACGTACCGCTTCGGACAGTCGTACGAAGGTCTCGTGGACACCGTCCACCGGTTCCAGGGGAGCCAGCGTCCGATTGTCATCCTCGACACCACGGCGGGCTCGGGCAGAGCACCGGGCTTCTTCTTCAACGGCAGCGGCCTGTCCTCGCACACCTGCCGTCTCCTCAACGTCGCGCTGAGCCGGGCTCAGGACCATCTCGTCGTCCTTGCAGACGTCGAGCACCTCCGCGAGCATCTGGCTGCGGGCAGCGAGGCGCTGCGCATGCTCGACCACCTCGAGGCGAAGGCGCAGTGCATGTCTGTGGACCAGCTCATCCCCGTCCGCGACGCCGCGCAACTGTCGGCGCTGTCCGACGAGGAATTGGCACGGCCCGCCTTCTTCCCCGCCGACGAGGTCCCTGCGGCGGTCCAATGGGATATCGCTCGGGCCACACGCACCATCGAGTTGTACTCACCGTTCCTCGATCGCCAGCCCGTCCGGACCTGGTCCGCGCAGCTCGCGAAGCGGGTCGTGGACGGTGTGCAGGTGACCGTCAAGACCCGTGCCCCGCAGGAGCAGACGACCGAGGCCGCGGCGGAACGTGTCCAGGGCCTGGTCGACGAACTACGGGCGGTGGGCTGCCTGGTCGAGTTCCGAGAACGGATGCACGAGAAGGTGCTGATCCTGGACGGCAGCGTGCTGTGGCACGGCTCGCTCAATTTGCTGGCCAACAAGGGTCCCACCGACCTGATGATGCGCCTGACGGACCCGGTGGCGTGCGAGCGGGTGGGGCGGGTGATCGAACGTGCCCGCAAGGAAAGAGCGGCGTGGAACCCGAGAACGACAGGTAGGGGAAAGACCGGCGTGGGGGACAGCACCGCTGAAGGACGGCTGTATCTCGACGTCCCCTACGCGGACAAGGACGAGGCCAAGAAGCAGCTCGGCGCGCGATGGGATGCCACCCGCCGCAAGTGGTACGTGGACGCCGCCAAGGTCAGCCGGGAACAGGCCGCACGGTGGCTGCCGTC
Source organism: Streptomyces sp. SID5910 (assembly GCF_009862125.1). Lineage (GTDB taxonomy): Bacteria > Actinomycetota > Actinomycetes > Streptomycetales > Streptomycetaceae > Streptomyces. The sequence continues at coordinate 23,985 of NZ_WWHX01000998.1, forward strand.
GTCGTAATTCTTGTCAGGCGATGGGCGACGATCGGGATTGCGTCGTACGGCCAAGGGCTCCTCTCCTTCCACGGCCGCACAACCAGGTGTGCAGTAGAGTGACTTGTGCTGTGCACCTTCCCCGAGGGGTACGAGTGCAGAGTTCATGCGCCAGTCAATGGCATATGAGCAGTGATGGTGTATCGCCGTACGTCTGCGTGCGGTGTGTGAGCGGATGCCCGGTGGGCCGTCCCCCCACCATTCCTGTTCACCGCCAAGGAGTGGTCACGTATGGACCCTGTTGAGTACCAGCCTGCACGTTGCGCCCGGATCCGCAAGGTCCTGGCGAACGTCGCCGTCAATGTGGTCGCCAACCTGTTGGTGGCCGCCATGATGTCGGCAGCGCACCTGCTCTTCTGAAGCAGGCGAGTGGCGGGCGCGCTCGGGGGCCCGCCACTCCATTCTTTTCGCCGAAGGCTCAGAACAACATCATTTCATTCTTCAGTTTCGCCTTGTTCCGTGCACGTCGAGCCCTGCGCCCCTGCGAGCCCCCAACGTGGCGGAGAGTCCTCAGTTCGGGTGGGATGGACTCCCGAGTGGGCCTGAGGCCGTGGACGTCGGTCTCACCGACCAGTTTCTTGAGGTACTTCCTGGTCTCCTCGTCCGTGGAGTAGACCACGGTTGCTCTGCTCGCCCTGGTCAACAGAACGTGGTAGGCATGCCGAACACAGCGCTCGAAGTCGTCATCGTCGAGTGTGCTCACACGCACCTTCGGATCGACCGATCCCGGCTTCGCCACCCGCTTCACACCGGTCTCCCGGTCCTTTCGCAGCTTTCCCCTCTGGAAGACCCAGCGGTCGGTGCGCCAGACCATGTCGTCTCCCATGATCACGCCGCACCAGTCCCATTCGAGCCCTTGCGCCGTGTAAACACAGCCGATCTGCCCGATTCCCGCGTCGTGCACAGACCAGATCTTCGACGGTGGCTCGCCGTTGGCGCAGAAGGACGCGCTGTCGGCGTTCCACGGACGGTGCCACCCTTCGATACGCACGTCGTTCTGAAGGCTCTTTTTCTTGTCCGGCTTGCTCCAGGGCCAGCAGAAGCCGGCCACCATCCGGGCAGTCGCTCCGGCGTCGAACTCGGCACGGACAATGTGCTCCATCTCGTCAGGCGTATCAACGACCTCGATGTGCATGAGGCCGTCCGGAACCCACTCGTGTGCCTTCTCCGGCGAAACACCGAGCAGCGCCCGGACCCAGCGAAGGTAGGCGTCACTGCCTCCGCAGCGGTACTGCTCCACCAGATGGTATTGACGGAAGACGGCATCATGGCGTTGTGCTGCTTCCTTGATGAGCTGCGCCGTGCCCACGTCGTGCGGGCGCACCGTCTGAGCTCCGTCGAGGAAGAACACGGTCAGGCGGGACGCCTTGAGGAGTTCGTCCACCTGTGGCTCCGTGCCGTGCTTCTCGGCGGGCAGACGCCAGTTCTTGGACATGTCCCGTAGCCGGTGCGCCTCGTCGCAGATCAGCACGTCCAGCGGCGGCTCCGGCGTCTCGACGAAAGCACCGAAGTGCGTGAATCGCTTGCGGAACTCGGCCTCGGTGTATCCGACGTTCTCCTTGATGGCAGCGTTGAAGGCCCGCGATCCGCTCGCGTACATCACCGTTCGCCCGGCGCCTTCGAGGTCGGCTCGCAGCTGAAGCCCGATCGCGCTCTTCCCAGTGCCTGCGCCCCCGGTGACAAGAAAGACCGCGCGCTGTGGGCGTGGGACGAGTGCCTCGCGGTCCGGGCTGTCCAGAATCAGTTCGGACGCCTCAAGTACGTCGTCGGCCACCTCCTTCTGCCTGTCTCTCAGGGTGAAGACGGTGTCCTCCCCGTTCGAGTTGACCATAGCGTCGAGCAGCGGCGTGTTTCGGAGGTTCATCCGCTGCAGGATGTACTCGGCGGCCGAGTAGTTGTCCCCGGCAGCGAAGTGAGATTGCAGGTCCTTGAGGAGTCTGGCCCGGGTGTCCCTGGTGTAGGTATGGGCGTACGGTCCGGTGGGGGCGTCGACCCCGAGCAGTGGCCGGACGGAGTCGTCCGTGGCGTTGTGGAGATATGCGAAGCCGCCGCATTCGAACTGCAGCCCGTTGAGTGGTCCGGCGGGACCGGTGAACAGTGAGTGGTATTCACCGAGTTGAAGAGCAGGATGTGCGACGGGATCTTCGATTCCCGGTACGTACACGAGGTCAGCTGTCGCGGCCTCCACCCTCGTCACCGACGACCATTGCTTCAGCTCGACGAGTTGTACGGAGAGGTTGCCTTCCACGGGATGTCTGCCCACGAGGACCACATCAATCAGCCCCGGCCGGTTAGCCCCTTCGGACGAGTCCACCGTCGGAGAACACTCGACGATCATCTCGACGTTGCCGCGCTCAGCAGCAACCAGGTCCTGGGCGAGCGCGACAAGACTTTCAGCCCATGCTGCGCGCTCTCCGTCGGAGGACTCGCCCCGTTGGAAGTGCACCCAACGGGCCGCCAGGTGGGGCACCAGGCGACGTCGTTCGTTCAGGGCGAGCAGATCCTGTGCTGCCAATCGCAGCAGGAGCATGGGCAAGAGGACGACCCCCCAGAGCACGAGTGACTCGTGCGGGTGGGGGCGTGTCCATGCAGGAAGCCCGTCGGGCCGCAACCGGTATCGGGGATCTTAACGGGTGGAAACCGTCAGACCGAAGCCAAGTGCCGAGTTGAACCTCCCGCGAGCTGACGCAGCTTTTCTCTCGTCTCAGGGTCCGTCGAGAAGACGACCGTGCCCACCATGCCCCGTGTCAGCAGCACCTTGTAGGTGTTGCGGATCAGGCGGTCGACGTCGTCGTCGGAAGTCGACTTCCTGAAGACCGGGTCTTTCGACGCCGTACGGTCAGTGATCCAACGGTCGCCTCGCCACAGCAGGTCGGGGCCGATGATGACGCCGGACCAGTCGTATTCGAAACCCTGGGCCGTGTAGACGCAGCCGACCTGGCCGAAACCGGCCGGGTCGGTTGCCCACAGGGCGGCCGGCGGTGCACCGGAGACGGAGCGGTCACCACGCAGGTTCCAGGGGCGGGCCCAATCGCCGATGACGACGTCGGATGGGAGAGGGCTTCCCGGCTTGGGTTCCGGCGACCAGCGCCAGCAGTAGCCAGCGGACATGCGGGCGCCATATCCCCGGTCACGCTGCGCCTCGAGGAACGCCTCCATCTCCTGCGGACTGTCCGCGACCAGCAACTGCATACGGTCGTCGGGTTCCCAGACAACGGGCCCGCCGGGTTCCAGGCCAAGCAGACGGACCACCCACCGCAGGTAGGCGTCGCTGCCACCACAGCGGAACTGGCTGTCCAGAGGGACGACGTGGCAAGGGATGTTCCGCCTCGCCGCGGCCTCCTTGATGTCCGCCACGGTGCCCATCTCACCGGGACGCACTACCTGATGCTCATCCAGGAAGAAGACGGGTACATAGGCGACGTCGATGAGTTCGTCGATCTGTGCCCTGCCGGTGCGGAGCGCGGCTCGGGTGTAGCGGTTGGCCGAGGTCTCCCGGATACGGTGGGCCTCATCGCAGACCAGCGCACCCAGGCTGTTCTTCTCTGCCGTCATGAAGCTGTTGAAGTATTTGAAGAGGTCCTGGACCTCTCGCTTGCGAGCTCCGGCGATCTTCCGCATCGTCTTCGTGAAGGACTGGGAACCGGTGGCATGCAGTGCGGGTACCCCGCGCCGGTAGAGCTCCCCGAGCAGTTGGAGGGCGATAACGCTCTTGCCGGTTCCGGGACCTCCCGTGACGATGACGACTTCCTTGCGGTCGGCGTTCTTCGCCTTCTGGACGGCATTGAGCACCATCCGGTACGCGACCTGCTGCTCGTCCAGGAGTACGAACTGCGTGCGCTCTCGCACCTCCTCCGCGGCTACGGACATCAGCTGCTTCGAGGGCACCTGTACACCGTCGCACAACTCGTCCGCCGCACGCGCGCCCGAATGCTTCTCGCTGAGCCTCGTACGGAGGTGCTCGATGAACGCACCGCGGCGTTCCCCCGTGAAGAGCAGTCCGTTGCCATCCCTCTCGATCTCCCGCAGACCGGTCACCCCGAACTCGGTGGCGTTGTGCAGGAAGGACACCCCGTTCACCCTGTGGCCATACTCCGAGACGGCCCCGTTGAAGTTGACCAGGTACTCGCAGTACCGGCGCACCTGCTCAATGGGGTTGAGGACGGGGTGAGCGTAGGCGTCCACGTGGCACAACGTCGGGTCGTCCTCGGCCGGGAGTGCCTGGCTCCACTGCTTCAGCTCCACCACGACATACGACGGCTCACCCGTAGCCGGATGCACGCCGGCGAGTACGACGTCCGCGCGCTTGCTGTTCAGTGGAAGCGCGTATTCGAGCATGACCTCGACGTCACCGAGACCCGCATCGTTGAGGACCGCAGTCAGCGCGGGGATGCTCCGCTCCCAGGAGCGGACCTCCGCTGCGTTGGGCCGGTAACCATGCATGTGGACGAATTGCTCGGTGAGATGCAGGTAGAGCGAGCTGTCGAGCGCCCTCGCGGCGATCGATTTGGCGGACTCGCGGAACAGCAAGGACTTCCCCCAGGCAGCACGAAGTGACTCGTGCGGGTGGGGGCATGTCCTTCGAGACTCCACCGGAGTGGAGCGGAAGCCCGTCGGGCCGCGTTGGTGATGCCGTCGAGATTACCTGGTGGCACTGACAGGCCCCCTGGGTGGCCATCGAGATATTGGGTTCTCAGCAGGGCAGGCGGCGTCAAGTGGCTGCCGAGGCTTCGAGTAGCCGAGGAAAGGACCAGGGAAGGGGCGAGGACATCGGTCTGGGCACCGTCCGTCGTTCGGCTCGCGAGCTTGCCACGTACAGGATGTTCACGGGGAGTCCACAGGTCGACTCCACTGATTGTGGTTCACTACCGACGCGCGACAGAACGTGACGATCTGTCAACCGAAAGGTACTGAACCAGTGCACATGAGCCGCACTCGCAGTGCTGCCGCCGCCTTACTGCTCTCGGTGGCACTGATACCA